>NZ_CP045489.1:0-300000 GCF_009392895.1 Natronorubrum aibiense | reverse complement strand
CGTGACAGCGGCGGCTTATCGAGGCATCTTTTCGAGAGAAATGAGGAGGCAACGGCTGTGTCCACCAATGCCTCCTCATCTCGGATTATGCGTCGGCTCACTACACTGTTTCCCTCCGAGTTCCTTGAAGAGCACGCCGAGGAACTCGGCGTGGTCGAACGTGACCGCAAGCTCCAGATCCCCGCCTTCGTCTGGGCATTCGTGTTCGGCTTCGCCGCAGGCGAAAGCCGAACACTCGCTGGCTTCAGACGCAGCTACAACTCGACAGCCGACGAAACGATCTCTCCCGGCGGCTTCTATCACCGGTTGACGCCGTCTCTCGCAGAGTACTTCCGTGACCTCGTCGAGCACGGCCTCGACGAGGTCGCTGTCCCTGACACTGTTGACGCCGATATCGACCGCTTCAGGGACGTGATGATCGCTGATGGAACCGTCCTGCGGTTGCACGAGTTTCTCTCCAAAGAGTACGAAGCCCGGAAAGAGGAGCAGGCTGGAGCGAAGCTCCACCTGCTCCACAATGCCACCGAGCAGACGATAGAACGGCTCGACGTGACTGACGAGAAAACGCACGACAGCACGCTGTTTAACACAGGATCGTGGCTCGAAGATCGACTCGTTCTGTTCGATCGAGCCTACTTCAAGTACCGCCGCTTCGCGTTGATCGACGAGAACGGCGGCTACTTCGTGAGCCGGCTGAAAGAGAGTGCAAACCCGGTGATAACAGAGGAATTACGGGAATGGCGCGGGCGCGCCATTCCCTTGGATGGTGAGCAGATCCACGATGTTGTGGATAACCTGCACCGCGAGTACATCGACGTGGAAGTCGAAGCCGAGTTCGACCGAAGACCGTACGGAGGAACGCAATCACGCGATAGGAAGCAGTTTCGCGTCGTCGGCGTCCGCAAAGAGGACGCCGACGACTACCACCTGTATATCACGAATCTACCGAGAGAAGAATTTCTGCCATCGGATCTAAGGACGATCTATCGCTGTCGGTGGGAGGTGGAGTTGCTGTTTCGGGAGTTGAAGACGCAGTACGAACTGGACGAGTTCGATACGACGAAGGAGCATGTCGTCGAAATTCTGTTGTACGCGGCGTTGCTGTCGCTGCTTGTTAGTCGTGAGTTGCTCGATCTGGTCACCGAACAGGCGGACGATGAGATCGTGTTTCCGCCAGAACGCTGGGCGGCGACCTTTCGGTCGCACGCCTAGCTCATCCTCCACGAACTCAGCGAATATCTCGGCTACTCGCCGCCACCGCTGCTCGACCGACTGATCGACGACGCACAGAAGATCCACCAGCAACGGCCAGTGTTACAAGAGACGCTCGCTACCGCTACGCAACCGAGGTGTGAGTCTTAGCTAAAGACGAATAAACGTCTTATATATTAGTATGTATCTTGATGAAACCCTGAACAGAGAACATCCGATAAGTACAGCGTGCTTATCGAACAATCTGGTCAGTCAATCTTCTCATCTTGAATGGAGGTGTCGGAAGAAGATTCTATAATTTGAAATTCGGTTGAGCCACAACCACAACTGCTTCTTCCAATGGGCTGAATCGTTCCGTCAGTCCATACGTTAACAGCATAGGCAGAACTGCAAGAGCAACATTTGGCGATTGCTCTTTTACGTTCACCATCGGCCATAGAGGCTTTTCACCTTCTTTTGCTATAATTTTTTGTGACCATCTACGTGAAATTCCCTACGCCATTCACTCATTCACCTGTATTGAACGGCTAGTCCGCGAGAAGCGGTCGTGAAGTAAAGTCCTTTGAATGAGAAATCCAACCGATTATTTCTGACGTGCCTGCCTTCTATCCACGCCTGAAGTCGAGCATGTTACGGATAATCGATTGGAATGATTGGCTCAAGTTAGAATTGTAGCTTATGCGTTTTTGGGCACTGTCTAGTTTGAAACCCTCGCTGGCGTTTGTCCGTTGAGTGACTGATGTGGTCGTTGTGTGTTATAGTAGTGTATGAAATGTTCAAGGCATTCCCTAACACTTGACTGACTGTCCACCCACGAATTATGGAAGTGGTCAACCCGTATCTTAAGGGTATGAAACCACTTTTCGATCAGGTTTCTCTCGACGTAGTCAAGCTGACCGCTCAATCCCAATCGGAAGAGGGAAGTCAGATATCCATAGCCATCGATGAGAAACACCGTGTCGTCGAGATCGTGTTTCTCGTTTAGTCGATACAGGAACGCAGCAGCTGGATCGGTACCTCGCCGTCCGAACACTGCGACATCAAGAAGTAGCTGCGAGTCTAGGTATATTGCAGTGTACACCCAAGACCAGTCGCCGTTGATCTTGACAGCAGTCTCATCAACTGCGACCCGCGACGGCGAAGCTGTCGGCGGGTCTAGCACGCTGTTAGCCAGCCGATGTATCCAATGCCAGATCGCTTGATGAGTGCGTTCTACGCCGATCAAGCGAAGAATCACTTGTGTCTCTCGGAGTGAACAACCGGTTGAATGGAGGCGGACGGCGAACACCCTGACGGGCGTCGCCGTCCGCTCACGCTCCCAAACTTCATCAAATTCCACTGCGTAGCACTCGCTGAGCAGGTCTGCGAGCAACATTCCAAACTAACTCTACGACCTGCTCGTTCCTCAAACTGCGCTAACTAGACGGTGCCCCAGCAACTCGTTGGTTCAAGAGACGATAGGAGTATGGCACTGAGATGAGAGAACATATCGGAGGGTCAGAACGGACCTCGCCCGCCGACAAGAGCGTCTCGATCGTCGTACGAAAGTCACAGAACAGCCCATCGATGGGGTGTTTACATACGTATTGTTGTAATATTTTGAATCGGTGCTATTCGATTCGTGGTGGATTTTACTTACCGGCTTCAAGCCTTATCCCTCCTTTTCACCCGAGAGAAGCGTCAGTAATGACAATTCCAGTATTGTACAAACATCACGTCTGCAGGGCGGATACATGTGTCACTAACTTATATAAGGCATAATATTGTATGGCATGTCATGACAACACAGACAAAGAACATCAAAACGGCGCAAAACATTTTTGCTATTCTGGAAGCGATAGCGGAGAGAAACCAGCCAACCTGTACAGAACTTTCCGAGGATATCGACCTATCTGTTAGCTCTATTTATAACTATCTTAAAACGTTGGAAAACAAAGGTTACATTGTCGAGAACGATGGAAAATATCAACTCAGTTTAACTTTCCTCAAGTACGGTCGGATGATTCGAAACTCGTACCCGGTCATGCACGCGGCGATCGAACCGATAGATCTACTGGCGAAGGTGATCAACGAGTACCTCTCCGTCTTCGTCAGAGAGAAACACAGCGCCGTGATGATTCACGAGGCGAATAGCCATTTCGCCGTGGAGACGCCAACGCGATTTCTCGGCGAATCGTTTCACCTAACGAGATCCCCGCAAGGGAAGGTCATCCTGGCCCATATGCCGGACGAATTTAGACAAGATATCCTCAAGACGGACGATCTCGATACGCAGCGTCGAGACGAACTCGAGCGAGAACTCGAGGCGATCACGAATCAGCGACTCCTCGTCGACGATGGACAGACACACGAAAATATCTGGGCGGTAGCGGCTCCCGTAAAGACGGGTAGCGAAATTCACGGCTCGCTGATGATCAGTACGATTCGCCACCGACTGGATGACCAGCAGGCGCGGACGGAGCTGACGGATCTACTCGATCGAACCGTACAAGAAGTCGAGCACCGACTGGTGAAGTACGACTTCGACGATCTGTATACAACGTGATAGTCGGGTCAGTCGAAGCGGCTTTTCGTGTGCCGTTCGGGATCGAGTTCACCAGTAACTTTATTGCCCAGTGCGTTGACAGACACTGTTGGACGATGCCATGAGTGAGAACAACACACATGAATCGGCAGTAACGGCAGAGACTGCAGAAACGGACTACGATGCGATCGTCGTCGGCGCTGGCTTCTCCGGTCTGTACCTGCTCCACCGCCTGCGAGACGAGTTCGATCTCTCGGTCAAAGTAATCGAGAAAGCGGACGACGTCGGCGGCACCTGGTACTGGAACCGGTATCCCGGCGCTCGTTGCGACAGCGAAAGTCACGTCTACTGTTATTCCTTTAACGACGAAATCCTGGAGGAATGGGACTGGAGCGAACGATATCCCGAACAACCCGAGGTGCTCGAGTACCTCAGATTCGTCGCGGATCACCTCGACTTGCGACGGGACATCGACTTCAAACGAGAGGTGACGTCGGCGGTCTTCGACGAAGCTGGTGGCCGGTGGGAGATCACAACCGACGACGGCTCACAGGAGACCGCCCAGTACTTCGTGTCGGCGGTCGGCTGTCTCTCCAAACCGTTCATCCCCGATTTCGACGGCGTCGATTCATTCGAAGGCGACTGGTACCACACCGGAAAGTGGCCCCACGAGCCAGTCGACTTCAGTGGCAAGCGGGTCGCAATAATTGGGACAGGGGCAACCGGCATCCAGGTCATTCCGGAAGTCGCACCGGAAGCAGGCGAGCTAACCGTCTTCCAGCGGACGCCGAACTACGCCGTTCCGGCACGGAACCGGCCACTCGATGACGAGGATCGGGAAGAGATCAAACGAAACTACGACGAAATCCTCGAGAAAGCCCACAACTCCGGCTTCGGGCACCCCTTCGAGGCAGCACACGAAACTGCAGAAGGACTCTCCAGGGAAGAGGTCGAAGAACTATTGCAACCCCGCTGGGAGGAAGGCGGCTTCCGGTACATGCTCACGTTCGGCGATCTTATCACCAATCCAGAGACCAACGAGTACGTCTCCGAGTTCATTCGCGACAGGATCCGCGAGACGGTCGACGATCCGGAGCTCGCCGAGAAGCTCGTGCCGACGGATCACTACTACGCGACCAAGCGCCCGCCGCTTCATACGAACTACTACGAGACGTTCAACCGCGACAATGTAGACCTGATTGACGTCCTCGAAACACCGATCGAACGGATCACGCCGGAGGGGGTTCGGACGACCGACGCCGACTACGAGTTCGATACGATCATCTACGCGACCGGGTTCGACGCGATGACTGGAACGCTGCTGCAGATGGATATCCGCGGCCGAGACGGATTGACGCTGGAGGAGAAGTGGAGCGACGGCCCGAAGACCTATCTCGGCCTGTCTGTCCACGGCTTCCCCAACATGTTCACAATTACCGGCCCGCAGAGTCCGTCGGTGCTGAGCAACATGCCGGTCTCGATCGAACACCACGTCGAGTGGGTCTCCGAGACGATCAAGTCACTCGTTGACCGGGACGTGCGGCTCATCGAACCGACGAAGAACGCAGAAGACGCCTGGACCGAACACAACCGACAGGTCGGCGAGTCGACGCTGTACACCGAAGCCGATTCATGGTACATGGGTGACAACGTTCCCGGGAAACCCCGCGTCTTCACACCGTACGTCGGTGGCGTTGACGTCTATCACGATACGATCCTCGAGGCCGCGGAAAAGGACTACGAAGGTTTCGAACTGACCGAGTCCGCCCAGGACCTCGGACGACAGGGAGAGCAACCTCGGCTGAGCGTAATGGAAGGCGATTAGTCGGCGAATTCCTCCTGCGGCCCGTTTTTTGGTGTCACTCCGAGTGGCATTATTGCTGGATCCAAGTCAGTGTGTACAGTGGACGGTCACTTATTCAACGCATAGCATAGTGGCTCGAGAAACGCACCGACTACAGCAGTACCCATACCGAGCTGGATCGAAGAACGGGAGATCCTCGTCTGAGATGACAGCCGACTTGAACAGTTCATTCCCGGCCTGACTGCTGGTATCGGTCCCCGATTGACACTGGTGTGACATCTCGCACTACTGTATACCAACGCACACCTAGCCACGACAGCGTTGACAGTGATCGGAACTCATCGCGACACCGAGCGATTTACACCCGGCACAGGTCACTTCACCGCAATCTGCACATTCGAAGCCGTCGGTGGTTTCCGCAATCGAACCGCCGTTTTCGAGAACGGTACTGCTACAAATATGGCATGATATCGCCATACATTGACATCATCATAGGTCTATATATATCTTGTCCTGAAACTCGAACAGCCCGATGAACGCATGCCTCTGGCAGTGAGCCAGTAACCGCGGATCGAACCAGTCAGCATCAACGGTCCTTCTACGGTCCAGTGGTGGTATCCGTTGACCGAGGAGACAGCGATGATTGGTATTTAGCATGACAGATCAACACGTTTATTGTGGGTGGCGTTGACATTCGACAATGATGTCCTCGAAGACACCGGTAGAAGTGACGGCTGCGGACGAACCACATCAGGAAATTTCGGGGCTCCTCGAGCAGATGGGAGCAGCCCCGGCACCGACGTTTAACTCGCTTTCACCGGAGGGAGCGAGGGAAATGATCAGCGCCATGTTCCCGACACGGGAGGAGCCAGAGCCCGTCGGAGACACGATGGATCTGAAGATCGGTGACGAGGGAATCCCAATCCGCGTATACGTTCCGGAGGGAGAGGGCCCCTACCCAACGTTCCTGTATCTCCACGGTGGCGGCTGGGTCGTTGGCGATATCGACCTATACGATGCGACCTGTCGGGCAATCACCAACAAAGCTGACTGCATGGTCGTTTCGGTCGACTACCGACTCGCACCCGAGTATGAGTTCCCGACGCCGGTGGAAGACTGTTACACCGCCGCCGAGTGGGTGTTCGATACTGCGGAACCGATGCAGATCGATACGGACAACGTCGCGATCGGGGGCGATAGCGCGGGTGGGAATCTCGCCGCAGCCGTCACACTACTAGCCCGCGAACGCGATGGGCCGACATTTGACCATCAGGTACTCATCTACCCCGTCACGGACCACGAGTTCGACACCACGTCTTACCAAGAGAACGCAGAGGGATACCTCCTCACAAAAGCCGACATGGAATGGTTCTGGGAACACTACCTCAGAGACGACATCGACGCGATGAGTCCGTATGCGTCGCCGCTGAAAGCCGAGAGCCTCGAGGGGCTTCCGTCTGCGACCGTCGCTACCTGTGGGTTCGATCCCCTCTGTGACGAGGGTGCCGCCTACGCAGCCCGCCTCGAAGACGCCGGCGTGGACGTCACACATCACCACTACGACGACGCGATCCACGGGATCGTCCAGATGCTCGTCGAACCGATGGACTTGACTCGAGGCCGCGAACTCATCGGCGACGTTGCCACCGATCTGCAGCGAGTGCTCGACTGAATTGCTGCCGATAACCGACAGCCTTCGGCCATTTGGCCGTTCCAGTTACCGGCGCGTACGTTGAATCACTGTTGGCAACGTGTGCTTCGGTCGAGTTTTTTGCCGGAGGCGTCGTTCTCGAGTTACGAGACGCTGTTTCGTTAAGCGTAAAAAGTGAGGAGTACGATTTTGTGGTGCTCTATGCCCAAATCGACCGCCTCAGTGGATGTAGCGACTGGATCGATTTGAGTTTTGTGGAGCGAGAGCGGACACCGCCGCAGCTAATGGAACGCGGTATTCGACTCCATTTTGCTGGATTCTCTCTTTCAAATACTGTTCGAAAATTGGAGAAGTTTGGTGTCGAACACAGTCGAAAATCGATCCACGATTGGGTTCACAAATGCGATCTACAGCCGGCAGCTGACATTGATCCGAATCACATTGCGCTCGACAAAACGGTGGTTCAAATCAACGACTATTGGTATTGGCTGTACACCGCGGTTGAACCAGAGGCAAACAAAACCCTCCATATACGGCTCTACTTGACGGCTACGGCCGATCTTACAGAATGGTTCCTTCGTGAATCACTCGAGGATGGTGCAGTTGGTCTCTCGACGGGGTTGGTGTACTCTCCGCAGTTTAACGCGACGACTGAGGAAATCCGGGCATTAGGAGAGCGACTTGTTCCTTATCGACGTCCATACGTCGCACATATTCGGAATGAACGGTTCGAGATATGGGAGGCATTCGACGAGTTCATGGATATTGGAGCGGAGCTTGGTATTCCGCTTCATCATTCGCATTTCAAAGTTACTGGCCCACCACTGTACGAAACTGCCGAACGGGCGACTGACCTCATGCGATATGCACGTGACCGGGGAATCGATTACACCGCCGATCAGTATCCCTATACTGCGGGGAGCACCATGCTCCAAGCACTTCTCCCACCGTGGGTGAAAACCGGCGATTCGACAGAAACGGTCGAGTTACTTCGAGACAGCGAAACGCGTCAGCAGATCAAGGCCGATATTGAAAACTGGAGACTCGACAATTGGCACAATCCGGGCCCGTATACCGGCTGGGAAAATATCGCAATCGCGAGTCTCGAATCCGAAACCAACGAACACTGTCTTGGTCGGTCGATCGCATCAATAGCCAATGAAAGAGATTCCAATCCCGTTTTCGTAGTTTGTGACCTCCTCATCGAAGAAGACCTGCAAGTAACGATCACACTCCACCAACTACGTGAGGAATCGGTTCAGCATATTGTTCGAGATGAACTCGTTTCTGTCGGTACTGACGGTTTATTCGGAAGTGGAAAGCCCCACCCGCGCGTTTACGGTACGTTCCCGAAGATCCTGGAAAAGTACGTTCGTGAAGAAAGCCTTCTCTCCCTTGAAGAAGTTGTTCGGAAAATGACGTCACTGCCCGCCCGAATCATGGGTCTCTCGAATAAAGGACTCATCCGACCTGGTATGGATGCCGATCTCGTGGTATTTGATCCGCGACTCGTCTCCACTACTGCCGACTACGAAAACCCACGACGGTATCCGAAGGGAATTCCCCATGTTCTCGTCAACGGAGAGTTCGTCGTTTGCGATAATGAAGTGACTGGCGCACTACCCGGCCAGACGATTCGAGCATAGGGGCTGTGTTGAATCGCTATACAATATCGCGGAAGTCAGTAAATCGAAGGAGTTGAAACAGGAAAGTTTGGTTATCTATGATAAAACCAGCTCGACCGGAACGAACTGACATAGTCCAATGTAGATGCGACAATTGGAAAAATGATTGACGGTGGATACGACGGACGGATACGGGAGGACGACCGCGCTGTCTTCACCCTGATAGGGCTCGGGTCGATCGATATCGCCATTGCGGAACACGTGTATCGGAGCGGAATCGAAGACGGCATCGGCGGAGAGTTCCTTTTGTCTGACACGGAGATGATCGAAGAACGATGGATCTGAGCTTGATCTGTATCCTCGTTCGTCGTTCAAATGGTGTGTGATCTGCGTGTTTTGCCATTATATATTTTAAAATACCCTTCTAGAGCTATGATGATTATCTGTTATTTATATCTAAACATGAAATAGAGATGATAACGTATGTCGATCAGTTACTCATGAATCGTGGTATCGTCAACATCATTCCACCACGTGCCTTGCGTAAAGATTTTCAAATTATAATAAAATTATAGACTATGCGGCGACATTTGTTCGGATTATATTGCAATAACATATGGCCAGGAGTATTTGCTGAGTCAGGCAGTACTTATTTGCCGTGACGTATCTGTGCAGTAATTTCAGTTGTAGATTTATTTTGTGACCCCCGTTTTGGATAGTTGACTAGCTCTCAATGGGCTTATGGATAATGATTTTTAATATAATTCAATACAGACACTATTTGGCAGCTGTGGTATTATTTGACAACAAATATAATATCTCTTCTTCTATAAGTATAACAATTCATGATCGTGATGACACTGTGGTCGTGGCACTGTCTAGTTAAGGGAATTTGAGAAGTGAGCAAGTCGTAGCGAAAAGTATCCATGCAACTCTCAAACCTGTTCAGAGAGACCTTAGACGTGGATTGTGATGAGATATGAGTGAATGTGCGCACTCCGACATCCATTAGGGTGTTTGGGTGCCTCTGCATTCAATGGAATTGTCAGTACAGGAGGTCGTCGCAGTCACCGAATTACTCGGCATTGATCGTTCTTACGGTGTAATTTGGAATTGGACACACGAAGCTCAGAGCGACCCGCTGACGGCAGAGCCGTAGACATCAGAGACGATGCCGTTCCGGCACCGTGTCGTAACGGCAACTGTGACGCCCATTTTGATTGCATCTTTGACGGCAGTAGCCATGTCTTCAGGGACGTTCCCCAGTCCAAGCGTGTCAACGATAATACTATCACTACCACGATCGACTGCACCTCGAATTCCATCGCCGCTCGTGTCCAAACTCGCGGCACTCGAAGCGGAGTTCGACGTCGTTGGACAGACGCGTTGACTCGGGCTGATGTGGGGCATTGAACTCGTCAAGCCGGGGACGCCGAGGCCACAAAATATCGCCCTGCGGCCAGACAGCGACCTGGCGGCGGCCGTCAACAAGCACCTCCGCGACGAGTCGAACATCGTGATGGTCGTCGGTAGCTACTACAAGAACGTCATGCGCTTCCAGCCGCCGCTTTCGATTTCGCGCGACTAGCTCGAGTACGCTCTCGACGAGTTCCGGGCACCTCTCGTAAAACTCGAACGAGTTGCGAAAATTCGGCTCCGACCGTCAGTTTGAGTAGGTCTGGTCGGAACGTTCATCACAGAGAACAACTATGCAGCCAGATACTCGAATGAGCGTTCAAACACTCCCGTCACTTCTCACGACCACAATCTCCCGGCGTCCCGAGCGGATCGCGCTGCGAGACGAAACCGGTTCGCTTACGTACGGCGAACTGGATCGGCGCTCGGACGCGCTCGCTAACGCCTTCCTCGAGTTCGGACTTGAGCCCGAAGAGCGCGTGGCGATGATCCTCCCTAATCGGCTTGAGGCACCGATCGTCGATATCGCTACGTACAAGACGGGTGCGGCGCGGCTCCCGATCAATCCCGATCTCTCCGTGACGGAGATCGATTACATCCTCTCGGACGCCGAACCGGCCGTCGTCGTCTGTGACGCGTCTCGCCTCGACGACGTCGAGGACCTCGTCGAGGACCTACCGACGCGACCGGTATGCGTCGCCATCGAATCGACGGATCCGCCGACCGGCTGGCGTTCTGCGGCGCGGCTCGAGGACGGAACGGCCGCGGATAGCCCGTCCGTGTCGGTCGAACCAGACGCCATCGCCGGCCACTTCTACACCGGCGGGACGACGGGCGACCCAAAAGGCGTCTGCTACACGCAGTCCTGTCTGGCGACGAACCTGCTCGCCCACCCCGCCGATCTCGGCTTCTCGAGCGACGACACCGGACTCGTCGCGACGCCTATCTCCCACTCCGCGGGAACATTTCTCCTCGCGACATTGATCGCGGGCGGGACGGTCGTTCTCCGCCGCGGGTTCGACGAGACCGATTTCTGTGCAGCCGTCGAAACCCACGGTGTGACGTGGACCTTTCTCGTCCCGACGATGCTTTACAGGCTGCTGGACGGGCCGCTCGCGGCCCACGACGTCTCCTCGCTCGAGAACGTGATCTACGGGGCCGCACCGATCTGTCCCGACCGGTTGCAGGACGCCCTCGACCGACTCGGGCCAATTCTCACCCAGTTTTACGGACAGACCGAGGTCCCGAACCTCATCACCACGCTTGACCGGCGCGATCATGCCCGCGTGCTCGAGGACGGCGACGAACGACTATTGCGATCGGCCGGGCAGCCCTGTCTGCTCTCGGACGTGAAAGTTGTCGATCCTGACACCGGGGAGGACCTCGGAACCGACGAAGTGGGCGAACTGCTCGTGCGGGCCCCCTATGCCTTCGATGGTTACTTCGAGCTACCGGAAGCGACCGACGAGACGCTCGTTGACGGCTGGGTTCGGACCGGCGACGTCGGCCGGATTGACGACGACGGCTACCTCTACCTGCTCGACCGACGCAGCGACGTCGTCGTCACCGGCGGCATGAACGTCTACACCGGCGAGGTCGAGCACGCGCTCGGTGAGCACGGGGCCGTCGGCGACGTCGCCGTCATCGGCGTCCCACATGAAGACTGGGGTGAGGCCGTCCACGCGATCGTCGTCCCGGCGGAGAGACGGGATATCGATGTCGACGACCTTCTCGCGTTCGCCGGCGAGCGGCTGGCGAGCTACAAGCGACCGAAGTCCGTCGACGTGTTCGAAACGCTTCCTACGACGCCGTACGGGAAAATCGACAGGGAGGCGCTGCGTGAGCGATACTGGGCGGACGAGGAGCGGCGGATCAACTGATAACGGCCTATTCGGGGCCAAAGCGCGGTTACCGTCCGAGCGCCGATCCGACATCCGCGAAGGTCGCGTGCATCCGGTTGGCGACCTCGTCGGCGAGTTCGTCGTCGATCGTCAGCGGCGGCGTGATCAGCACGTGATCGCCGTACTGTCCGTCGACGTGGCCGCCGCCGGGGTAGGTGACGATCCCGTTATCCAGTCCCGCCTCGAACAGGAGTGACTGGAACTCCGAACCGGTCTCCGGGAGCGGTTCCTTGGTCTCTCGATCGCCGACGAACTCCACGCCGATCATCAGCCCCTTCCCGCGGACGTCGCCGACGAAGTCGTACTCGTAGAACTCCTCGCACCGGTCGTGGAGATGCGCGCCGACCTTGCGGGCGTTGTCCACGAGGTCGTGGTCGTCCATGTACTCGAGGACGGCCGTGCCGATCGCGGCCGAAGCCGGGTTGAAACAGAAAGTGTGGCCGTGCTGAAAACCGTCTTCGACACCCTCGAAGACTTCCGCGATACGGCGGTGGGGCATCGTGCCGCCGATGGGCGAGTAACCGCCGCTCATTCCCTTTGCACCGGTGATGATGTCAGGCGTGACGTTCCAGTGCTCGATCGCGAAGTTCTCTCCGGTCCGCCCGAACCCGGCCATGACTTCGTCTACGATGAATAGCACGTCGTACTCGTCACAGATCTCGCGGATCCGCTCGAAGTAGCCATCGTGGGGATAGGCGCCGGCGTTGGCCGCACCGGTGACCGGCTCCGTGATGAACGCCGAGACCGTCTCCGGTCCTTCGTCCTGAATGAGTCGCTCGACAGCATTTGCACACTCGACGCCGCAAGCGTGCCCGCCGTCCGCATCGCAGCGCTCACAGCGGTACGGCGTTGCGCTCGGCGCTTTTGGGAAGTTCGCGAACAGCGGCTCCATCTTCGTCTTCCGGGCCGGAAATCCCGACACTGCCATCGCGCCGGCAGTGTTTCCGTGATAGCTCCGACGGCGAGAGATTACCTTGTACTTGCCCTGGTTCCCCCGTTCGTAGTGATACTGTCGGGCCATCTTGATCGCGCTCTCATTCGCCTCGGAGCCGCTTGAGACAAGCCACGTCTTCTCGAACCCGTCGGGCGTGAACTCCGCGATCTTCTCGGTGTACTCCATTGCGGGTTCGTTCGCGAACAGCATACTCGAAGTATACTCGAGGCGCTCGAGCTGTTCTTTCGCGGCCTTGGCGACCTCCTCGCGGCCGTGGCCGATGTTGACGTTCTGGTTTCCGGAGATAGCGTCGAGGTATCGGTTTTCGTCCGCGTCCCAGACCCACGGCCCGTCGCCGTGGACGATGGTGACGAACTCGTCGGCGAACGCGCGGGGGAACATTCCCCCAAGGTCGGTTCCGGCTCTCGTCTGTCGTTGGATTTTCTCGTGTTTCGTCATGTCTGTGTCTCAGTTGTTGGTATCGTTCTGAACCGTTCGAAGTTGCTCCCAGTGGTCGAGGACGGTACTGCTCCACTCCTCGAAGCTGACTTCGTAGACGTAATCGGTGCCCCGCAGGACGACGTCCGCGGGGTCGATGGCCCGCAACATCGCGACCTCTCCCCGCGTCGGCTCCGGTGTCGTCCGGACGTCGTCGGCGACGCGGAGGTCCCACTGGACTTCCTCGCGGACGTCGTCGACGCTGACGCCGGGATGGGTCGTTTCGAGGACCATCTCACCGTCGTCGTCGAAGCCGAAGACGGCCATATCCGTGACGACCGCGCAGGGACCGCCGCCGACGAAGCCGAGTTCCTCGCGCCGGCCGGGGCGCTCGAGGTGACCCGGCGCGGTCATGTAATCGACCTTGGTCGTGAACGCGCGGCGCTGTTGGCGCATCATGACGACGGTCCGGCCACAGGAGGTCATGATGTCGTTGCTCCCGCCGGAGCCGGGCAGCCGCACTTTTGGCCGGTCGTACGTCGCGTCGCCGATCACCGCCGTTGAGTTCGTGTTGCCGCGGCTGTCGATCTGTCCCGCACCGATGATTCCAACGTCGAAGGCCCCGCGCTGGTTGTCAATAAAGATTTCGCACTGATCGGTCGCAACGAGCGCGTCGACCCCTAGAATGGTATCAGAGATCGATTGTACCACACCCGGCGGGAACGAGCCGATGTAGCCCGATTCGGTCACGAGCTGACAGTCCGGTGCGTGGGTGTGTTTCGCGAGGATGCCCGACATCAGCGACATACCGACACCGATGAACGCGGTCTCACCGTCGTCGATTTCGCGCGCGGCGGCGACGGCAAGAAGTTCGGTCGTCGTGTAGTCGTCGGCCGTCGCATCTGGCCGATCGACGCGAACCGGGTTCACCGACGCCTCGGCCGGCGCGGCGGTCTCACCCGCCGTAGATCGGTCACTCATCGGCACCCTCCACGGGGCTGGCACCGTTGATCGTCCGTTCCATGTGCTCAAGCGTTGCCAACCGATCGGTACCCACTTTCTCGAGGTACTCTTCGTGGGGGCAGATCCACTCGTCGAGCCACTCGCAGAACTCGTCGTAGTCCTGCGATCGGAGACCGTACTCCCGGTAGAACGGAAGGTCGGCGTAGTACTGCCCGTAACAGTGCCACGGATGGGAGCCAAACGGAACCTCAACGACCGCGTCGACCGTGTAGAACGGGATGCGGGTGAACTCCGGTCGCCGCTGGATCTCTTCGGTCGGGACGAGTTCCTCACAGGTGACTATTGTGTGTTCGGCGGCCCGGGCCTTGAGGTGATCGTTGACGACGTTGCCCAGTATCTGTGCGTTTCCCATCGGATCGCACCGCTGGACGTGGATAACCGCGACGTCGGGGCGCGCCGGGGGGACGAGTACGAGCGGATCACCTGACCCAAGCGGGTCCTCTATCACCTCAAGGTCGTCGTTGTACGTCGGTATGTCCGTATCGAGCATCGATCGTGTCGGCACGAACGGGAGGTCCATCGCCCCAGCGAGAAACATCAGCGAGGAGCCGAAGTTCGAGACGTCGCGCATCTCGAGGTGGTGGGGGACGTCGTTCTCGACTGCGTTTCGGATGTTGTGTCCCTGCGAGATGAGACTCGTCCCGACCCAGGAGCCGACGTATTCGTCGACGCAGCCCGCACCGACCATGATATCGAGCAGGGTCGTTCGAGCGTCGTCGAGAACGGTCAGTCCCGTCGTCCCCTGGCGGACGATTTCGCGGGCGGCCGCCTCTGGATCGCGGCCGCCCATCCCGCCGAAGGCGATGCTCGAGCCGTCGGTTACGTATCTCTCGATCGCGGTGGCGAGGTCCATGACCTTCTCGCGGTCGTCCATTTCGTCACCGATGCCGTCCTGCTGGTTGATAGCGTCTATGGTGTGTGTCATCGCGGTCTGAAAGGGTCGTATTCGCGGTCATTTACGGATCGCGCGTGGTGATCGTCGATCGATCGGATCGGATGTTTGGCGAACTCCTCGAGGACGGAGCCGAGCCCCTCGATCGCGGCCTCGAGGAGTAGCTCGCCGGTTTCGGGGGTGGCAACGGTCGCGTCGCCCATGACGCCGGTTTCTGAGACTGTCGACCACCACCCCAGCATCGTCACGGGCGTCGAGTCCTCCGGACGGGTCTGGCCCGCGAGATCGAGGTTGTTGAAGTGACGACTGTCGGGATACTCGACGTCGCGGACGGCGGCGTCCATGTCGACGCGCTCCGGGAACAGATGCATGTAGATCGACGTCTCCATCTCGCCGGCGTGGGCCGACCCCTGCGGGCCGGCCTCGCGAACCGCGCTCGCGGTCTCGCGGACCTCGTCGATCTCCCACCACGAGAGCATCGCGCAGTGGACGTCGGGATACTGGAGCAGCACCTGTCGGCTGGCCAGCTCAAGGAGGTGGTGGTTCGAACCGTGTCCGTTGACGAGCAGGATCCGCTCGAACCCGTGGTGGGCGAGCGAGACGCAGACGTCGATGACGTAGTCGACGAACGTGCGCCAGTCGATCGTGATTCCGCCCGGAAAGTCCATGTGATGGGGGAGGTAGCCGTGATCGACCGTCGGAAACAACAGCGCGTCGTCCCTGGCGGCGACGGCCGGTTCACAGATCGCTTCGACGATTCGACGGTCGACGTCCAGAGGGAGGTGAGGACCGTGGTCTTCGGTCGCGCCGACGGGAACGACGACCATCGCACCGTTCGCCGCGGCGTCGTCGATATCGGACCACGTGAGTTCGTCGTAACGACGGGGTACCGAGTCGCCGTCACGACTCATCCGGCGTCACCCTGTAGCCACACCACGACATGGCAGTCAACGCGAGCGCGAGCGTGAGTTCCTCAAGTTCCGCGACTGGGAGGTACTCGTCGGTGCCGTGGATATTGTACGCGCCCGGCCCGAAACAGACGGCTGGCGTCCCGTTCTCGTTGACGAAGAACCGCGAGTCGATCCCGCCGGGGAACCCCTTGGCGTGGCTCTCCCGGCCTAGCGCCTCGGAAGCGACGTCCTCAACGGTCCGAACGATCGGCTCGTCGGGATCGATCTTCGCCGACCGCCCGCGCCAGCCGAACCACTCGATCTCGGGCGGGTACTCTTCGAGCCACGGATCTCCCTCGGCGGCCCGCTCGACCGTCCGCTCGACTGTCTCGCGGAGGTCTTCGCGCGTCTCTTCGGGCGCGTGCGAGATCCGCGCCTCGAGGTGCGCTTCGTCGGGGACGCTCGAGACCCAGTCGCCGCCCTGGATCGTTCCAAGGTTCAGCGAGACCGTGTGTTCGTGCCACTCCTCGAATAGCTCGTCGTGGACCGTCGTCTTGCGTTCGCCGTGGAGGTCCTCGAGCGCGTGATAGATCGGCAACAGCTTTGAGATCGCGTTCACGCCGGCGTCGGTCTCCGCCGCGTGCGCACTCTTCCCCTCGACGGACACCCGGAAGTAGGAGACGCCGTCGTTCGCGATCCATGTGTCAAATCCCGTCGGTTCTGGGATCACGACTGCGTCCGCGTCGACGCCTCCGAGGACGCTCGCGAGCGTCCCACCCGAGCCGCCGTACTCCTCTTCGATGACTGTGTTGAGAGAGAGGTCGCCGAGCAGTTCGATTCCCGCGCGATCGAGGGCCTCGAGCGCGAAGATCATCGCGGCGACACCCCCTTTCATGTCCGATGCTCCCCGGCCGAGGAGCCGTCTGTCTTCGACCGTCCCGGCGAACGGATCGAACGACCACGCCTCACGGTCGCCTTCGGGGACGACGTCGACGTGCCCGTTGAAAAGCAACGACGGCCCGTTGCCCGCTCCCTCGCGAGTCGCAAGGAGGTTCGGCCGGTCCTCGGACGAGAGATCGCGTTCCACATACTCGTCGTGATCTTCGATTCCCGGAACCTCGTCGACGCGGATCTCCTCGACCTCGAGGTCGAGCGCTTCGAGCTGATCTCGAACGCGCTCCTGGGCGGGTTGTTCCTCGTTCAGAACGCTTCGAACACGAACGAGATCGGCCGCGAAGTCGACGACGTCGTCGCGTATCTCATCGACGGCGGCTTCGACGCGTTCGCTCGCCGCTGTCTCAATGTCATACGGTTTCATTTTCAACCTCCGTCACTCGTCGGTGCGATGAATAGCGATGTGCCATCAGTCACCAATTATCCCAAATGGTGTTAAGCTTTATGCCCTATTTCTTTTATCTTGATTGCCTAATTTGGCAAACTGACGATCATGATTTCCGCATATCCGGCATCAATGTAGCAAGTTTTATTATCCACTTTCTCTATGCTACTCGTGTACAATGAGAGAATCTCTCAATGGGGCGGTCGGTGACGCCGGTAGCTCTTCGAGGGGAAGCCAGAGCCGACGTCGGGTATTACAATCGATCGGCGGCGTTAGCGCTGCAGGTCTCGCCGGTCTTGCGGGTTGTATCGGCGGTGGCTCGAGTGACCCGTTCGTCGTTCAAGTTACCGGCGGAAACTACATCGACTCGTATGAAAGCGAGGTGTTCTCAGCGTTCGAAGAGGAGAGAGACGTAAACGTCGAGGTCAACCAGATAAGCGATCAGTTCGACGGATATAATCAGATTCAGTCTGGTCAGTCCGACGCACACGTGACGATTACATCCGCGAACACACTGTACATGGGTGCGAGCGAGGGTGTCTGGGAGCCGATCGACACGGGTGAGCTCAATAACTATGATAGTCTCGCCGATACGTTCAAGAACCCGGTTTACGACGCCGGAGACGACGTCCACGGCATTCCGACAGTGTACGGAACCATCGGGATGGCGTACAACCGCGACGAACTCGGAGAACTTGACTCGTGGGAAGCGTGCTGGGACGAGGCGAACGCCGGCGGCATCACCATGCAAGGGACCGACTTCGTGCGCGTCTTCACGACCGCCCTTTATCTCGGAATGGATCCCAACGAGATCGGCGCCGACGGCTCTTACGAGGACGGAATCCAACGGGTCTGGGATTCGGTCCGCGAGCAAAAGGATCTGGTCTCCAGTTACTGGTCCACGGGCGACGAGCACGTCCGAATGTACGCGCAAAACGAGGCGTACGTCGGCGAAGCGTGGGGCGGCCGAATCAAGGCCGCTATCGACGACGGCCACGACCACCTCGATTACGTCATTCCGGAGGAGGGTGCGTACGGCTGGTCTGACAACTGGGCAATGGTATCCGGAATCGACGACGATAAGCGAAGCACTGCAATGGCGTTCTTCGACTTCTTACTCACCGAGGATGTATTAGTCCCGCTTGCGGAGGCGCTCGGCTACCCGCCGGCGACCGACGCGACGTCTGATGTGATCGAAAACCTCGGCGACTACGATCCGACGGGCGGTGAACGGCTTACCTTCTTGGACCCCGGATACCAGGAGGAGCACTCCGACGAGTGGTCAGAGGAGTGGGAGAGTATCCAATCGTAGTAGTTGTTCCACTGACTGAAAACATACATACAAATATAACATGTCATTTCTCGATATAAACAACTTACGAAAGGCGTTTGGTGAGACCGTCGCCGTCGACGGAATTTCCTTTTCCGTTGAGGAAGGGGAGTTCGTCACGGTCGTCGGCCCGAGCGGTTGTGGGAAGACGACGACACTCCTCAACATCGCTGGCCTCCAGACGCCGACGGCCGGATCGATCCGACTGCAGGGAACCGACCTTACGAACCTCCCGCCGTACGAACGCGATATCGGCGTCGTCTTCCAGGACTATGCTCTCTTTCCGCACAAGACCATCGCGGAGAATATCGCCTTCGGGCTCAAGATGCGCGGCGCCGACGAACGCGAACGCGAAGAGAGAGTCGCCGAAATGCTCTCGATGATCAATCTCGAGGGCTACGAGGACGAGTATCCACACGAGTGCAGCGGCGGACAACAACAACGGGTAGCCGTCGCTCGAGCGCTCGCGTTCGATCCCGACCTCGTGTTGATGGATGAACCGCTGTCCAACCTCGACAAGAAGCTTCGGGGAACGATGCGAACCGAACTCAAACGCATTCAGCGCGAAACCGGCATCACGACGATCTACGTCACCCACAACCAGACGGAGGCGCTCTCGATGGGCGACCGGATCGCGGTATTGAACGACGGTAGTCTGGAGCAGTACGACGACCCGAAGACGGCGTACGAGCGACCAGCATCGCCGTTTGTCGCGGACTTCCTCGGAACCTCGAGCAGGATCGACGGGACCCTCCAACTCAGGTCGACGCCCAACGTTCAGTTCGGCGACTCGAGTATGATCGTCGAGGCTCGTGACGGGTTCGACGACGGCGACGACGTCGCCGTCTTCGTCCGGACCGAACTCGCGTCCCTCAGTACGGATCGACCCGCAGTCGAGAACACCTTCCGGGGAACCATCGAGAGCGTGGATTACCAGGGACAGGGTGCCGTCTACTTCGTGTCCGTCCCCGCGTTCGGGACGACGATGCAGGTGAACCACCACGCGAACGCGAGCATGCTCGAGCCCGACAACGAGGTCTGGGTGAGCATCGATCCTTCGGACGTCATCTACACGGCGTCGCAGGTATCGGCCGATGGGTCGGAACGACCCGAGATTCCCGCGGAGGGGCGATGACCGGCGCACGGATCCAGCATGGCGAGACGGGACACCATGACTACGAGCGCCAAGAACTGCACCGAGTCCTTGAACCAGTCGCACGGGAGAATCTTGAACTGGTACAGGAACGGATGGCTGAATCGGATGTCGACGCCCTGATCGTGAACCGGTCCGACAACCTCCGATATCTCACCGGCTACGGCCCCTACGACAGTTTTTCCCTATCGGCTGAACACGGTGTAGTCGTGACCCGGATGGGAGATCCGACGATCGTCGTCGCCCCTCGACTGGCCGCGGACCTTGATGACCGCCACTGGCTCGCGGATGTCGTCCCGTTCTCGACGACGAAAGGTGAGGCTGCGGAGACGTTCGCGACGGTGCTCGAGGAGCGCGACGTCGCGGACGGCGTTGTCGCCCTCGATCCGCACATGGAGTACCGGTTCGCCCGGAAACTCGAGGTGTCGCTCCCAGGGTGCCGGCTGCGTGACGCGGGTGACCTGCTCTTCGAAGCACGGGCTGTCAAGACGGACGCGGAGATCGCGCTCATCGACGAAGGGCTCTCGATCGCCGAACTCGCGATCGAGGCCGGAATCGAGGCGGTTGAGGTTGGCGTCCGCGAGTGCGAGGTCTCCGGAACGATCATGGATGCCATGATCTCGGCCGGCGCAGCCGGTGCTTACGCCCTCCCGGCGATCGTCAGCTCCGGCGTCCGCTGGTCGCGCTGCCAAGAGTATCCCTCCAGAAAGCGCATCCGGCGGGGAGAGTTCGTCCAACTTGACGAAGGGCCGATGTGGAAAGGCTACTACAGCGAACTGGCCCGAATGGCGTTCCCCGGTACGCCGTCCGACAAACAGCGATCGATGTATCAGGCGACGTTCGCGGCCCACGAGGCGGCGATTGACGCCATCGAACCCGGCGCGACCGGTCGCGAGGTGTACGACGCCGCGCGCGACGTCTTTGTCGAGTTCGGCTACGAGGAGTGGTTGACCAACGGCGACATCGGCCACGGCATCGGTGTCGTCGCCCACGAACCGCCGTATGTGGGCCCGACTGCGGACGTCACGCTCGAGGAGAACATGATCGTTATGATCGAACCGGGCCTGTTCCGGCGAGACGTCGCCGGCGTTCGCTTCGAAGATATGGTACTCGTAACCGACCGCGGCCGCGAGGTACTCTCGCGAACCCCTCATCCCGATCATGAGAAGTTTGTCTGAGGAGAACCAATGAGTAACGAAACCGCATCAACGACGGCAGAGGCACCCAATCGAATCGATTCGATCCGGCAGCGACTGATGGAGAGTGAGCGGTTCGGCTACCTGCTCTCGCCGGGATCTGGGCTACTATGGGTACTGCTGTTCTTGTTCCTGCCGATGACTGTCATCGTCGCGTTCAGTTTATTCCGGGCAGGCGAGTTCGGGACCATCATCTACGAACCGACACTCGAGAACTACCGGCGGTTCGTCAACGGGTCCGTCTATCATCGCGTGATCGCTCGGTCACTGCTGATCGGCGTCGTGACGACGCTGATCGTGTTACCGTTCGGCTACACGCTCGGGTACTTCCTGGGACGGTCCAAGAGCCGCTGGACGCCGATCCTGTTGGGGCTCGTCGTTGTCCAGTTCTGGGTCCCGCTCGTGATCCGCACCTATGCGTGGATCCCGATCCTAGGTCGACAGGGAATCTTCAACGACTTCCTGTTGTGGCTCGGCGTCGTCGGTCAACCGGTCGAGATCCTCTATACGACCCACGGGATGATTCTCGGACTGGCGGTAAGCATCATGCCATTTATGGTACTGCCGGTGTACTCGATCGTCAGCACGATCGACGAGGAGATTATCCAGGCGGCGAAGACCCTGGGTGCAAGCGACGCCCGGGCATTCCGGGAGGTAACGCTTCCACTCTCCTGGCCTGGTGTCGTCTCTGGAATCCTGTTCACCTTCATCCTCTCGGCGGGATCGTATCTTGCACCTCAGTTACTCGGCGGGACCAATGACCGACTGATCGCACCTGTCATCGAGACCGTGTTCAGCCAGGACTTCAACTGGCCGTTCGCGGCGACGCTGTCGCTTGTCTACGTGGCGATGATTGTCGGTATACTCTACCTGTTCAGTCGAAAAGCAGACATCGAGGAAGCACTCGAGGGGACCCAGCTATGAGCATTCGCAAGTATGTATCCGATGTCGAAACGAACTGGAACTGGCACGGGATTAGACTCATCTCTGCGCTGGTCTACCTGACCATGATCCTCCCGCTAATCGTCGTCGTTGTCAACTCCTTTAGTGCGCAACGGATCGCGACCTTTCCGCCGAGGGGACTGACACTAGACTGGTACGTCGAGTTCTTCAGGGACGACATGTTTCTCAGCGCGGTCTGGGTGAGTACACAGGTCGGAATCGCCGCTGCGATACTGGCGGGCGCGATCGGCACACTCACCGCCATGGGATTCGTCCGAAAGCCGTTCCCCATGAAGAAGGCGCTCTCGATCGCACTCCTAACCCCGATGATCGTCCCGCCAGTGATCGTTGGCATCGCGGCAACGAGCTTCTTCGCAGAGATCGGTCTGGATCGGAATATCTGGTGGCTGATCGTCATGCACACGTTACTCGCGTTACCTTACGCGTTCCTGATCGTCCGCAGTCGTCTCTACCTCTTCGATGAAACGCTTGAGGATGCGGCGATGACCCTTGGTGCGGATCGATTGGTGACGTTTCGGGAGATCACGCTTCCACAGGTCGCGCCGGCAATTGTCACGGCGATGGTTCTTTCGTTTGTTATCTCGTTCGGCGAGTTCACCGCCTCGCAGTTCTGGGTACAGCGGGAAACGACCACGGTTCCGGTCGTCATCTACTCGATGGTGCGAACGACGATCACGCCGAAGGTGAACGTGCTTGCGACGCTTGTGCTCGTAATCACGATAGTCGTCCCGATCGTCGGACTTGCAATCCAGCGGTGGCTGACTAACAACACCAACTGACTCCACTTACGGAAAATTCGAGGCGAAAGCCTCGTCCTTCAGGGCGGGGATGAAGCCGACCAACAGTATTCAACCGCCAACGACGGCACAGACGGGGTTCCAACACGATTTTTAAGCCGTCCGACTGTGATAGTATACATAGATGGTAAAGAGTACCCGTCACGCGAAATACGAACTCTACTACCACATAGTGTTCGTGCCGAAGTCTCGGCGTTCGCACCTGACGGGGAAGATGAAGGAACGTCTCGAAACCATCTTCGCGGAAGTCTGTGAGGACAAAGACCTCGAACTGGCCGAGACCGAGGTTATGCCCGACCACGTACACCTGTTCATCGGAAGTCCACCAAAGAACGCCCCGTCCCTCATCGTCAACTGGGTCAAGGGCATCTCGGCGCGGAAGTATAACCAGCGGTACGACGACCGCGTGAAGTGGACTCGTACCTACTACGTCGGTACAGCGGGAAGTGCCTCGAAGGGCGCTGTCGAACAGTACATCGCTGAACAGGAAGGTGACGACGAATGAAGCGCGTCAACACCTTCGAGGTGGTTCCACAGACCGAGAACGACAAAGAGTGTCTCCTACGGCTACTCGACGCCTCCGCTTCCCTGTGGAACGAACTGACCTACGAGCGCCGTCAGAACTACTTCGGTGACGGCGACGTGTGGGACACCTCCGAATACCGAGGGCGCTACAACGGCGTCGTCGGAAGCGCCACCGTCCAACAGGTCACGCGCAAGAACAGCGAAGCGTGGCGGTCGTTCTTCGCGCTCAAGGAGAAAGGCGAGTACGCTAATCCACCGTCGTACTGGGGTAATGAGGAAGACGGACGCGAACTCCGCACCTACATCCGATGCAACCAGTACACGATTCAGTGGGGCAAGCGTAGCCGTCTCGAAATACCCGTCGGGCAAGAACTGAAAGACGAATACGGACTCGGCTACCACGAACGACTCCGCCTCGAAGTCCGAGGCAACCCGAAGTGGGACGGCAAACAGGGTCGTCTGGAACTTGAGTACGATGAGGTTAGCGACACGTTCAGGGCTTTCCAACCAGTCACCGTACCTGATTCTCGACTGGATTCACCACTGGCTTCCGAAGAAGCCGCCCTCGACGTTGGCGCAAACAATCTCGTCGCGTGTTCCACGACCACTGGTTCCCAGTACCTCTACGACGGTCGAGAGTTGTTCGGACGGTTCCGCGAGACGACTGACGAAATCGCCCGTCTACAGTCGCAACTCCGAGAGGGACGCTACAGTTCCAAGCGGATTCGACGGCTGTACCGACAGCGGACGAAACGCCGTGATCACGCACAGAACGCGCTGGTGCGCGACCTCGTTGAACGGTTGTACGACGAAGGCGTGGTGACAGTGTACGTGGGTGATTTGACCGACGTCCTAGAAACGCACTGGTCGGTCAGGGTGAACGAGAAGACGCACAACTTCTGGGCGTTCAAGAAGTTCATCCACCGTCTCGCGTGTGTCTGTGAGGAGTACGGTATCTCCCTCGAAACCGAGTCAGAAGCATGGACGAGTCAGACGTGCCCCGAGTGTGGCAACCACGAGGAGACAGTTCGCCACGGGGATACGCTGACGTGCCCGTGCGGTTTCGAGGGGCACGCCGATCTCACGGCATCAGAGACGTTCCTTCGAGAAAACAGCGATTGCGAAGTTAGGCCGATGGCACGGCCTGTGCGATTCGAGTGGGACGACCACGATTGGTCGGGGAAACCACACCCTCACGAAAGTCCCAAAGAAGTGCGCACGAACCCGCAAGTTGCCTCCGTGGGTCGGTAGCCGAACCCCCAACGGAGGAATCCTCGCGCTTTAGCGCGGGGAGGATGTCAAGATTCGTCGAGCAGTTCGAAGATCTTCGGGTCGGTTCTGAATTTCAGCATGTTGTGTGCGACAGAGTTACGAACGTTCAGGACGACGTCGCCGTAATCCCTGTAGAAGTCGTGAATCCACTTCGATTCCGCTTCACGTGTTCGGAACATCATAATAGTTTTCCACTGGTATTCTCCGTTAGAGATAAAATACATCATAGTGTGCTCATCGTTCATGATGTGCTCCATCGCTTCCTTCCAATTATCACTGAATCCCCACGGGAAGAATTTAAATTCGAATAGAGCAAAGTTGTAAAACTCTTCATTTGGGAGGATTGCCTCATGAAATATCCTGGACTCTCGCATCTTTCGAATTGTCTCGCTTACCGTAACATTTGAGATGTCAATATCGTATTTTTCTTCGAGCAGATCCGCGAGTTCGCGACTCGAGATTTGAGGGTCGGATGCCAGCTCTCGAAGTATCTTAATATCGCGATCCTTGAATTCCCAGTCGATATCGTCCGGTCTAGGTTCACGTGTCATGGGTGTATATCACCGAGGAAAACATATTTAGGTTCCGTGTTCGGACGAACGTTGTTCAGGGACGACTGGAGAGGTAGCTCAGCTTCACACATTGTCATATTGGTATTTAAGTCAAAACGGCACTACTGGATTGAACCCTTTGCTCTGTTGAATAGTTGCTGAACCACGGTCACAGAGGCTCACACAGCGATTCTATGTTGATGAGGGCGAACATCAGGACAATTTCACGGAACTGGCGATACCAGCCGAGCGAGCGCTTCGTTGTTGAGTACGAGGTTTCGGCCATCCAGCGCTGAGAGTAACCTTTTGCCCGGATGAGCGCGTTGTTCACGACTGCATTCGGTGATGAGCCGCGGTAGTGAACAAGGTACTCAACATCAAGTGCGGAGATTTCGTACTCAGTGTGCCAGTCTTGGAACCCGTTGTCGGCAACTACGGATTGCAGGTCGTCCGCGTTTCGGCGGACGGCCTGCGGTCCGGTCTTTGTATCGTGCTTCCACCGTGCTGTGATATGGACGTCAAGAACAGCGAGCGACTCTATCTCAGTTAATGTCGTCACTTTCAGCGTCTGCACGGTATTTCCTGACCGCTGGCGGAAGTACGACGAAGAACGGCGCGGTCAAAGAACGTGCTGTCGAGAGCAGCGTGGCCAGACTGCGGGTGTTGCTGCGCTGAAACGCACAGCAACGCCCGCCACACCCACAATTTCAGCCGGTCGAACGACTTGTAGATCGTGCTGTAGTCGGGGAGATTCTCTTGATCGAGACCAAGTACGTCACGAATCTCGGTCATATACTTCAACCGATTCGGCGTTTCACGGTAGCTGTGGCTTTTTTCGAGCCGAAAACAGTGTAGGACGACATGGACCCAGCGGGCGAACCCGCCGCTGGCGGGCTCGCCCGCGTGCTTCCCCAACGCTTGTTTGGCTAGGTCACGACACTGCTCAATGAAGTCGAGGAGATCGATTTCCATAGGACAGAATCGAATTCCTCGGCTTCATCCTTCTAAGCTAGTGATATCGGCTGATTAGATCGCTATTCAATAGAGCACCCAATAGTAGTGTGTTGTATGGGATACACTATACAAAATCAGTGAACGTGTCATAGAATTCGTCTCACACCCGCTACCCGGAGGTTATAGCGTTCTCGTTTTACGTGTAATCTGGTAATTTTGCCAATTGTCTGCTTTATTCATGACTGGTCTCGTGAATAATGGGTGTTGAGAACTATTGTATGACACCCTCAGGCTTGGAGCAGTCCGCTCGCACCTACGGTTTTCTCCGGTCACTAAACCTGACTGGTGCACCGATCCACGGTTTCATCGATTGCGTCGCCGTCAATGTATTCCGCTAATCTACCGAAGAGCGACTCATTAAAAAGGCACACGACGCCCTCTCGTGCCTCGAGCGCGGCGGCGGGGACGACAAGCGCGTTTTTCGACGCTGTCGTCAGGTCCGCTCGTGGACCTCAAGGACCTTGCCGGCTGCGATGGTCTGGCCCATGTCGCGGATGGCGAAGCTCCCGAGTTCAGAGATTTCGCTGGACGGCTCGATGCTGAGTGGTTTCTGCGGTCGGATGGTGACGACTGCGGCGGCGCCCGACTGGATGAAGTCGGGGTTCTCATCAGCGACCTCGCCAGTCGAGGAGTCGATCTTCTGATCAATCGATTCGATAGTACAGGCGACCTGTGACGTCTCCGATTCGATTGACGACGTTCGTGAGTGAGAATAAACTCGTGCAGTTTGCCACTCCTTGATAGTTGGAATGATTTTGCGGTGTTTGCCAGTGAAATGCTCGACCGGTCAGCCAAAACAGCCATCGAAATGGAGGTGTCAGTGGACGTTACTAGAGGCGAACTTTAGACGAGCGTCATTGTTCCCACGCCCTACGATTTCATCATCTGCCCAACACCGTGCGCGATGTAAATTTTTCCCAGCGCAATGAGGCTGCTATCTGCAGGAGAGTTGCGGAGGACTACAATTCGAATCCCCAGTTGAAGTCTCCCTTCCAGTTCGATCGCTCTCCGTGGAAGACCGTCCTCCCTTCGTGATGATTCCCAAGCCACAGTACGTCTGTGAGCGCTGCTCCATTGTCGCTCATCACGAGCGCCTCAAAGACCGAATTTTGAATCTTGTGTTTTTCTCCGCTGTCGGCGAATCGCAAACTTGCGCCATCCGCGTCGATGTCACAGTTGTCGATGACGAGTCGATTAACGTTGTCACCTCGACCATTTACAAATATTCCATGGCGTTGGCTATCCGATCGTGATGTGAAATCGAACTCACAATCGCGGAATTGAACGTTCGATGACTGTACGTACACTCCGTAATCGTCATTTGTCGGACTCGATTGATCGTCTATGGTACACGAATCGAAGGAAGTTCTGCTATCGTTATCGTCATTTACCCGGATTACTCGACCACCGGAACCACGGTCGGTAATATGAACGTCTGTGAGTCGCGCGCTGCCGTTTTGTGTACAGCGGATGATCTCGGTTGATTTCTCGATCTGGTTTCGAATGTAGAGTTTCTCAACTACCTGTCCACCGCCGTTCTCAAGCCACAGCCCACTCCACGAATGTGCAGGTTCTTCCCGCATGATGATTTTACAGTTGCGGACCATGTCGTTTGCACCGATACGAATGCCTGCGCCGGCACAGTTGACTGCCGTACAGCCTGCAATGAGGTTCCGTCCATTGCTGGTCGACATGTAGAACCCATTGTCCGTGTAGCCGGTCACTTGACACCCTTCCCATATGTTCAACCCTAGATGGCTCGGTTCCGAGCTGTACGCAATCGCGTGACCGACCTGAGGAGCGTCGTATTGTACATCCCAATTGTTGAGATGGCACGCCCTGATGAGGTTCGTCGTCGTTGATTTAACGCCGTTCACCATGATCGTGTGACGGTCACCACCGTACTCTGGATGGAGCCTATTTCGTGAACCGAGCATTGTGATCCGCTCCATGAGGCCGAATTTGTAAGTGTACCATCGACCGATTCCAGTGTCATAGTCGCCACGGATGTCAATCTCAAGGTCCCGCATTACAGTTCGTTGTGCGTGCGGGCGCGAGTTGCCGATCGTCCCGACGGTCATCATACGATCGACATCTTGGTCGTTGATTCGGAGTGTTGCAGATTGATTTCCGGAGATACCAAAGAATTCGTGGGCTTCGAGGTTGATATTGTCCGTTTCGACGAACCATGTTCCCGATGGGACCACGTACATGTGATTTCGATTGCTGGGGCTAAACGACTGGTAGTGGTCGTAGATCGCGCCCCAGAGATCATCCTCTTCCGGTTCGACTCCTAGATCGGTTCGAACGTTGACAATGTTCGGATTCGACGTACCTGTCTCGAGGTCAATCCGAACACTATTGTCGTCGAACTCGGTCGCTGCAAGCGATGATCCGAAATCGAGATGGGCGAGATTTTCGGTGACAGTCGTCCCCGAATCAGACAAGTTGATCCCCTGCCAAGGACTCTGGCTACTTGCCGTTTCGTTTGATTCCATTGAAGAAGAGTTAGTGAGCACGCCACTCACACCAAAGGCTGTTAGCGCGCCGAGGTACGATCGACGTAAGGTACCTTGTTCATTTGCACGGAGTCTATCTTTGTCTGTATTTGACTTCATTACATCATCTATTCACATTCACTAATCATTTCATTATACACTAATTATAGAACTTAAAATGACCCTCTTTTCTCTAAATTGCAAATCAACAAACCCCTTGTTTTATTTTATCTTTTAAGATATGCTTCATATTGTCTGTCTTATTATATAATTCAATATTTTAACTATTTCATCAGCTAAAATCATTAACTGAATTCTCTCAGTAGCTATAGTGAACGCTACTTTGATTTTTTGATATCACCCTCTGTCCTGAATAATAGTCACCAAGTCTGTCTGGATTCAGAGATAGAGCATCCCGCTTATTGACATCCTCCTCCGACTTCTGTCGGAGGAATCCCGACCGCAGTTGGGGTATTTCGGTTTGCAGTCTACCACTTGTTCCTGCGGTTGGAATCCACAGGACAAGTCGTGAAGGTAGACTCCGGGCTGTGCCAACCAGTCGGTACTCCTATTCTTGTCCGAACGGGACGAAGACTCGGAGTTACTTGATGTCGAGTCGGATATTCTCCATGTGATGCATCCCTTAAGCGACACCGTGATAAGAGCAATCTACGGCACCTTTTAGCAGAAATTGGGGGCGCTAAGACGGTTCGTCCCGGTTCAGAAGGTACCGGAAATAAATCCGAACCCCATGATGACGAGGACGGTCGCTGAGAACAGCGGAAGGTACGGTGTGTACTTTTCGACCGTTTCCTCGTACTCTTGATAGCCAGCGATGAGGAGCATCGTCAACCCGACGATACCCACGATGACTGTCAGCGCATACGCGGTCATCAGTTCCAGGCAGTACGTCGAACCGGCACAGAGGCCAATGATTTCGAACTCCTCCTCGTGGGCGAATCCGAGTACGAATGCGAACCAGGCGATTCCGAGCAGTCCGCGGTCGGCGTCAGTAGCTGGCCCAGTTCCATGCTCGTGGGAATGTCCACTGATTCCTCCAAGCCGAGTTTTTACTCGTTCAAGAAGCCCATCTGAGGTGTGTTCTTGCATATGTGATGTGGGATGGTCGTGATGAGCGGACTGGCCTCCCGTGTGCTCTTCGTGGGGGTGGTCGTGATCGTGGGAGTGGTCGTGTGTATACTCTCGAACTCCGAGACCGATGAGTAACACACCTGCAACGATACTCACCGGGCCGCCGATGGTGATGCCCCCGAGGATCGAGATCGGCTCGTTCACTTGGGTCAACTGGAAGTAGGATTTTGTGTAGAAGAACACGCCGACCATCGCCAGACTACTGATAAGGTGTCCGATTCCAATGAGAGAGCTGGCAGCGAATCCGTAAAGCCACTTGTTGGACTGATCGAGCGCATAACTCGCAGCAATCGGCCACCCGTGTCCGGGCTCGACGCCGTGCACGAATCCAAGCGCTATTGCGCCGGCTAATAGTGGAAACGCTTCTCCGTGGATCATTCACTTATGCTTCTATTGTTGCGCTGTATAGCGCTTGTTAAGACCAAAACGGTAATTTCGTAATAATCGAAGGCTCAAGACAGTAGGGAACCAACTGGCGAGTATGCGAACGAGCTTGAACGTGTCTGAGGACATTCTCGACGAGTTCGACGAGACATGGCAGGCCGAAGGACTGGACTCTCGCTCGCGGGCGGTTCGCGAAGCGATGCAGGAATATATCGAAGGGCACTCACAACTCGAAGAGGTTTCTGGTGAGGTTGTCGCCGTTCTGGCTTTCGATTATCAGCATCACGAGGTGATTCACGATCTTCATTCCGCCCAGCATCAGTTTCAGGATGTCATCGAGACAATGAGCCATACTCACCAGGATGACTGGTGTTTAGAGACAGTCTTCTGTCACGGCGATGCGGCGCGGGTCCGAGAGCTCGTGTATCGGCTCCGTGATTTCGATAGAGTCGGTCGCGTGAAGACGATGCTCCTCCGAGATACTGCCCCCGATGATTCGGAATAGGGTTCACTCGAGACAGCAACTTGTCCGATGCGTGGGTGTATAGCGAATTTAGAAATAGTTACTCATTTTAGCAACCGTGAGTTGGTCGAGGGTGGTGTCCACGCCGTCGCGTCAAGACCAACTTCCTCAGGTGATTCGTGGACAGCTTCTTTGAATTATCTCTGCTCATCTTCTGAGAGCTTTGGTTTTCTTCCAGACCGGTGAGCATCAGTAACGGCCTGCTTAAGCGACTCGTCCGTGTCGAGTCGCTTGAGCCAGCTATAGATCATCCGTCGCTGAACGTCGTACCACTCGGCTAGTCCAGTCTGCGTGAGACCGTTTTTGTACGCTATTACGGCCAAGAGCCGTTGTATCGGTTTCTTTCCCTCTACATTGTTGATAGCATCTTACAATTCCTCGACAGAGATCTCGTCGAGATGATCCACTACAGTCAACAACAGTCTTTGAGTGAAAAATTCTGATGGTTACTGTATCATCAATACTTAAGTCGAGAAAATAGGAGGTGTGATTTAGGCTGACCTAAATCGACGGCTTTATATTATTTAGGCCAGCCTAAAACTCATATGGGAAAACCAAATACAAGAGCACAGACTCCTCGTGCAGTAGCTTCGACTTGGTGCGGAGGTGGCGTACGGTGACCTACCTCGAACAGGGGAATAGCGCCATCCTCTCCCAGCAGGCTGGACGAGAATCGAACGCGCGGACGTACCCTCGGCATCTCTCCTTGGCCATCCGTGAAGCGCAGGGCATCACCGTGACGGACATGGATGGGAACGAGTATTACGATTGTCTCGCCGGGGCAGGGACACTCGCGCTTGGTCACAATCACCCGCGGGTCGTCGAAGCGATGGAGCGCACGCTCGAGACCGGGCGACCGCTCCACACGCTCGACATCTCTACGCCCGCGAAAGAACGGTTCGTCGACTCGCTGTTCGAGAGCCTGCCCGACGAGTTCAGCGAGCGAGCGAAGGTCCAGTTCTGTAGCCCGGCCGGAACGGACGCCGTCGAAGCTGCGCTAAAGCTTGTCAAAACGGCCACAGGAAACCGGAGTATCCTCGGGTTCCAGGGTGCCTATCACGGGATGACGAGCGGAGCTCTCTCGCTGATGGGTGACACTGGTGCCAAAGAACCCATTTCGGGGCTGATGAACGAGGTCCATCATCTCCCCTTCCCGTACGACTATCGATGCCCGTTCGGCGTCGGCGGCAAGGACGGACATCGAATCGGGAGCGACTATGTCGAAAACCTCCTCGATGACGGCGAAGGTGGAATCACCGACCCCGCCGGGATGATTCTCGAGCCCGTCCAGGGTGAAGGCGGTGCGATTCCTGCGCCCGATGCGTGGCTCCGAGAGATCCGTCGAATTACGCGTGAACGAGACATTCCTCTCATTTTGGATGAGATTCAGGCGGGTCTGGGACGGACAGGCGAGATCTACGCCTTCGAGCATGCCGGAATAATGCCCGACGTGATCACACTCTCGAAGGCCATCGGTGGCGGTCTCCCGCTCGCCGTCGTCGTCTACGACGAAGAGCTCGATGTTTGGGAGCCTGGAGCACACGCCGGAACGTTCCGCGGGAACCAGCTTGCGATGGCAGCCGGGGAAGCCACTATCGATTACGTGCTCGAGAATGACCTCGACGATCACGCCGCCGACATGGGCGCACGTTTGCGAGACCACCTCGAGACGATGGCCGAGCGATTCAGTGCAGTCGGAGACGTCCGGGGTCGCGGGCTGATGCTGGGCGTCGAGTTCGTCGATCCGGATGCCGACTGGCAAGGCGCAGGCCCTCACGCTCCGGACAGTGATTTTGCGGCGGCAGTCCAGGCTGAGTGTTTCGACCGCGGGCTTATCATCGAACTCGGCGGCCGCGAAAGTGCGACGGCCCGGTTCCTCCCACCACTCGTCGTGTCGAAGACACAGATCGACGAGATCGCGACCATCTTCAAGGAGGCTGTCGCCGCCGCTGCCGACGTTGAAGCAGAACCGGCGGGGGTGACCGTATGAGCGCAGATGAGTTATTCCTTAACTCTGAAGCGGGCACTGCCGCCTATCGTGAGGCCATACAACGAGCGACCGACGCCGTTGTGGATAGCCTCGCCATCGCCGAGAACCCGTACTCGGGGCAGTCACCCGAAGCACTCTCCGAGCAGTTCGCAGATCCGGTTATCCCCGAAACCGGCATAGGTCTGGGCACTGCCATCGATGAAGTCGCCACCAAGGTTCTCGCCCACTCAGTTGGAACCTCGAACTCGCGGTGCGCAGCTCACCTCCAGTGTCCACCGATGATTCCGGGGCTCGCCGCAGAGGCGATGCTCACCGCGGCGAACCAGTCGCTCGACTCCTTCGATCAGGCGCCCGCCGCCACCATCCTCGAACAGGAATTCGTCGACGCACTCTGTGAGCTGTTCGACCTTTCGGATGCCGCAGATGGCGTCTTCACGAGTGGGGGGACGCAGTCGAACTTCCAGGCTCTCCTGTTAGCCCGCGACCGATACTGTCGTCGCCAGTTCGGCCGTGACGTGCAAGCAGATGGACTCCCGCCAGCGGCCGAGTCGCTTCGCATCCTCTGCTCGGAGGAAGCCCACTTTACCGGCAAGCAGGCGGCTCACCACCTCGGACTCGGCGAAGACGCGGTCGTCGCCGTTCCGACCGACGAGCAACGCCGGATGGATTCCGACGCACTCGACGAAATACTCGCCGAGCTCGATGCTAGCGATGCGGCTCCCTTCGCGCTGCTTGGGACAGCCGGAACGACCGACTTCGGCAGCATTGATCCGTTGGACGAACTCGCCGACCGGGCCGCCGAGCACGACCTCTGGTACCACGTCGATGCAGCGTACGGCGGTGCCCTCGCGTTGACCGATTTCGACGACCTGCTCGAGGGCATCGAGCGTGCCGACTCCATCGCCGTGGACTTCCACAAACTCTTCTACCAGCCCATCAGCTGTGGTGCGTTTCTCCTCGGCGACGGGGATGATTTCGAGTGGATGGCGCGTAACGCCGCCTACCTCAACCCAGAGGAACACGACGAAACCGGCGTTCCGAACCTCGTCGCGAAATCGGTCCAGACGACACGCCGATTCGACGCGCTGAAACCCTATCTCGCGTTCCGTGCCCTCGGTCGTGAGGGAATGTCGGACCTTGTCGAGGAGACCGTGGCGTTGGCTTCCGATGCGACATCACTCATCGAGGATGCCACCGACTTCGAACTGTTGCACGAACCGACGCTGAACGCGGTCGTCTTCCGCTATCAGCCGCGTGAGGCGATGAGTAAGCAGGCAGTCAGCCGGTTGAACGCGGATATCCGAGAGCGGTTGCTCCACGACGGCAGCGCCGTCGTCGCCAGGACGGAAGTTGAGGGCGTGACCAGTCTGAAGTTTACGCTGCTGAACCCGACCGCCACGCTCGAGGACATCGCTGCAATGCTGGATGTCATCCGGGATTGTGGCATGGCGGCCGTCCAGGAACAGGAGGTGGTTGCATGACACTGGAGTTTGATGGGCGTGTGGACCAGGAAGTCGATCCCGCTGAACGGGCCGACGACGCCACGGTGCACGCATTCCTTAACTGCTACCTTCGTGAGACCGGCGACTACACCGTCCACGACGAGAGCGTGGCAGACGTTACACCCGGTCCGGACGGACTGCTTCGGACCCGGCTGCCCGAACAGGGAATCGACATACTGGCTCCCCTCAAGTACCGGTCACCAACGGAGCGCCATCTGTTCGACCTGCCCGTTCGGTATCGTCTCCCCGACGGCACAGTCTACCCGGTCGACGCCGCGACGCTTGCCTCGCTCGTCGTGAAAGACCTCTCATGCACACGAGAGGGCGGATCCGTTCCGGACGAACTGCTCGAGCGGGTCCTTCGCAGCAAGCGAAACGTCGAAACCTTCGTCCGTGCACGGACGGGCGACGAAGCACACCTCTACGACGAGCAGCTGTCGTTCTGCGACGCGGAGCAGGCGCTCGTCTTTGGACATCATCGTCATCCGACACCCAAGAGCCGACAGGGTATCGCTTCCCGGAACCAAGAAACGTATGCGCCGGAACTCCGCGGGGCGTTCCCGCTCCACTATTTCCGCGCGGATCCCGACCTCGTCGCGGAGCAGTCGGCCCTCGATCGGAGCGCCACGACTTGGGTGAAAGACGCTCTGCGCAAGGACGACACCGTGCCCGAGACGTTCGTCGACGATCACGTCGACAGTGACGACGTTCTGTTGCCGGTCCATCCGTGGCAGGCGGACTATCTCTGTGACCAGCCACACGTCCGACGCCATCTCGGAAGCGGGATCGAATACCTCGGAGCAGTCGGGCAGGAGTTCTATCCGACTACCTCGGTCCGGACGCTCTACAGCCCGGATACCCCGTTCATGGTGAAATCATCGTTATGCGTGAAGATAACGAACTCTGTGCGGACGAACAAGCGCCCGGAACTCGACCGTGGTGTAGCTGTCACAGAACTCCTTGATACCGCGTTCGGCGACGAACTTACCGAGGCGTTCCCGAACTTCGACATCGTCCGCGATCCTGCCTTCCTCGCGCTCGATATCGGGGACGAACGCGAGTCCGGACTCGAGACGGTCCTCCGGGCCAATCCCTTCCGCGGTGAACTGGCCGAGCGTTCGACCCCACTGGTCGCGCTCTGTCAGGATGCCATCACGGGCCAGTCGCGTCTCGGTCGTCTCATCACGACCATCGCTGAGCGCGAGGACAGCGATCCCGCGGCGGTCAGCGAAGAATGGTGCCGCCAGTACCTGGAAATCGCGATTCGCCCAATTCTGTGGCTCTATCTTGTTCAGGGTGTCGGCGTAGAAGCCCACCAGCAGAACTCGGTACTTACGCTCAATGAAGACGGCTATCCGTGTGAATTCCGCTATCGCGACAATCAGGGGTTCTATTTCCCCGAATCGCAGTACCCCGACGTCGACGCCTATCTTCCAGGCGTTGGCGAGCGGGCCGACACCGTCTGTGAAGACGCCATCGCCGACGAGCGACTCCGCTACTATGTCATTCTGAACAACGCGATCGATGTCATCAACGCCTTTGGAAGTGCCGGACTCGTCGCCGAGCAACGCCTGCTTGCGCTCCTCCGATCGGAACTCGAGCGGGCCCGCGAGCACTACGATCGTCCCTCGTCGGACTTCCTGACGCCGCTGCTGGAATCGCCAACTATCCCGTGTAAGGCCAATCTTCTGACACGGTTTCGCGGACTGGACGAACTGGAGAATGACCTCGAGAACCAGTCCGTCTACACGGACGTGAACAATCCCCTCGTCACTGAACTCGACCTATGACCGGACCAGACGCAACTATCGCGACGGACTACGACTACCAGACGTACGACCCAAGCATCAAACGGACCGTATCACTTCGGCAGGCGACGCTCGACCGTGACCTCGGTCGGCTCCACGCTTGGCTCGGGAGCGCTCACGTGAAACCATACTGGCAGCTCGACCTACCGCTCCCGGCGTTTAGCGACCGACTCGCGGCGAAGCTCGCAGACGACCACCTGACGCCCTATATTGGGTGTTTGGACCACGTTCCGATGAGCTACTGGGAGTGCTACTGGGCCGCCGAGGATGACGTCGCGAACCACTATGACGCTGACCCGACCGACCAGGGCGTCCACTTACTTATCGGCCCTGACGAGTATCTCGGCCGTGGCTATGCTCTCCCGCTGTTGCGGGCCGTGGTCGCGATGCAGTTTCGCCATCCCGGGACGGAACGGGTTATCGCGGAACCCGATGCTCGCAACGACCGCGTTATCCACGTCTTCGAACAGTGTGGGTTCGAATCGCAAGCAGAGTTCCACTTCGACGAGGCCGAGAAGGATGCTGTACTGATGGTTTGCGATCGAAACCGGTTCGAAACTGAGATACTCACCGATGCGACGGCTGCACCACAGCAGAAAGCGGACGACGGCAGCGAGGTGAGCGCCGATGACTGAATCGGAGCACGTTCACGATGTCGTCGGTATCGGACTGGGGCCGTTTAATCTCGGTCTCGCAACTCTGCTGGACGGTGTCGAAGAATCTGTCGATGCCGTCTTCCTCGAACGAGAGCCCGACTTCGACTGGCACGAGGGCATGCTGCTCGAGGGGGCAACCCTCGAGGTGCCGTTCATCGCCGATCTCGTGACGCTTGCCGACCCGACGAACCCCCACAGCTACCTCAACTATCTGCGGGAGACGGGGCGCATCTACGAGTTCTACTTCTACGAGACGTTCCAGACGCCTCGTCGTGAGTACAACGATTATCTCAAGTGGGTCAGCGAGACCCTCGACAGTTGCCGGTTCAACCGCGAGGTGACTACAGTCCGGTGGAATGACGAGCACGAACACTACGTCGTCGTGGCTCGCCATCCGGAGACGGACGAGCAGTTCGAATATCGTGCTGAGAACCTCGCGCTCGGAATCGGTTCGCGACCGCAGATTCCGGAGCCGCTCCAGGGGCACTCGGAGGAGGATGTCTTCCACACGGCACACTATCGGTACAACCGCGAACGCGTGATGGACGCCGAGTCAGTCACGGTCGTAGGATCGGGACAGAGTGCTGCCGAGGTGTTCCAGGACCTTCTGGAACGCCAGCCGGATGGTGACTACCGGTTAGACTGGCTGACCCGATCGGATGGCTTCTTCCCGATGGAGTACTCCAAGCTGGGGCTGCAACATTTTACCCCCGAGTACGAGCAGTACGTCTACGACCTCCCCCAAGCAGTCAAGGACGATCTCATCCCAGAGCAGGGTCTGCTTTATAAAGGAATCGACCCGGAAACGAGCGCCGAAATCTACGATCTTCTCTATCACCGCTCGATCGGTGACCGCGAGCCCGACGTCGGGCTCTTCGCGATGACCGAGGTACGGGATATCGTCGACATGGATGACGCGTATGCCCTCGACTGCCATCAGTGGCAGACTGAAGAGTCGTTCGTGCACGAGAGCGAGGTCATCGTCCTCGGAACCGGCTACAAGCGCCCGATTCCAGGCTTTCTCGAGCCGCTCGAAACGGTGATCAGGTGGGATGATGAGGGACGCTTCGAGGTGACCAGGGACCACCGACTCGACGTTGATGTGTCGGGGGATGTCTTTCTCCAGAACGCTGAGTTCCACACCCACGGGGTCGGGGTCCCCGACCTCGGGCTCGGCTGTTATCGGAACACGAAGTTCGTCAACCATCTCGTCGGCCGTGAAGCCTACCCCGAGGACACTGACACTGTCTACCAGGACTTTGCTGTGGAGCAGTTCGTCAAAGATGCACCGTCTGCCTCCCGTCAGCACGGGAGCGAAGCGATCCCAACCAACGACGACTAACAATGAATCCGAACAACACAACGCTACAGGACGCACTGGACAGCGAAACATGGGAAACGGTCGAACGCCGCCTTCTCACGAAGATGCTCGAGGAGTTCACATACGAGGAGATCATCACGCCACGAAAAGTCGATGTCGACGAGCGCGCTACCTACCGCTTCGACCTCGGTGGGACGTCGTACCGATTCGAAGCGACAGAGCGGCTGATGGATAGTCTCCACGTCTACGGCGACACTATCGAACGTCGTGACGGGGACGAGGACTGGACCGGACTCACGGATCCGCTCGGACTTCTTCGCGACCTCGGCAAAACCACTGATCTCGACGGACTGACCGAAGGGAACCTCGTCCGTGAGTACAAGCGAACGCTTCTCGCCGATGCTCACGTCGAGGCACGCAAGCAGGACCGCGACGACTTCGACCTGCTGGACCTCGAGTATGCCGAACTCGAAGGCGAAATGGAGGGTCACCCGTGGATCACGTACAACAAGGGCCGTCTCGGCTGGGGGTACGACGACTACCAGGCGTTCGCCCCCGAGCAAAAGAACCCGGTGACGCTCTCCTGGGTCGCTGTCCGCAAAGAGAAGGCCACCTTCGTCGCTACCGAAAGCATCGATCACGACTCGCTCGTCCAGCGCGAGCTTGGGTCCCGCTACGATGAATTCCGCGATCGACTAGCCGTACAGGGGCTCGATCCGGATGCTTACTACTTTCTGCCGGTTCACGACTGGCAGTGGGAGAACAGTATCGTCCCGTTGTTTCCCGATCACATCGCGGCGGACGAAATCGTTCCGCTTGGCGAGGGACCCGACGAGTACCTGCCACAGCAGTCAGTCCGAACCTTCGTCAATGTCGATGACAAGGAGAAACACCACGTGAAAGTGCCGATGCGGATCCTCAACACGCTGGTCTGGCGTGGGCTCCCCGGCGAGCGAACCGAACTCGCTCCGACCGTCACCGAGTATATCAAGGGAATCTATGCGCAGGACGAGTTCCTGCAAGATCGAGAACTCATCCTCCCAGGAGAGGTTGCAGGCATCAACTATGACCACTCAGAATTCACTGACATCGAGGGTTCGCCCTATCAGTACCACGAACTACTGGGCACTATTTGGCGAGAATCAATCTACACCTTCCTAGAGGACGACGAGGAGGCTATCACGCTCTCCTCGCTGATGCACGTCGACAGCGAGGGCGAGCCCTACATTTCGCAACTGGTCGCGGAGTCGGAGCTTACACTCGACGAGTGGCTCGCGGAATTCTTCGATACGGTTCTCCCACCGCTTTTGCACTTCCTCTATCGCTACGGCACGGTCTTCTCCCCCCACGGGCAGAATACGATCTTGGTCGTCGAAGACGGGATCCCCTCGCGTCTCGCGGTCAAGGACTTCGTCGACGACGTGAACGTGAGCGACCAGCCGCTTCCCGAACTTGACGCACTCGCAGACGAGATGCACGACGTGCTTCGAAAGGAGCCGCCGGAAGGACTCTGCCAGTTCATCTTCTGTGGACTGTTCGTCTGCGTTCTCCGGTACGTTGTTGATCTCCTCGAGGAACACGAGAACTATTCCGAAGAACGGTTTTGGACTCACGCACGTAAGACGATCCTCGACTACCAGTCGAAATTCCCTGAACTGGAAGAGCGATTCGAGCTCTTTGACCTGCTCCAGCCGGAGTTCACGAAGCTCAGCCTCAATCGAAACCGAATCTTCGACTATGGATACGATGACGCGCCCGGTCGACCCCATGCATCCGAGCACGGCACAGTGACGAATCCGCTCTACGAGGTCGTAGCCGATACGCCGGAGAGCGCGGCCGAGCCAAGCCCCGCTGACGACTAGACCATGCGTGGCGCGCTATCACGGCGATTCAGGGCAGCGTTCGTCGCCGACGAGGAGCCGCCGCTGTGGACGCGCGCCTTTCTGCTCGTTTGCGGGACACAGCTGCTCGCGTACAGCAGTTACGCTGCGATCCACCCGACGTTCGCGGTCTATCTGGAAACGATTACGCATAGCGAGTCGCTCATCGGCGTAGCCTTCGGCGCGTTCACGTTTGCAGCCGTGGTTGCACGGCCCGTTGCTGGATGGCTGCTCGACCGCGTCGGTCGACGTGGTGTCCAGGCAATAGCTGCCGTCGCACTTGCGGGTACGACTTTCTCGTTCACGTGGGCAACCGTAACCTGGGTCGCGATTGGCCTTCGGGTACTCCACGGGCTAGCCTGGGGTGTCAGCAGTACCGCGACACCGACGATTGCTGCCGACGTGGTACCATCCGTCCGTCAATCCGAAGGGTTCGCGTACTTCGGTATCGTGCCGAACATTGCGCTTATGATGCTGCCACCGGCCGGACTGTGGATAGCACACCGCTACGGGTTCGTGATGCAATTCGCTGGCGCAGCCCTGCTCGCGCTCCTCGTGTTGGGTCCGTTGGCTGCACTCGAGGAGACGACACCGGCGACACGCAGTGCTGGCGAGTTCTACGCGCCGGAGGCGCTCCCAGCCGCCGCTCTGGTTGCGCTCGGGAGCATTCCTGTTGGGGCGATTGACGCACTATTGCCGCTCTATGCTCCCACTGTTGGCCTCAATAATGCTGGCTTGTTCTTTACCGTCATGGGTGGGGCGATTCTCCTTACACGTGCGGTTCGTGGACGGCTCCCAGGCTCGATACCTGCATTGCTCTTGGTATCGTTCGTCTGTCAATCTGCCGGGCTGGCGCTTCTTGCGCTTGCTCCGCGTCTCCTAGTCATCAACCGACTTCCACTTGGCTTGCTGGCAGGGGCAGCAGTATTCGGGGTTGGGTTCGCACTCGTGTTCCCACTGCTACAGAGTGTTGCAGTCGCAGCGACGCCGGAGTCGAAAAACGGGAGTGCGACTGCGACAATCCTGATCGGGATGGATCTGGGAGTGGGTCTCGGCGCGATCGGGTTCGGTGTACTTGGTGATCTGGTCAGCTTCGCATCGATGTACACTGCCGCCGCGGTCGTTTCCCTCATCGGAGTGCTGGCGACCGTTGTGGTCAATCTAGAGGATTCAACGCATTGAGGTCATCGATAATTGCTGGCCGATCATACCGGCCTCGAGGCGCTGTTGCCAGTCGCTCAAGGCACGCTCGAGACCATCGTGGTAGCTGCCGGCCTTGTTGTCCGATTCGAGGAAGTTGTCGATAGCGTCTTCGAGGGCGCGTTCTCTGGGCGTAGCCGCTGAATTGTTCGGATCCAATTGTTCGGATATCTGTACAGTGTGGTGGTGCATATATCCACTGTACATTACTGCCCTAACGCACAGTGAACACAAAATCCGCTAATTCGGACTATTTCGACAGTCTCGAGCACTCGAGTGTACGATAACGCAATCTATAAACAATATAATGCTATACTAAAATCTGGGGCTTTGGGTAAGAGGCTATGGGATGGTTAGCGAGGCTGAAATACATGATCTCAGGCGAATTGGTAATCGTCTCCGACCCAGAAGATCATTTACAGCCCGTAATATAGTTGGATCCCTAACTACTGTAGACTTTATAGGTAACGTAGAATATTGTGTCACGAATATGTGATTGGTGAACGTGACCAAGCGGTGTCCGGTCTCGACGTGAGTCATACAAAAAATACGCACACATTCGTTAGCAGCCAGATCCTCGCGAAGACCGAGATACGTCTGGTGATTCCAGAACGCATTCGTGTGGATCTCGTATCCATCTCCTCGATCCAACGAGAACGCTGGATAGATGATGTGACTCACCAAATCCGTGATCTCAGCTGCGTTGTTCAGTACGATATAGTTAGGGGCTCACTATCTTTGATTATTTCTGATTATGGTCTGAGATCCCTTACTGGTGAATGACGGCATTTCACATTGTGAATTTTTACCCATGCGATTTGGCGTCTTATATACAATAGTATGAGTGTAAAAACATCAAACATCGTACAAACCGGTTACTCTTCCTCGAGAGAGCATCCACTATCAGCGACACCTTCTGTTTCATATAGCAAAATACGTCGTACGAACTGCCCGAGCAGTGCAGATCTCTCAGTATCTATTTCCACTATCCGTATGCGATGGTGACTTTAACTTCTCCGGCCTTGTCCCATAGTTGATCAACCAGGTCGTTTCGCATGTACTTGTCTTTGAACCGACTCGTCGGTCCGAATACTCCGAGTGCGCCAAGTAGTTCATCGTCGGGCGTGTAAACTGGGACGGAGACTCCACAGAGGCCGTCCATGTACTCCTCGTTGTTAACGGCGTATCCCTGATCGCGAATTTGATTTAGCTTTTCGTATAGCACATCGGGATCTGTAGTTGTGTTCGATGTGTATTCAGTAAGACCCTTCTCCGCGATGTAATGATCGACCTTGTCGTCGTCCCACTCTGCGAGAATGACTTTACCTGACGCCAATGAGTGAAGCGGTCGGCGCTTACCAATCATTGTCTCCGACAGACTGCCGTAGCGATGGAGATAGACACCATCGAGTTCTTCCTCAACAAAAAATAGCGCTCGCTCGTCGGTTTCCTTCCCGAGTTCGAACACTTTGCGTTTTGCAGCCGTGTATCCCGCCTCGCGGTTTCGAGTTTTTTCACCGATCTCGAGCAATCGTAGACCGATGTAGAAACCATCGTCCTGTTCAATCACGTACCCCATCTCGGAGAGGGTCTTCAAGTGCCGATAGACGGTACTCTTAGTCAGATCTGTTCGCTGTGTAATTTCAGTAATCGTGAGTCCCTCTTCTTCTTTGAGGACCTCAAGAATTGCGAACGTCTTCCGGGTCGTTGCGACCCCCATATCTCGATCTGTGTTCATAATCGAGTATTGGACAGATCCCTCATTAACTTTCCGGATAACGGAAATCTCATGTTACTATGCGGGATACGGGGAGATTAGAAGAGATGGGAACAGAATTGTTTCACTATGCGGTATGGCATGTCACAGAACTTTTTCGATGCGAGATAAACTGGCGCGAATAAAGTGGTTGTATAGATACACTGTTCTCATCTACTGTTCCATTTTTGTGACTGTGACCGCGCACGGCTGGATATCAGCACAGTCGTTCCGGATGTTGTGGACACTTTCTCTGTCAGCAACGGTGCTGTCGGGCTCGGTTGCTGAAAAACAGCTTTGAGAGCCAAATGCGTTGTTACTGATAGGCCTGGAGCCCGGTCAACGCTTCGCCAATAACCAGCGTGTGGATGTCGTGAGTCCCCTCGTACGTGTAGACCGTTTCCATGTTCGCCATGTGGCGCATTGGTGAGTAGTCGGTCGTAATCCCGTTCCCACCGAGCATTTCGCGAGCGATCCGTGACTGATTGCGGGCCATTCGGACGTTGTTACGTTTCGCCATCGAGACGTGCTGTGGCTGCATATCCCCACACTCTTTCAGCTCTGCCAGACGGTAGGCCAGCAATTGTGCGAGTGTAATCTGGGTCGCCATCTCTGCGAGCTTTTGTTGTTGGAGTTGGAACCGGCCGATCGGGCCACCAAACTGTTTGCGGTCTTTCGCATACTGGCGAGCTTCTTCAAAGGCGTCCCGTGCGGCACCAATGGCGCCCCACGCAATACCGTAGCGAGCCTGTGTAAGACAAGATAGTGGCCCTTTCATGCCGGAGACACCGGGGAGGACGTTTTTTTCGGGGATGTGGACATCGTTCAGCCCGATTTCGCCGGTAATCGACGCTCGGAGCGACAGTTTTTCCGTAATCTTGTTTGTCGAGACACCATCTCGATCCGTCTCAACGAGGAATCCCCGAACTGGATTTTCCTTGCTCGAGCGGTCACGTGCCCAGACGATCGCGACGTCCGCGATGGGGGAGTTCGTGATCCACGTCTTCGAGCCGTTCAGGACATAGCCGTCATCGTCACGTTCGGCGTAGGTCTCCATCCCTGATGGATTCGAGCCGTGTTCCGGCTCCGTGAGGCCGAAACAGCCGACTGCATCGCCTTGTCCGAGTTTCGGGAGCCACTCTTCTTTCTGTGCCTTCGAGCCATAGGCGTGGATCGGGTACATCACGAGCGCGCCCTGCACTGAGGCCATCGACCGCAGTCCTGAATCACCCGCCTCGAGCTCCTGCATCAATAGTCCGTAGGCCGTCTCTGAGACGTTCGGCGAGCCGTAGCCCTCGAGATTGGGTGCGTAAAAACCAAGCTCGCCCATCATTGGGATCAGTTCTTTAGGGAATGTTCCGTTCTCGAAATGCTCTCCGATGTCGGGTTTGACGTGTTCTTCAACGAATTCTCGGGCCGTATCCCGGATCATGCGCTCTTCTTGATCGAGGTCGTCCTCAAGTTGAACGAAATCCAACATACTTCAACGTGTGCTAACGGCGTAATAGGCATTGTGGTGCCTATTAGCAATTGGGGGTGAGATCGTCGCTGATTCAATCAGCGATGTATCGTTCATCGTTTACACAGCATGATTGGGTCCGTATCTCTGAATTAACCGCATGGAATTGGATGGAGCGGAAGTATTATAGGTGATACGTATGTATTGTCATCACATGGTGAACCAAAGGAATTTCACTAGAAGAGGAAAATCTCGTCGAGCATTTCTCACAGCAACTGGCATCGGTGCGACTACGGCACTCGCTGGTTGTCTCGGTAATGATGATAGCGCTGATGAAGGAACGGTGCGGATGCGGACGTCAGAATCGACGACGGCCGCCTACGCCGCAAACGAAGGCATCGCCGCGGTCATCAACGATTACTCGGATAATCTGTTCGTCGAAGCTCAGACGAGTTCTGGAACAGAGGCAAACATCGGCGCTCTCAACAACGAGGAAGCCGAAATGGTATACATCCAGAACTGGTCAGTCCAAGATGTCGTTTCCGGGGAAGGTGCCTTCGGCAATCTCGACTTTGAGATGGCTCAGATCTTCCATTTCTATGATCTGCCATGGTTCTTTTGTACTGCCAATGAGGAGATGAGCACTATTTCAGACATCGATGGCGATACCACTGTCTCACCGACGCCAGAAGGCTCGGGAACGGCACCGGCACTCGAGCGGGCGATTGGGTATGCAACTGATGACTATGAGCGGATCAGTATCGGGTACGGTGAACAGGCGAGTGCAATGAACGAAGGACGGCTCGATGTTGGCGTTGGAACGTACATGAACTTCGGTATCGTCCCTGGCTGGACTCAGGAGATGATGGGTACCATCGACTTTCGGGTGCTCGGTGCCGACAACGTCCTCAATGAGTGGGAAGACGACGACCGACTGCTGATTCAGTCGTTCGACGGGGATGAACTCGAGGACGCAGCATATACGCCAGACGAGGTTCACTGTCCGACGTTCGCGTACAACTTCGTCAGTCGGGCTGACCTCGATTATGACACTGTCTATAACTTCCTCGAAACGATGCATGAGAATCGCGCGGAACTGGAAGACTACAGCGCAGTCCTCGCACGGATGGAGGAAGAGGATTTCTGGGTCGAGAACATGTACGACGAAGTTCCGTTCCACGCCGCAGCTGCCGACTTCTACGAGGAGAAGGGCCTCTGGCACGACGACTTCGAGCGCCACGACGAACCCTAATTTCAGCTAATGTCTGCAAACTCGTCCACTACGGAAGGATCGTCTCTCAGCAGTAGACGTTTTACACCGCTGTCGGTGCTCAATGGTGCCGTTTCAGCTCTTGCCATCGTATTCACGCTGTATACGATCTACTATGCCTACTCCCTGATGTTCGTTAGACTCCGATACTCAAACATCTTCTTGGGACTTGGACTCGCCCTGTACTATCTCGATGTCGCTCGAAACCATTACGATGACTCTGATACCGACACGCCGGAACTGGACGGGGAACCTCGGTCATCCGTGGTTGATACTGGGTCGATAACGAAACTCAGCCGCATAAAATCTGCCTATGCGCGGATCGATCCACTGATCGCGATCCTCTTTGCAGGGGTTGCGCTCACGGCGACGGCATACGTTGAGTATCACTTTACGCGACTCGAGCAAGACGTCCATTTATTGGGTCATACTCAGATCGATCTCTATGTCGGGGTTGCACTGATTGTTCTGGTGATCGATGCAACCCGACGCGCGTTCGGGAACATAATCGCATCCGTTGCCGTTGGATCGATCATCTATGCACACTCATATATTGGTCCGAACCTTCCAGGTGTGTTCCGTCATACTGGGTTCGACTGGACGCGAATCTCCAGACAGGGTGCGATCGAATTAACTGGTGTCTACCATCAGACGCTGATGGGGATCGGCTCGACGTGGGTCGCAATTTTCATCATATTCGCCGGCATCGCGAAGGCCTATGGACTGATGGACTTCGTGTTGGAGGTCGGTCGTGAACTCGGTAAGGCGCTGCGGACCGGTGTTGTCCAGATCGCTGTGATCGCGAGCATGATCATGGGGTCGATCACCGGAAGTGCAGCAGCGAACACGGCGACAACGGGGAGTTTCACGATCCCCATGTTGAAAGACCAGGGTGTTGACGACGACTTCGCAGCTTCGATTGAGGCCGTTGCCTCCGCCGGGGGACAGATGCTGCCACCAGTGATGGGTGTCGCTGCGTTCCTCATGGCGGATCTCCTCGGTGTCAGCTATGTCAATATCATTCAAGCAGGAATCATTCCAGCCGCGCTGTTCTACTTCAGCGTCGGTATCGGACTTCACTTTGCTGTCCTGAAGTACGGATGGACTTCGCCGAATACAGGTTCGTTCGATTTCCGGATGCTACTCGGTGGTATCCACTTCGCAATCCCTCTCGGTGTTCTGCTCGTTACCCTAGTCTACCTCCGATATACCCCGCTCACTGCCGGGCTATACACGATCATCACGATCTTCGTTGTCGGCTCGCTGAAGGTAATTTACACTGGTGCTCGTGACTCCGAACTGGATGGTGAAACCATTGAGAAACTCGGCAAACAGGCTCTTTTGGGGCTTCGAACCGGCGGTCTCGAGATGGCACCTCTTGTGGGCGTACTGGCTGCGATGGGCGTCATCATCGAGATGGTAACGTTTACCGGCCTCTCTACACGAGTCAGCACGACCATTATTGGGATGGGTGGCGGGCAACTTCTTGTTGTGTTACTCCTGGCGATGATTGCGAGTATCATGTTCGGCCTTGGGATGCCGACACCAGCGGCGTACATTCTTGTCGTCGTGCTGGTTGCACCCGGTGTTATCGAGATGGGTGTTCCAGAGGTTACGACACACATGTTCGTGTTCTACTTTGCGATGCTGTCAGCGATCACGCCACCGGTCGCAATTTCAGTCGCCATTGGCTCACGAATCGCTGGCTCGAGTTTCATGGGATCGTGTGTACAGGCGCTTCGACTTGGTGCACCTGGGTTCGTGATTCCATTCGCGTTCGTCACGAACAACAGTCTCATCTACTGGTCACAAGCGACGTTGGTTGCGTTTCCTGCTGTCCTTGCAGGCACAGTGGGATTCATCGTTGCAACCATCGGCTTTGACGGCGCTCGAGATCTGTCGTATCCAATCCGCGGTATCTACGTCATTGCTGCGTTTGGTGCCATGTTCGGCTCGGTTGCTCATATTGGCGTTCAGATCGCTGCGTCGGTTGCGATCATCGGTGCGCTCGTTCATGCGCGAGTCATTGTTGGCTACGATATCGACGAGTCCAATATGGAGTCACCGACAACAGACTAACCTGATTTTCATTTTGGCTACTCGTGTACCGGTGTCAGTTATATTTTGAGTTTAGAAACCGAAAAAATTGAATCGAATATACATATCAAATTGAAATACAGTATAACAATCCTTTTGTGCCGCTCATACGACTCATAGACAAGGTATGACGAACCTCGTGACAGATGTCGCTGAGACTGTGGAAGCGAACCCGTATTCAGCTGCAATCTCCTACGATGGGAATGAACAGACCTATGAGGACTTCTGGGAGCGAGCCGGACAGTTTGCTCAAGCACTCGCAAGCTGTGGAATCGGCGAGGGAGACCGCGTCGGAATCTACTTGCCAAACCTGCCGCAGTTCGTTACAGCCTTCTACGGAACCCTGCGTGCTGGCGGAATCATTGTCCCCATGAATCCTCAGTACAAGGCTCGTGAGATCAGACACATGCTGGGTGACAGTGGGGCAAAAGCGGTCGTCTCTCTGGCCGACCTCGTTCCCAACGTCCTCGAGGTCCAAGACAACACGGATGTCGAACAGATCGTCAGCGTGGGCGCGGACGTCGACGGCGCGACGGCGTTCGACGACTTCCTCGCCGAGGAGACCAAAGAGACCGTCGACCGCGCGAACGACGACGTCGCGGTCCAGCCCTACACGTCAGGGACGACCGGCACGCCGAAGGGCGTGCTGTTGACCCACCACAACCTCGCCTTTACGACGCGGGCCAACGCGAGCGTCCCCCCGGGCGGCTTTCAGGTCTCCGACCGACTCATCGGCACACTCCCGCTGTTTCACATCTACGGCATGTCCGTCGTGATGAACGGTGCCATGTACAGCGGCGGCACCTATTATCCCGTTCCCAAGTGGGACTCATCGACCGTGATGGACCAACTCCAGGATGACGAAATTACGATTATGTTCGCCGTCCCCGCCATGTTCAATGACATGATTAATCACCCAGACGCCGCCGAGTATGAGTTCGAGGCGTTGCGTTTTGCCAACTCAGGCGGTTCAAGTCTTCCGTTCGAGGTCCTCGAACGGTTTGAGGAACTTTGGGGCGTCCAGCTCAACGAGGGCTATGGGCTGACCGAAACGAGTCCAGTCACGCACGCGAACACGAATGACGCTCGCCGAAAGGGGAGTATCGGTCAACCGCTCGAGGGCGTCGACGCGAAGATTGTCGACGATAATTTCGAGGAAGTCACCCGCGTCGAGAGAGGGCCAATCGTCGAAGAGGAAGCTGATCTTCAGGATATCACAGGCGAACTCGTCATCTGTGGTCCCAACGTTATGAAAGGCTACTACGGTCTACTTGAAGCTAACGAGGAGGCGTTTACCGAATCCGATGGCAAACGCTGGTTCCACACCGGCGACATTGGTTACTGGGATGAGAATAACTTCTTTTATATTGTCGATCGAGAAAAGCATATGATTATCACCGGCGGGTACAACGTCTATCCACACGAAGTAGAGGAACTCCTCTTCGAACATAAAGACGTTATCGACGCGGCTGTCGTCGGAGTTCCAGACGAGCGCCGCGGTGAGACTGTCAAGGCGTTCATTGTTCCCACGCCTAACGCTGACGCAACACCCGAGGATATCAAGCAGTACTGTCTAACTAACCTCGCAGAATACAAGCACCCTCGTCAGGTTGAGTTCGTCCAAGAACTACCGCGGACGACCACTGGAAAAGTCCAGAAGTTCGAACTCCGTAATGAAGAGGAGTAGTCATTCTTTCGGATCAGATCAGCCCCAGATGAAGATGCTGTGAGGGCAGCTTTTTAGCGACACCAGAACTCAAACCTATAGTTTGCAACTGTTGAGCGCACCGAAGCTATTTTGGTACCGGATCACAACCATTACGTATGGCATTCATGCTGTCTGAGGAGCATCAAGCAATTCGCGAAGCCGTGCGCGAATTCGGCGAAAACGAGATGTCTCCGGTTGCAGAAGAGCACGATCGAGAGCACAAGTATCCCGAAGAGATCCGGAAGAAAGCTGCCGAGTATGACTTCGTCGCACCGGCCATCCCTCTCGAGTACGGTGGGGCCGGGATGGACAAAATCTCGAGTACGATCGTTACCGAAGAACTCTGGCGAGCGGATCCCGGAATCGGGTCGGCCGTCGGCAGTGCCGGCTTTGGAACGAACATGATCATCGAGTTCGGTGACGAGTGGATGAAAGAAGAGTGGCTCCCCAAAGTCGCCAACGGGGAGACTGCCTCATGCTCCATGATATCCGAACCTGCACACGGGTCAAATGTCGCTGGCATCGAGACGGTAGCCGAGGAGGATGCCGACGGCTACGTCCTCAACGGAAACAAGATGTGGATCACCAATGGGACCGTCGCCGACGTCGGCGTCGCGATGGCCAAGACGAGTCCTGATGCGGGCCACAGGGGCATCACTGCCTTCCTCGTTGAGATGGACCGTGATGGCGTCACAACCGAGAAGATTGACAACAAACTCGGTATCCGTGCGTCCGACCTTGCTGAAGTTATCATCGACGACGTCCACGTTCCGAAAGAGAACGTTATCGGCGAAGTCGACCACGGATTCTATCAGCTTATGGAATTCTTCGCCTCCGGCCGCACCAGCGTTGCTTCGCAGGCCGTTGGTGCTGCTCAGGGTGCACTTGATGCCGCTATCGAGTACGCCAACGAGCGCGAGCAGTTCGACCAGAAAATCAAAGAGTTCCAAGCTATCGAGCACAAGCTTGCTGAGATGGCGACCAAGGTCGAGGCTGCCCGCTCGCTTACCTACCGTGCAGCGTCACAGGTCGAGAAGAACAATCAGGATGTCGCCGCGCAGTACTCGAGTATGGCGAAGCTGTTCGCCTCCGAAATTTCGGTCGAAGTCGCCGACGAAGGTGTTCAGGTCCATGGTGGTGCAGGCTACGTCACGGACTACCCTGCCGAGCGCTACTACCGAGACGCTCGTATTACGAAAATATATGAAGGCACCAGCGAAATTCAGAAGAACATTATCGCTGATCAGATCCTATAGACTAGGTTACTGTTCAGGCACTCGAAACTCGACGGCTGCACCTTGGCCGTAACCGACACACATCGTCGAGAGTCCGAGTCCACCACCCTGACGTCTGAGTTCGTGAATTAATGACACAGGCAGGCGGGCCCCTGACGCACCAAGCGGATGGCCGATGGCGATCGCGCCACCGTTGACGTTGAACACGTCGTCATCGAAACCGAGTTCGTCCTGACAGTACAGTGTCTGGCTGGCGAACGCTTCGTTGAGTTCGACCAAATCGTACTCCTCGGCGCTCCGGCCGTTCCGTTCCCAGATCCCTCTCACGGCAGGGATTGGTCCAATTCCCATAATCGTTGGATCGACACCTGCGACGTTGTGATCGTTGATCTCAGCCATGATCTCGAGGTCCTCGACCTCGGCGAATTCTTTGCTCGTGATCACAACACCAGCAGCACCGTCAGAGATCTGGGAAGCGTTGGCGGCAGTGACGGTGCCGTCCTCCGCAAACACTGGTGGAAGGTCCGAAATTTTTTCTTTTGTGGTGCCGGGACGAAGGCCCTCGTCTTCCTGAACGAGGCCGTCTTCGGTCTCGATCGGGATCATCTCGTTGTCAAACGTACCGTCTTCCGCTGCTTCGACCGCGCGCTGTTGACTTCGAGCACCGTATGCGTCCTGACGCTCGCGAGATATGTCGTACTTGCGGGCAACCTTTTCAGCGGTCTGTCCCATTGCGAGGCCGGCCGTGTCGTATTGTTCGCGGATGCCAGCGTAGGAGTCGATTCCGTTTCGACGTTCGTTTCGAGACATGTTCTCGACGCCCCCGGCGATGATGACCTCACGCTGGCCTGCGCGTATCGCGTCGCTGGCACTCATAATCGCCTCTGCAGAGGACGCACAGAGTCGGTCGATCGTTGTTCCCGGGACCCGTTCACCCAAATCAGAGAGCAGCGCAATGATGCGGGCAATGTTGTTGCTCTGTTCGTTCACTTGCTTTGCACAACCCCAGCGAATATCATCGACGTCGTCGCCTGTGAGCCCTGTTTCCGCGAGCATCTCATTTACTAGCGGTACTGAAAGTTCCTCGCTTCCCGTCTCAGCGAAGATGCCGCCGTGTTTGCCTTGTGGAGTTCTGACTGCCGAAACAATTACTGGCTGTTGATCGCTCATTGTGAGTCTCTCTCTCACTTGTGGATATAGTAGTTCCGTCTATATCTGGTAGCGAAGGCGAATACCATCGCTTCCATGTAGTTCATCAGCTTTGAACACGTGTGTTCGGTCTAAGGAAGGGGAACGCTTTTGATCGCGACTTGAGTTCGTTTACGCATGCAAATTGCAGTGCTCGGAGCTGGCAGTATGGGTCACGGGATTGCACAGGTGTCCGCAATGGCGGGCCACAACGTCGTGCTGCGAGACATTGAAGCCGAGTTTGTCGAAGATGGCCTCGAGGGAATCCGCGACAATCTTCAGGGTGGCGTCAATCGGGACAAGGTCACCGAAGAAGAGATGGACGCGACGCTCGAGAGCATTAAGGGGACGACGGATCTCGAGGCGGCTGTCGAAGGTGCTGACCTCGTCGTCGAGGCCGTCCCGGAGGATATGGATCTAAAGAAAGATGTCTTTGTAGATGTGGAGGAGGCTACTGATACCGACACGCTCATGGCCTCGAACACATCTTCGCTGTCCGTGACCGAGATGGCGAGCGTCCTTGAGCATCCTGAGCGCGTTGTCGGACTCCATTTTTTTAATCCACCCCACATTATGGACCTCGTCGAGATCATCGTCGCTGAACAGACCGACGAGCGCACTGAGCAGATTGCCATCGACTACGTTCAGGGCATGGATAAGGTGGATGTCGTCGTCCGCGACACAGCCGGCTTTGCGACCTCGCGTCTCGGCCTCGTGACTGGACTCGAGGCGATTCGAATGGTTGAGGAGGGAGTTGCAAGCCCAGCAGACATCGATGAAGCAATGAAACTTGGGTATGGGTATCCAATGGGGCCGATCGAACTCGGTGACCATGTCGGACTTGACGTCCGCCTACACATCGCAGAACACCTTCGAAGGGAACTCGGCGAGCGATTTAAACCACCTCAGTCACTGCGACGGAAGGTCCGGGCTGGCAATCTCGGGAAGAAGACCGGTGAGGGTTATTATATCTGGGAGGACGGAAAACGTGTCGGCACGAGTGGCAACTGGGGTGGTCCTGATGAGTGAACTCGAAGACCAGTACGATATGCTCTCTGTCGAGATTGGCGAGCACGCTGATGGGGTCGCGACAGTCGAAATTGAGCGTCCGGATGCTCGAAATGCACTCAATAATTAGGTTCGAACGGAACTGAAAGATACCGTGAAAGCCGCGGAAGAGGATGACGATATTCGAGTGCTTGTGCTCACTGGTGGCAGGGGATCCGGTTCATTTGTCGCAGGAGCAGATATCACTGAATTCAAGGATCGGGATCTTGTCAAACAACGTGCGGCCAGCGAGCGGCCGCGGATCTATGAAACTGTCGACGATGCAACAATCCCAGTCATCGCCTGGATTAACGGCCATGCACTCGGTGGTGGCTGTGAACTCACACAAGCCTGTGATGTCCGGATCGCTGAGACCGGAGTGAAACTCGGACAGCCGGAAATCAACCTCGGGTTGATCCCCGGTGGTGGTGGCACCCAGCGACTCGTACACCTCGTCGGAGAAGGTCAGGCCATGCGACTTATTCTTTCCGGGGAGTTGATCGGTGCTGAGGAAGCCAGACAGATTGGACTAGTTGATGTGGTATACGACACGGACGCCATCTATAATCTTGCAAGTTCAATGGCTGAGAAGAGTCCAATTACACTTGAGTTCGCCAAGAAAGCGATCAAAGCGAGTTCTCGGATGGGAGTTGAAGAAGGACTTGAATATGTGTCTGAACTGTTCATCCAATTGTTCGCAACTGAGGACAAGAGAGAAGGTATTGAAGCCCTCCTCCAGGGTCGAGATCCAGAGTTCACAGGGAAATGCATCTTCCTCACATTTGCGAACTTCATTCATATTACGGAAAAATACAGCAGCTTAGAAAGCGGTAGTGGGACGCCTTGACGAGATTTCGGTTGAGGAGTTGTAAACACCTCTCGACAACATGGAGAGAAAGAAGCTGACACAACGGCTCCCATCCGCGATTGCGTACAAAAATGGTCTTGGGTGTATGCCGCAATAGACATCGAGTCAAAGCTGATCCTCGATGTCGCGTTGTTCGGTCGGCACGGTACCGATTCGGCGGCTGCATTTCTGCATGAACTTCGTGAGAAACACGATCTCTCGGACGCTGAGTTTCTCGTTGATCAATTCGGCTATCGGACTGCTCTTGCTCGATTAGGATTGAACGGTCAAGTGAACTACACCGACCGAAACCTCATCGAAAAGTGGTTTCATACCCTCAAAATGCGAGTTGACCGTTTTCATAACTCATGGGTTGGCAGTCGGGCGAGCGCACGCGAGTGAATTGAACAGTTCGTACATTACTACAACTATCAGAGACCGCACCAATCGCTCGACAGACGAACGCCAGCCGACGAGGTGCTGAACTAGACAGTGCCAACTTCACGCATACATCGTATGCCTATACTGACCAATTTGGGGCGCTGTATAGTGGCGATTCAGTGATTCAGTCATCTTTGCGTGTGTACGCGCGTGGAACTGAGAGACGGGTCCGCAGAGTTAGAGCGTGTCAAACGAGTTGATCACGTCACCCGTCGAGTACGTATCGACCAGGTCCTGTTTGTCGAAGTCAGAATCGTCGCTCCAAATGGCGGCATCGCTGGCGATCGCACACGCGAGGTACATAGTCGTACGTGCCCGGTTCCTCGAACGTGTATTCAAACCCTCTCGACGAGATGACGCCACTATCGAATGCATTGGCGTCGGATGGAATCCGGTTCTCGTAGGCCGTCGCCGAGTGTGCTCCGGCAGCTATCTCGAAGCGAACGGTCGTGCCGGGTTCGACGTGGAACCCGATCGGGTCGAAGTAGTTGTTGCCCATCTTCACGACGGGCGTCTCCTGTGCGCTCGCTGGCTGAGAGAGGCCTGTGCTGGCGACTGCGCCGGTACCGAGCACTCCCAGGAACTGACGTCGACTATAGTTCGTCATATGAGTTGAATCGGTCGCTGGTTCGTTATCCACGCACGACATCGACGAGGCGCTGGGCGAATCCAGATGACTGCTGGGTCGCGCTCTCGATAGCTGACTCGAGGTCGTTCCGGTCGACGATGCCAATGAATTCAGCGGTCTGTTCACCGTTCGCGTAGACGAATGTCGTCGGCGTCTTCCGGACGCCGTACTTTTCGGCCGTTTCCAGATCTTTCTGGATGTCGACCTCTCGAAACTCGCCGTCGGGGTATTCGTCCTCGATGCCCTCGTTTTTCTCCCGTTGTGTTGCGCATGCTCCGCACGTCTCTTGAGTGAAGAGGATGACTTCGGTCACATAGTATACTATTGTGTTGGGACTTAATCACATTACTATTCAGAATCGTAAGCTGAGAGGCCTCCATCTCTTCGATTTGAAGGTGCGCTCACACAGTGGCGATCAGGAGTAGCATCACGAATTCGATCACACAGGCGTGGGAATACGCACCTTGGTGCGTACTCGTTGGCTCACTCCGACCGTTCGAGTCTCTCGCGGCGGGATTCAAACTCTTCGTCAGTGAGGTCCCCACGAGCGTATGCCGTGCGGAGTTCCTCCATCGCGGGATTTCGAGACGTCTGCGTTTCGCTCATGCGCCGGAAGACGAGGTAGCCACCGCCGAGGAGGATAAGGAGGAAGATGAGCGGGACGAGCATCCCGACGAGCGGCCACCATCCACCAGTACCGCCATACTGACCCATCATCCCACCGTACCCCATCATCCCGCCGAATCCCATCCCCATTGTGAGCAACGGGAGCAAGATGATCGCTCCGAGTATCAGGAGAACGATTGTCGTGGTGTCGAGTTGGTTCGATGAAGCCATCGAAGATCAGGCCTCCAACGTGGATCCTAGTTCGTCGGTGACGGCCGAGAGAACACGCTCGAAACGCTCGTTGACCTCGGTCGCAATGGAGTCAAGCGCATCGTTGTCCGCGATACCGACCAATTGCTTTGGATCAACGGCACTCACAACGATATCGCCGTCATCGGTTTCGTAGACGATGACGTTACACGGGAGGAGTGCGCCGAGTTCGATTTCTTCGGTCAGTCCCTCGTATGCCATCGGGGGATTGCATGCACCGAGAATGCGATACTGGCGGAATTCTTCGTCGAGTTTCTCTTTGAGTGTCGCTTGGATGTCGATGTCACAGAGGATGCCGAACCCTTCGTCTTTGAGCGCAGCAACCGTTGTGTCGACGATGTCGTCGAAATCGCCAGTGACTGAAGTCTGTATTGTGTATTCCATGTAATATTATACCCCGTCCACGGGGTTAACGGTTGGGTGCCGCAACGGCGGGCGTTGGGAGTGTGATGTATCGGCTGGAACAGCAACTGTTCCAGTCATCCGGTACGTTCGAGCTGTTTTCGCCGTCGATCGAATTCGTCGTCCGAGAGCTCACCGCGGGCGTAACGCTCGCGGAGAACCGACAGCGACTGCTCTTCGTTCCCACCGGATCCTCGGTTGAGGAGCGCGTAGACGATGTAGAGGGGGACGGCGATGAGGGCCCCCATCCAGAGGAGTCCCCAGAGCCCCATCGTTCCGCCGAAGAGGCCCCAGCCGCCCATCATACCGCCGCCGTAGCTCCCACTACCGTGGGCAGCAGCCGTTCCAGTCGCCGCGACCAGCAGCGGGACGGAGAGTATCGCGAGTCGACGAGCAGTGCGTGCGATGTGAGTGGTGAGTTGCGTCATTATCTTGAGCTGGTGAATCGCGGTGTTCAGTTGGAGCGATCGAAACGGTCAGGGCCGTCAGCAGTGGCCCTGCCCGTACATCCCACCGGGGTACTCGTCGTCAGCCCCGCCGTGGTATTCCTCGTCAGCCGTGTCCTGGGCCATCTCGTCGACGGTCACACCCATGTGCGACTCCATCCACTCGACGCTACCAGGGCCCATGTGTTCGGTCATCTGTGCCTCCATCCAAGTGGCCCATTCATCTGCGGTGGCATTGTCCGTGGGCGCGTCGTCTGCGGTCGTTTCGTTGCCGTGTGCGCTGACCACGGGGGCAGCGAACGCGAGTCCGACGATCGCGAGCGCCACGAGCAGCCAGCGGCCGAGTTTGAAGTTGGTCATTGTCTTTCTCCTCGGTTACTCGTAGGACTGCTCGGGAGTTATCGACGTGGGTGTGAATTCGCGCAGGAGAACGTTCTAGAACGTATATAGGGCGCTCTAACCGTTTTTCAGGAATGGAATCGTTCATCCGGCTCGAATTCGCCGGATTGGCACTCTCCCCTTCTCCCAGACAGGACCACGACCACACGAACGGCAGTGTGAACGATCTGAAACCGGGTCTTCAACCGAGTCACTCGACGTATCTCACGACACGCGCCATCCCTGCATCGAGATGGTACAGGTTGTGACAGTGGAACAACTTTAGCACGGGTCTGGACTCGTGGGAACAGTCCACTAGTTCGCCTGTTTCCGTTGTAAGTCGTCGCTCGGATAGATGCGATATGTCCGCCCCTGGCGCTCGCGGTACAGCAGCCCGCGCTTCTCGAGAGCGCTCACCGTCTGACTTACTTTGCTCTTCGAGAAGTTCGACCGATCCCTGAGTTCGACCTGTGTGATCCCGGGCGAGGAGATGACCGGTTCGAGGATCCGTCGCTCATCATCCGGCAAGAGGTCTAACACGCGAGCCTGTGGCTGAGACTCCGGATTGATGGCACCATTCGATTGGATAGCTACCTCTGGCGATTCGTCTTCCTCAGGATCGGTCGGATTCGCCATTTCATCCTGTGAGCGGTCGTTTACGTCTATGCTGGTGACCTCATCCCGAATCACGAGATACCCCCCACCGATGACAGCCGAGACGAGGAAGGTTCCGAGGATGTACCAGAGTGGATTTGTTCCGTGAACGGACCCCATCGACGTGCCCATCATCGATCCCATCTGGTCGAAGGCTTGCTGTTGCTGATATGCTTGCCAGCTGAGCACACCGCCGACGACGAGGACGGCGGCGACCAAGCCACTGACTACTGTATCGGCTCGCCGTCGATTCATTTCCCCCACCTCGATCCGCTGAGATACCTACTCATGCATAAGAGTTCGCGAGACATTACTGTACAAGTTTTGATTGGCCAACGCAATACCCGGGGCTGCCTCACCGAGATATTTGGTATCGAGACACAGTGGTCAGTGATGTTCATGGCTCTGGGAAGAACCCGTCTCTGAGACCTGTGGGTGTTGCTGTGCAAATTCGGAGGGGCGCTTCTCGAACGATCGCTTGCATTGATCCGAACAGAAGTAGTACGTCTCGCCGTCGTGGGTGAGACTTGGCCCGCTATCGTCGGTTCGCATCCCACAGACGGGGTCGCGGTACTGTCCAGGTGCACCGAGGCCGCGTCGGTAGACGTACAGGAGGAATCCGGAGAGCGCGAACGCGATGATGTTGAGGTAGAAGGTGTAGTTGAGCTCGAAGTACGTCTGTTCGGACGCCGTCTGCCCGCCAGCGAGGTTCGGGATTATGTCGAGCGCCGCGAACAGTTGCTCCATGAGGAAGCCGGTGAAGGCCATCGTGACGAAGAAGACGCCGAGGATGTACAGCATCACTTTCCAGCCGTAGTACTTCCGGTAGACGTTCAGGACTGGAATCGTGATGAGATCGGCGTAGACGAACGCGATGACACCGGCGAAGCTGACACCGCCTCCCCACAATGCGACGGCGAACGGGACGTTGCCGATGCTCCCGACGAAGCTGATGACGGCGATCGCCACACCCATGATGGCGTTCTCGGCGCTGACGAGTAGTCCGTCGCCCTGGAGGAACAGGGTGTTCCACACCCGCTGGGGGACGAAGACGATGACGAACCCCGAAATGAGAAAGCCTGCGATGACGTCCGTCCAGATCATTGACCACTCCTTGCGGTACTGGTTCCCGACTTTGTACCACCCACCCCACGAGAGGAGTTCGTCGCGCCACCCGCCGCTACTTGCGGCCTCCTGCTGGTAAGTCTCCATGCAACCCTCCGAACAGAACTTCAGCGTCTCGCCCCCGTCAGTCACCAGCGAGTACTCGTCTTTGCCTTCCATTCCGCAGGTCGGGTCCTCGGTGGTTCCCTGCTCGTGGTCGCGTTGATTCAGTTCCTGCCGGACTTGCTCGAACAGGTTCTCGGGGAGCGTCAGATGGACGAGGAGCGCCATCACGGAGATGAGGATGACGCCGCCGAGGAGTTCCGCGAGAAGGAACTCCCAGCCAAGGAGGATGAGGATCATCAGGCCGAGTTCGACGATGAGGTTCGTCGAGGCGAACATGAACGCAAGGAAGTTCACCGCGTGCGCGCCCTTCTTGAACAGGCCCTTACTGATGGCGACGGCGCCGAAGCTACAGCCACTACTCGCGGCGCCGAACACCGTCGCCTTCGCGAGACCGCTCAGGTCACCCTCTCCGAGTACGTTGGCCATTCGCTCTTTCGAGACGTAGACTTGGACGAGGCTCGTGATGACGAGCCCCATGATGATCGCCCAAGTCGCCATCCAGAGGAACCCGACGCCGATCCGTAGCGACTCGAGAATTCCGTCGATGAGGGCGGCTTGCATATCTAGACTATCGCAGCCATCTGTTTTGTTATTTGTTCTTAAGAAACCGAGGCAGTGGGCGGAGTGAATTTTGCAATCAAAGGTAATTCGTGCTATCAGACGTGGTCAACCGTTCGAGGACTGCGTTCGCGCTCATCAGTTTTTGCGTGTCGCTGATTCCAGTCGGTGGTTGCTCCTTGGTCTTCCGACGGACCGGCCACACAGATATGGGGGTTGTACCGCTGTTTCCCCCACGATAATCTTGCTCCGTGTTACCAAGGAAACACTCCCTTTCGAATTGTAAGAGAAACCCGATTGAAGGAGTAGAGCGTATCTCTAGTCATGAGCACTACTACCACAAACCAAGACGCGTACGAAATGGACTCCACGACCAACGTGATGAATCTCGATTCGTTGGCACTGGCGGGCGCAGCAGCAGTCGTCTCTGCCATCGCGATGCTCCTGCTCGGTGTGTTCGGAACGATCGGCGTCTACGAGGGCGCAGTCGAAGCGATGGAGCAGTGGCACCTGTTCTTCGAACCGACCGTCGTCGGGACTGTGGCGGGCATGGTCGAGGCAGCGGTGATCAGCTTCGTCTTGATGTACGCCTTCGCGTGGCTGTACAACGCCTTCGCATCGTGACATCCTCTCCGCCGTAAACGGCGGAGCTTCCCACAAGCCGAAGCTTGCTGAGTTGGGAGATTTACGGTTTCACATCCCCGAGGGAATGCTGGCAGTGCCACGCTACCGTTACCCCTATCCACCGTTGAGGAGACGGGGATTCGGAGTTATCTTGTGCTTCCTGCACCCTGTTCGTCTGATGGAAGGGGTGCCTTCCACGACGAAAGGGCGAATCCCGATACTGTCTCATTGGGATAGGGCGGATAGACCGCCTCGGATAGCATTCAGTCCGCCGTAGAACCTCTTAAAACTACGTGCGGGCGCTGTATCCCCGCGCTGAAGCGCGAGGTTTTAGCGCCCTACTCCGCTTGATAAATCAGGGAGCCAATCCATGTACGTCACCGACAAAGCCGAAATCGTCATCGACGCATCGTCCGAGGAGATCTGGGAGTACGTAACCGACCCAGTCCATTGGACGGCGTCGAACCCCGAAGAACACTATGGGCTCGAATACGACACGCCTGATAACCGTCCCCGAGAGGGCGCAACGTTCCACCAGGCCGAAGAGGTCGCCGGGATGTACGCCGACCTGCATGGCCGATTCCAGTATATTGACCATCCCAACGTGGCGGTCTGGACGGGGACGGCGTACTACCCGCTCCTTCGAGGATTCGTCACCGTTCGGATTCCCGAAGGAGGCACCATTCGACTCGAAGAGACTGAAGACGGGACTCGGATGTCACACACCGTCTGGATGGACTTCCCGAATAACCGACGGGGACGGGCGCTGAAATGGGTGTTCACGACCGCTCTCAATGGGAAGGCGAAACTCTACGATCACACGACCAAGGAACTCGTCTTCTTCAAGGACCGCATCGAATCGTCGGCATCTGAAAAACCGAAGTCGCCGGGGACGAGTTCGTAGCAGAATCAGTTGTCAACCGAATTATGTATACTGACGTTCTCATTCCAACTGATAGAAGTGACCGTCCACATCGTCACCCCATCCATGGGGGAGATGATTCAAGAGCCACGTCACCGTAGGACAAGGTATGAACGAACCGTCTCCCTTCGACGCAATCCGCGAATTCGAGTTCGACGGCACTTCCTACAAGATGGCCGACCTCACAGTCCTCGAAGACAAGGGTCTCTGCGAACTCGACCAGCTCCCCGTCAGTATCCGCGTTCTCCTCGAGTCCGTTCTCCGCAACGTCGACGGGGAAACGATAACCGCCGAGGACGTTCGCAATGCCGCCTCGTGGGAACCCGAGGTCCCAAACGTCGAACTCCCATTCACGCCCTCCCGAGTCGTCCTGCAGGACCTCACCGGTGTCCCTGCCGTGGTCGACCTCGCAGCACTCCGATCAGCGGTCGATCGCAAGGGTGCGGATCCAACCATCGTCGAGCCGGAAGTCCCGTGCGACCTCGTGATCGACCACAGCGTGCAGGTCGACTACTTTGGCTCCAAGGATGCCTACGAGCGCAACGTCGAATTGGAGTACCAGCGCAACGGCGAGCGGTACCGTTCCCTCAAGTGGGCCCAACAGGCGTTCGACGACTTCCGCGTCGTCCCGCCGGGGACTGGTATCGTCCACCAGGTGAACCTCGAGTACCTCGGGCGGGTTGTCCACGCCCGCGAGCAGAATGGGGAAGAGTGGCTCCTGCCGGACACGCTCGTGGGGACGGACAGCCATACGCCGATGATCGGCGGTATCGGCGTCGTCGGCTGGGGTGTCGGCGGCATCGAAGCTGAAGCCGCGATGCTCGGCCAGCCGATCACGATGAAACTCCCCGAGGTGGTCGGGGTCCGGCTCACCGGGGAACTTCCCGAGGGGGCGACCGCAACAGACCTCGTCCTTCACGTTACTGAGCAGCTTCGGGAGGTCGGCGTCGTCGATCGGTTCGTCGAATTCTTCGGCCCTGGTGTATCGAATCTCACCGTTCCAGACAGGGCGACCATCGCGAACATGGCGCCCGAACAGGGCTCAACCATCAGTATGTTCCCCGTCGACGAAGCAACGCTCGAGTACCTCGAACTCACGGGCCGCGACGAGCAGCACATCGAACTCGTTCGCGAATATCTCGACGCACAGGGGCTGTTCGGTGAACAGAACCCCGAGTACACCGAGACGGTCGAACTCGACCTCTCGACGATCACTCCCAGCCTCGCCGGGCCGAAACGCCCCCAGGATCGCGTCCCGATGGGCGACATGAAGACGCACTTCCGGGGACTGGTCCACGGCGAATTCGAGGACGAACTCGACGATATCGACGAAGATGCGATCACACGATGGATCAGCGAGAGCAGCGGTTCCGACGACGATCGACCCGACCCCGATCTTCCAGAGCCGGACGTCGGCGATCTCACTGAACGAGTCGAAGTCGACGTGAACGGCGAAACGACCGAAATCGGACACGGTAGTGTCGTCGTCAGCGCCATCACCAGTTGTACGAACACGTCGAATCCGTCCGTGATGCTCGCGGCGGGGCTGCTCGCCCGCAACGCTGTCGAACGAGGGCTCGACGTCCCGGCGTACGTCAAAACGAGTCTCGCACCGGGCAGTCGCGTCGTCACCGAATACCTCGAAGCCTCGGGACTGCTTCCCTATCTGGAAGACCTCGGCTACAACGTCGTCGGCTACGGCTGTACGACCTGTATCGGCAACGCCGGGCCACTCCCCGAACCCATCGAGCGCGCGATCGACGCCGAGGACCTCTGGACGACGAGCGTCCTCTCGGGTAATCGCAACTTCGAGGCACGCATCCATCCGAAAGTGCGAGCGAACTACCTCGCCAGTCCGCCGCTCGTGGTCGCCTACGGACTCGCCGGGCGCATGGATATCGATCTCGAACACGATCCGCTCGGCACCGACGACGACGGCAATCTGGTCTACCTCTCTGACATCTGGCCCGGCGCTGACGAGATCCACGCGGCGGTCCACGACAGTGTCGATTCCTCGATGTTCGAGGAGAAGTACGCCGAAGTGTTCGAAGGTGACGAGCGGTGGGCGGCGCTCGACGCACCGACCGGTGACGTCTACGAGTGGGACGACTCCTCAACGTACATCCGCGAGCCACCGTTCTTCAGGGATTTCCCGCTGGAGAAGCCGGGCGTCGCAGACGTCGAAGACGCCCGTACGTTGATGCTGCTCGGTGATACGGTCACGACCGATCACATCAGTCCAGCCGGGCCGTTCAGCCGTGAGCAACCGGCCGGAGAGTGGCTCGTTGAACAGGGCGTCGAACCCCACGAGTTCAACACGTACGGCGCTCGCCGGGGCAACCACGAGGTGATGATGCGCGGCACCTTCGCCAACGTTCGCATCGAGAACCAGATGCTTGACGACGTCGAAGGCGGCTACACGATCCATCACCCAACCGACGACCAGACGACGGTCTTCGAAGCCAGCCGCCGCTATCGCGAGGACGACACGCCCCTCGTCGTGTTCGCCGGCGAGGAGCTTGGAACAGGGTCGAGCCGGGACTGGGCGGCAAAGGGAACGGATCTGCTGGGTGTCCGTGCGACGATCGCCGAGAGCTACGAGCGCATCTTCCGTGACAACCTCGTCGGGATGGGTGTCTTGCCGCTCCAGTTCGTCGACGATGACTCGTGGGAGTCGCTCGACCTCGATGGATCGGAACGGATCGCGATTCACGGCCTAGACGACGGCCTAAACGTGAACGACGATCTCACCGTCGTCGCAGAACGTGCCGATGGCTCGACCGTCGAATTCCCAGTCACGGCACAGGTTGGGACGCCTGCAGCCGTTCGATACGTCGAAAATGGCGGCATCCTCCATCTGGTGCTCCGTCGATTACTCAGCGAGGAGTAGCCGCCTCTCTCCAGAGAATCGCCATTTTCCGAGCACTACGAAGAATGCTGCTGGTGAAACTGACTTTGTGACGTGTCTGGCTGCTGGCCTCTATTTAGAGATACTGAGGAGGCAAAGTACTGCCTGGGTTTATTTGTCGTCCGAGAGTCAGCCCATAATATGGCATCGCACGAAGTCCAGCTAGAAAGTACGATCGGGGGGTTCACCGCAAGCGGTCGACTACACACGCTGAGTGTCTGGTTTATCTTCGCGCTTCGGTTGATGATGGGAATTGCGTTTTTCCAGAGTGGACTTGACAAGGTTCTCTCGGGGAGTTTTAGTGCCGGCGGCTATCTAACAGGGGCCGTCCCGAACAGCGGGAGTCCGCTTGCAGATTTGTTCGTTGCGATGGGGAACACGCCGTGGTTCGTTGACTTCGTGAACGTCGCAGTGCCGTGGGGTGAGGTGCTTATCGGCCTCGGATTGTTATTCGGCGTGCTCACTCGGCTCGCTGCGTTCTGGGGGGCGTTTATGATGCTCATGTTCTACTTCGGCAACTGGGACGTCGCACACGGCTACATCAACGGGGATTTCGCGTACATGCTCGTGTTCCTCTCTGTCGCCGCGTTCGGCGCTGGACGGATACTAGGGCTCGATGCGTATATCGAACAGTACGAGGTCGGTGGAGTGCCGCTCGTTGAACGGTATCCCTGGACTCGATATCTTCTCGGTTAATTTCCTGTATTTCGAGTCTCTCCGGGGACCACGACTATCACGCCCAAGAGCGCCATGAGCAGGCCGCTGTTCGATCGATACGTCGACGAGGTCTCTTGGAGCTGACTGAGATACTGTGCGACAGCTTTCGGTGATGCGTCTAAATCATTGGCAATCTCCCGAGCACGGAGGTACGTCGGCTCGGAGCTGGCCATCTCGACGAGATACGCGTGCACTGTTTGGCGAGAAATATTGGACATGGGTCGAGCAGGTGATGTTCAGCGAAGGCGGCCGAGGAGCTCGTAATCGTGATCTGGAGTGTACCGACGGAACAGTAGACTGTTCGACAGCACCGACACACTCGAGAAGGCCATCGCGCCGGCTGCGAGGACGGGCTGGAGCAGCCCGAGTGAAGCCAACGGGATCATCGCCGTGTTGTAACCAAGCGCCCACACGAGGTTCTGCTTGATCTTCTGGAGTGTCGCGTCCGAGATTCGAATGGCCTTCACCACGTCTAGTGGATCGTCGCGCATCAGCGTCACGTCCGCCGCTTCGATGGCGACGTCCGTCCCGCTCCCGATGGCGGTCCCGACGTGGGCGACTGCGAGCGCGGGCGCGTCGTTGACGCCGTCGCCCACCATCATCGCCTTGCGACCTTCGTCCTGAATGGCCTCGATGGCATCGGATTTGTCCTCGGGAAGAACCTCCGCGCGGACATTCTCGGGGTCGATCCCAACCTGCTCGGCGACGGCACGAGCAGTCCGCTCGTTGTCGCCGGTGATCATCATCACGTCGACGCCGCGCTCCTGCAGTTGGCTCACGGCCTCGGTCGCAGTTTCCTTGATCGTGTCGGCGTCAGCGACCACACCGACGAGTTCGCCCTCGTAGGCGACGAGCATCGCCGTCTTCCCCTCGTTCTCGAGGCGCTCCATCGTCTCCTGAGCGGGCGAGGGGTCGATCCCGTTGTCGCGGAGGAGCTTTCGGTTTCCGACCAGCACCTCATTCTCGCCGACGGTCGCTTTGATACCGTGGCCAGGGACATTCTCGAAGTTGTCGGGGTCGCTCACGTCGATGCCGCGGTCTCTGGCTCCGTCGACGATGGCCCGGGCGAGCGGGTGTTCGCTCCCGCTCTCGGCCGTGGCCGCGAGCCGCAACACGTCGTTTTCGTTGAGGCGGTCACGTGCGGTTAGTTGGCCGCCATCGGCAGCGGTGTCGCCGCCGTCTGTGATAGACTGTCTGTCGCCATCGAAGACGACGACGTCGGTCAGTTCCATCTCGCCTTTCGTCAGCGTACCCGTCTTGTCGAAGACGACCGTGTCGACGTCTTTCGCCCGTTCGAGGATGTCACCGCCCTTGAACAGGACGCCGTTCTGGGCACCGATCGTCGTCCCAACCATCGTTGCAGCAGGCGTCGCTAACCCCAGCGCACAGGGACAGGCGATCAACACGGACGACGCGAAGACGATGAGCGCGAACTCGAAGACTGAGACAGTGCCACCAGCCACGGCTGGTCCGCCAGCGACCGCTCCCCAGAGCGGGAGCCAGTCGACGAATCCGGCGAGTGCTTCGGGGAAGAGGAACCACACAGTGCCCCACAGCAACGCGTTCGCGATGACTGCTGGGACGAAGTACGCCGAGATGCGGTCGGCGAGGTTCTGGATGTCTGGCTGGCGGGACTGGGCCTCCTTGACTGTCTGAACGATCTGCTGGAGGGCGGTGTCCTTTCCGACCTTCGTCGCCTCGACGACGAGCACACCGTTCTCGTTGATCGTTGAGCCAACAACCTCGTCGCCCTCGCCTTTTTCGACGGGGACCGACTCGCCGGTGACCATCGACTCGTCAACGGCGCTCTGGCCGTCGATGACGACGCCGTCGGTCGGGATCTGCTCGCCTGGACGGACCTTCATGCGGTCGCCGACTGTGACATCTTCGAGTGGCACTTCCACTTCGGTACCGTCCTCGTCGACAACGGTGGCCGTCTCGGCCTCCATTTCGAGGAGCTTCCGAAGGGCGTCGCCTGCCTGCCCTTTCGAGCGGGCTTCGAGGTAGTTCCCAAGGGTGATGAACACCAGGATGAGCGCGGCAGTGTCGAAGTACAAGCTTCCCGCGATCAGTCCGGCAAGTACTGCAACGGAGTAAAAATACGCAGTGGACGAACCCAGTGCGATGAGAACGTCCATGTTGGCGCGCCTGTTGTTGACCAGCGCGTTGTAGGAGTTCTTGTAGAACGGCCAGCCAAGCACGGCCTGAACGGGTGTCGCCAGCAGGAACTCAACCCACCCAAATTCGACGCCGAAGACCGTCTCCGGGAGAATTCCCCCGCCGAGCAGAAACTTCTCTGCGAGGAAAAACAGCATCGGGGCCGACAGCGCGGCTCCGAACAGCGTCAGTCGAAGCTGTTTTCGAATCTCTCCCTGTCGTGCAGCGTCCCGAGCATCTTCACCCGATTCACCGCTGTCGCTGTCTTCACGGACCGGCGAGTAACCAGCGTCCTCGATAGCGTCGTAGAGCGCGTCGAGGGACGTGTCCGCAGGGTTGTACCTGACCTGCGCTTCGTCGGTGGCGAAGTTTGCCTCGGCCGCGATAACACCCGGCGTGTTCTCGAGCGCGGTCTCGTTCGTCTGTACACAGTTGGCACAGGTCATGTCGGAGATGCCTATGGTCACCGTGTCAGACACCGCACCGTAGCCGGCGTCCTCGATCGTCTCGTAAATCTCTGCAAGCGATACCTCGTCAGGGTTGTACTCGACGGAGCCCTCATCCGTGGCGAAATTGGCGTTCGCCTCGATGACGCCGTCGAGTGACTCCAGGGCGTCGCTAACTGTCCCCGAGCAGTTGGCACAGGTCATCCCTGTGATGTCGAGATGTGCTGTGCGTGTTTCCATTATCATACTATAGGGGCTACTCCGTTAGGTGAGTTTCTACTTGGATAGTGAGGGTAATCAACGGCGTTTACTTTCGGTTCCAAACCAACGTCAGCGCTACACGCCCTCTTCGAGACGTTGGTGTCGATCTTTGAATCGACTCTGACACGATGGACAACAGAAATGATAGAGTTCTCCGCCAATACGACTCGTCTCCCCCTCAGAATCCACAGTATTACTGCACTCGGCACACGTGAGTGCGAACTCGACGCCGTCGATCGATGGCGTCCACTCGACTTCGTCGACTAACGTGACTGTGTAATCAACCGAGTCAGCGCCATCCAGAAGTGTGTTCACCCACACCCGGACGTTCTGTGCTTCTGCACGTCCGTAGAACCAGAGGTCTCCCTCGGACGTAATGAACATGTGTTCGACGGCGTCATCATTCCTGACCCGCTCACGAACCGCGTCGAATGACTCAGATGGGTTATCTAGCTGGACAAGTACCGGCACACCAGCTCTGAGTTTGGTACGGTCGACATCGATAGTGAAGTGGTTGATGACCCCGGTCTCTTGGAGCCGTGTGACGCGATCTGAAACCGCTGGCCCCGAGAGGCCAACTTCCTCGCCGATCGCGCTGAACGGGCGACGGGCGTTCTCGGCTAACTGTGAGAGAATCTCCATGTCGGTTTCGTCCAAGTCCCGCATACTAGGCGATAGGGATCCAGGATACAATACGATTCCCCAGCAGATACTTTGGAATGCGTCGTTTTACGGCCGTTCGAACAGCAGTATCGAAGCAGCAAACGACAAAGAGGAGCCGTCCGTATCTCTCACTGGAATGAGTCAAACGATCACCGTCGCGGGAATGACCTGCGGCCATTGTGAACAGACAGTCGAAGAGGCACTTCAAGGCGTGTCTAGTGTGACTGACGCCACCGCCGATCGTGAGGCCGAACAGGCGAGTGTCGATGGTGACGCCGACGTCACGGCCCTCGTGCAAGCCGTCGAAGACGCTGGATACACAGCCCACGCCTGAGAGCACCCAGAACGTTCGCGGACAACCACCTCGTCGTTCTCTTCCGAGTCCGCCTGCCCTGATCGTCCCGCGCAGTATCAGGTCCCGGACAGAATAATGGGGGAATGGCACCAACACCCAACCCATGAGCAACCACATAGACCACGAGCGTACACGGGACGCTTCGTCGGAAACTAATTCCGAGAGACCCGTCTACTGCTGCCGTATTTGCCAGTTAGAAGCAGATGGAAGGAGGCGAGCGACAGATCCCTCATCTACCACGGAGCCTCCCCACTCTTCCGAGCACACGAACCACGACCGGACGGGCGAGACTACCACGGAACCCGGAAGCACCGACGAACACGCACACCACAATCCCGAAGCCGAGCCCGGACACAGCCACGCCCATACTGGAGAGGGCGAACACGATCACGATGCACACGACCAAGGCGCGGACGTCCACGAGGGAAGGCACGAAGATCACGCCGCCCACACGGACCACACGGGCCACGAGCAGATGTTCCGGCGGCGGTTCTGGGTGTCGCTCGTGCTCTCGGTGCCGGTCATCTTCTTCAGCGAGTTCATTCAGGATGTCTTCGGCTACACGGCGCCGTCGTTCCCTGGAAGCGTCTGGATCACACCCGTCCTCTCAGTCGTGATCTTCGCGTACGGTGGCGTGCCGTTCCTCTCGATGGCCCGGACGGAACTCGAGAACCGTGAGCCAGGGATGATGATGCTGATCTCGCTGGCGATCACCGTTGCGTTCGTCTACTCGATCGCGAGCCTGTTTCTCGAAGGGACGACGCCGTTCTTCTGGGAACTGGTCACGCTGATCGACATCATGCTGCTGGGCCACTGGATGGAGATGCGCTCGGTCCGACAGGCCTCCGGTGCGCTCGACGAACTGGCGAAGCTCATGCCCGACACCGCCGAGCGCGTCACCGAGAGTGGGGATACCGAGGAAGTGCCAGTCGACGAACTCTCTGAGGACGACGTCGTACTCGTTCGTCCCGGTGCTTCGGTTCCCGCCGACGGCGAGGTCGCCGAGGGCGAGTCGTCCGTCGACGAATCGATGATCACCGGCGAGTCCAGGTCCGTGGGCAAAGAACCCGGCTCAGAAGTGGTCGCCGGGACGGTCAACCAGGACGGGAGCCTCCGCATCAGAATCACTAAGACGGGCGAGGAGACGACGTTGGCAGGCATCATGCGGCTCGTTGATGAAGCCCGGCAGTCCAAATCCCGCACGCAGCTCCTGGCGGACCGCGCAGCAGGGTGGCTGTTCTACGTCGCACTCGCCGTTGCGGGCATTACGGCCGTCGCGTGGATCGTCGCAGTCGGGTTCAACATCGGTGTTCTCGAACGCGTGGTCACGGTTCTCGTCATCGCGTGTCCCCACGCACTTGGCCTGGCCGTCCCGCTCGTTGTCGCAATCAACACCTCGACCGCTGCCCAGAACGGGATGCTCATCCGCGACCGCATAGCCATGGAGGAATCTCGTAACCTCGATACGGTGATGTTCGACAAGACGGGCACGCTCACGAAGGGCGAACAGGGCGTCGTCGACGTCGAGACGGCAGGCGACTGGAGTGAAGAGCGCGTGTTCGAAATCGCCGCTGGTGTCGAGGGCGACTCCGAACATATGATCGCTCGCGCCATCCGGGATGCTGCTGAGGAACGGGAGGTGCAGCGAGCGAGCGTCTCGAACTTCGAGAACCTTCGCGGTCTCGGTGTCAGAGCCACCGTCGATGGCAAGACGGTTCATCTGGGTGGCCCCAACCTGATCGAGAAACTCGGCATCGAACGACCTGACGATATCGCTGCCTTCGCTGAGGAAGCCGGCTCGAACGCACAGACGATCATCTACCTGGTCCACGATGAATCCGAGATCGCCGCAGCGTTCGCGCTGGCAGACGTCATTCGGGAAGAAAGCCGGCAGGCTATCGAGGCGCTGCACGGGATGGGCATCGAAGTGGCAATGCTCACTGGCGACAGCGAGGATGTCGCGAGGGCTGTGTCCGAGGAACTCGGTATTGACCAGTACTTCGCGGAGGTGCTGCCCGAGGAGAAGGACACGAAGGTCGAACGGCTCCAGTCGGAAGGGAAATTCGTCGCGATGGTCGGCGACGGTGTCAACGACGCGCCGGCGCTCACGAGAGCTGACGTCGGTATCGCCATCGGATCGGGGACCGACGTCGCCATCGAATCGGGCGATATCATCCTCGTCGACAACAACCCGGTGGATGTGGTGCGGCTCATCCGACTGTCGAAGGCGAGCTACCGGAAGATGCAGGAAAATCTTGTCTGGGCGACCGGCTACAACGTATTCGCGCTCCCGCTTGCGGCGGGGATTCTCGCACCCATCGGTATCCTCCTGTCGCCGGCGATCGGCGCCGTGTTTATGTCGCTGTCGACGATCATCGTCGCGATTAACGCCCGCAGACTAGGGAATGTAGATCTCTCCCTGCCTGCGTAACCCACAATCTCACCCATGCCCGTCATCAAGACATCGCTGTTTGGCCTTGGACTCCTGTCCGGAGGGATACTGCTCGGTGGACTTCTCGTGAGTATCCGGAGCCAGTCAGTCCGGTTCTGGACCCACGGCACCCGCAACTGGACGTTCTGGCTCGGCTGGACAGCATGGATCGTCTACGTTGGAAGTCTGTTCGGAGTGGCGTACCTCGACTGGTGGAGCTGGTACCGTCCCTCGACGCTCCTCCAGATCGCCAGGCATACGCTCGCGGCGATCTCACTGACGAAGAGTTCGAAGCCCGCCACGACAGGCTCGAACAGTCGAAGTAAACCAACGAGTTTGACATTATATGCCGAGTGACATCCTCTCCGCCGTAAACGGCGGAGCTTCCCACAAGCCGAAGCTTGCTGAGTTGGGAGATTTACGGTTTCACATCCCCGAGGGAATGCTGGCAGTGCCACGCTACCGTTACCCCTATCCACCGTTGAGAAGACGGGGATTCGGAGTTATCTTGTGCTTCCTGCACCCTGTTCGTCTAATGGAAGGGGTGCCTTCCACGACGAAAGGGCGAATCCCGATACTGTCTCATTGGGATAGGGCGGATAGACCGCCTCGGATAGCATTCAGTCCGCCGTAGAACCTCTTAAAACTACGTGCGGGCGCTGTATCCCCGCGCTGAAGCGCGAGGTTTTAGCGCCCTACTCTGCTTGATAAGGAAAGGAGACGAATCGCCAATTTAGCAATCACAATGAGCGATCAACCATATCGGCGGCACGTACTTGGGATAGCTAGTGGTGCAATTGTAACTGGACTTGCCGGTTGTCTGACCGAAGACGACCAATCAGAGAACGATGCCAACTCGGATGAGGGGGCTACTAACTCGAGCGAGGATCTCGACAATGAGAGCAATGAAACGGATAGTACGTCTGAGAGTGTAGCCGAAGTGACAATGGTGACGAATGACTCTGGAACTCACTTCGAGCCCCATGTCGCTGAAATCGAACTTGGAGAGACGATCACGTGGACGCTCGAGAGCGGTTCTCATACGACGACCGCTTATGCACCGGCGAACGACAAGCCCCAGAGGATTCCTGATGACGCTAAGGCATGGGATAGCGGGGAAATCGACGACCAAGGGGCAACCTTTGAACACACATTCGAAACTGAAGGAGTCTATGACTATTACTGTCGCCCACACGAAAACACAGGGATGCTCGGGTGCGTTGTCGTCGGTGATCCCCAGCTCGACGACCAGCCTGGAATGGCCGAGCCGCAGTCTGAATTACCCGACGGTACTCACGAGAAGATCCGCGAACTGAATGAGATGGTTCGAAGCGGTGGTGACAGCGGGCACGGTGGACACGAAAGTAGTGAAGGCGGGGATGGCAGCCACGATGATGACCATTGACAGTAGCTGATAATAATATTATTGGTTTTGGTGAATCACCATACAGCGTCAGGCTCTCGTGTTTCAATGGTATTGTGAGTGCGTCCATCTGCTTCATCATTGCCGGAGTCCTCGAGGTTGGAGTCAACATTGTTCCAGTGTGACGCCTCGAGGAGCGTATCGACGATCTCCAGCAGGAACAGAGCCGTGCCGAGCGCAACCGCAAGAAGATCGCCAGCCAAATCCATGAGGTCAACGAATCGATCGCTGAAACCGGCGAGACGGCCGATCAAGCGAAAGAGATTGCAAAACTGCGAATGCAAGCCTCGCCCTGCATTCGCGGTTCTGGTACCGCCAGTTCCGGGAGATCGTCCTCGTGTTCACTTTCCATTACATCAAAAAGACCGCTAAGAAGCTATGATCTTAGCGCCGTACCGCATTTTCAATAGAGCACTTTCTCACCTTCTTTTTCTTTTTCCCCTTGTCCTTCTTACCTCCACCTTCACCTTCATTGACAGCGCTTGTTTCCGCTACCTGTACGTTCTTGTTCAACTGGTAATTTAGCTGCTCGGCCACCGCATCGTCGCTGTTAGCGGCGTACGCAATCGCGCCGTTTTGTTCGTTGACGTTCAGTTGTTCAATGAACTGTAGTTGGTTGATTTCAGCGGTAGCCATCTGCTGTGCGGTCTCATTGTCGCCATTCTCGTAGGCGATAGCCCACGATTTGTCGCCGTTCGTGTCCTTTCCGCTCACCACTACGGTCGCGCTGCAGTGAGAATCTTGGACGTTCAGCGCTTCCACGGATGCGACCTGTGCATTCAAGTTTGCCTGATAGCTCTCCTGTCGAGCTGTTGCGGTGCTATCGTCGGTTCCGACGGCGATCGCGGCGTTCTGTAAGCTGATGTTCTCTTGTCCGACGCTCTGAACCTGCGTGATATTAGCGGATTCTTCCTGGGTGTTCGATTGAGACGAACCATCATCAGTGCGGTTCATCTCCTCGTCTGAGAATTCGCCGACCATGTCCGCGTTAGCGACGACTTCGTCGGCGGACGTCCATTCAAAGTTGATCGCGGTCGCGTCAGCGACCTGCTCGTTGAGATTACACTGTGCACTTACTTGGCACGCCTCCGCAACGCTGCCACTACCGACGGCGATCGCGATCGCGACGCCCTGCTCACTGACGTTGAGTTGGGCCACTTCCTGCCACTGTTCAACCGATTCCAGTGCCTCCTGACCGTCACCTGTCTCCTTCTCGTTACTACTGACATTCACCGCGGCTGCCTCGGCGTGCTGGTAGTTCTCGTTCGTCTGCGCACTCTGCTGGTAGGCCTCGGCGTCGCTGCCACCTTCAGCGATGGCGACGGCAGCGCTCTGGCTGCTGTAGTTCAACTGATTGACCGTCTGAGACTGCTCAATCGTCACCTGGGCAGACTGCTCGCTTTGGTAGGTCTCGTCCCTCACGACCCAGCCGTTGAATTCTCGGTATCCGGTCTCCTCGGCGAAGACAATGTACACGTTGCTGACGTCGTTGAACGTCTCACTGTTCTCTGTTTCTGAGATGTTTATCGACTCAGCGTGTCCCTTTTGGGTATTGTTGTTATTCTGGTTGGCCTGCTGAATTGCCGTCGCCTCTCCGTCATCAATAGCGATACTGACGGCGGTAGCCTGCTGATTGACGTTAAGCTGGGAGACATCATGATATTGAACAACTTGTGTGATGGAGTCTCTCGATCCCTCGGTGATCTCGTCTTTGTGTTCGGCGACCCACGCGTCGAGATCGTCCTCGGACGTATCGGCACCGAAGACCAAGTATACGCTGTCGCCATCAACATTATGCGTATTACCCTTGTTCTCGGCGTCGTCCTCGGTATCGTTCTCGTCATCGCTCGCGTGCGTGGTGGCAGTCGACATGCTTAGTATGCCGATGCCGAGTCCAGTTCCCACGACCCCTTTGAGGTAGCCTCTCCGCTTCAGCCCGTCGCGGTTCGATTGATCGTCTACCATGACGTGACTTAGCAGATTCGAAGTGAGTATTCTGTTATTGACTGTAATCCGAATATAATAATGCAGTTACCATGTATTTGCATAATTGCAACTGAACAGCTACGACGAGAGAATCGGTAGTTTCCGTCGAGTCAACCGAGAAATTCTGAGTGGTTACTACTTCTGTCCGTGCGAGTACGACTATCTCACCTTGCACGGCGCTCGCCGGGCACTCGGGCGCGACCTCTAACCAGCAGGATGTCCGAAAAGGCTCAGGAACCGTTACGACACAACTCGATCGAGACCACCCACGAGGCCTACGCCGACGTCAAAATGAAGGCCGTCTCTGATTCGATTGACGACGTGCGTGGGTGAACGGACTCGAGTCACCCGCTTCAGTACAGCGATTCCAAGAATACAGAGAGGTCCTTGTAGACAGCTTTAAAATAGCCTATTTTGAAATAGCCTATTTTAGAATAGGCTACTCGGAAGTGTTATCTTCTGGTGGGATAATGTACAGATATGGTGCGCTTCGTCAACCGGGAAAATGAGCTTTCACGGCTCCGCAGGTGCTACGATTCCGACGATGCTGAGATGGTTGTTATTTTCGGCCGACGGCGCCTTGGGAAAACACAACTCGTCCAGCACTCCCTTGCCGAGCGCGACGATGCCGTCGTCTATCAGGCTACGGAAACCACTTCACAGATACAACTCGACGAGTTTGTCGACGTCGCTGCCGACACGTTTCCAGGAATTACGGATATCAAGCAAAACTGGGAAGCGCTTCTGGGATATCTTGGTGACCAAGACGGAATCATCGTCCTCGACGAATTTCCCTACTTGATCGATGCCGACGCGAGCCTTCCCTCGGCCATCCAGCGATTATGGGATCAGCGATTCCAAAATACATCGGGAACCCTCATTCTGGTTGGCTCGTCAATCAGCATGATGGAAGAAGCGACGCTTCTTGGGAACAGTCCCCTGTACGGGCGCTTCACCGAGAAACTTGATCTCCGGCCACTCGACTTCGCCGCTGCACAAGAGTTCCTTCCAGGCGATTACTCCCCTGAAGAGCGTGTTTTCGCGTGGGGTATTTTTGGTGGTGTACCATACTATCTTGACGGTATCGATCTCAACCAGGACCTCGGCACAGTCCTCACGAAGGAAGTGCTCTCTCAGAAAGGGTACCTCCACAACGAACCAGAATACGTCCTCCGAACCGAACTCACAGACCCAAATCGGTACTTTGCGATCCTCACCGCAATAGCCGCGGGGAAGACGACATCAAACGAGATTGCCCAAACGGTGGGAATTGACGGGAAGCAAATCTCGACGTACACCCAGAAGTTAGAACGATTGCGGCTCATTGAACGGGAAGTTCCGATCACCGAGGAGAAAGCGAAGTCACGCCGCGGACGATATCGAATCTTGGATCCCCTCTTTCGATTCTGGTTCCGCTTCGTTTACGGCAAAGAAGATCGATACGAACGTCTAGGTGAGGATGCCTACGACGCAGTTATCGAACCAGAACTCCCTGATTTCGTCAGTCAAGAGTTCGAAACGCTTTGCCAGGATGCCCTCCCGAATCTGTATCCAGAGAAGTTGTTCCTCGATATCGGCCGCTGGTGGTACAAGGAACACGAGGTCGATGTTGTCGGGTTTACCACAGACGGGACAATGGTCGTGGGAGAATGCAAGTTCACTAGCGCGCCGCTTGACTACAGTGCGCTCGCCTCACTCGAAGATCATGCGTCGGAGATTCGCTGGACGCCGGATACTGGCGAAGTTGACACGGAATATGCATTTTTTACACGGAGTGGAGTAACACAATCAGTACAGGAAGCCGTGTCCGAGCGTGACGATCTCCAATTGTTCGACCTAAACGACATTTCTAATATATCGTGAAAGAGAAAACATGTCTGTGGGGCCACTTTTAAACTCGATGCGTCCGTCCAGAACAGCATCCTCGACGAGGCAAGCGTCGTCGATGGGGTCGACTTCGACGGCAGCGTGATTGGATCGTACATGAAACTTCGGAACCAGCGACCGCAAAAGCGAACCAAACAGTCGCTCGAGATCATGTAGCCGCGAGTGAGAGGTCGGTCATCTATCCATCGGAGATAGCTCTCTAAGTGGAGAGAGGGAAAAGACCTTAGAGACTCCCATAGTATTCTTTGCAGTGAGTATGTACGAGGACATTCTTCTCCCATTTGATAATAGTGAGGGAGCAGCAGAAGCACTTCATCATACCAGCGAAATTGCGCATCGACTGGATGCCACTATCCATATTCTCTTTGTTGCAGATACAACTCGTGATAGTGTCACAGTCGTTGGCGATGAAGTTGTTGATGCACTTGTTAAAAAAGGAGATGATATCGTCAAAGAGGCAGCAAAAACCTTGGATACACTCGGTGTCTCGTATGACACCGACGTTGTTCAAGGTAATCCAGCCCCGCAGATAGTCGAATACGCCGAGCATTACGGATATGATCTAATCGTGATGCCAACTCACGGCCGAGAGGGGTTGTCACGATATCTCCTCGGGAGTACATCTGAGAAAGTGGTTCGACTCTCTTCTGTCCCAGTTCTCTCAGTGAGGATGCAACCTGACGAACAAGTTACATTCCCATATAAAAATATTCTCATTCTAACGGATGGAAGTCCTGCAGTAACCCGTGCTGCCAACCATGGGCTCTCATTGGCAGCGACCCTCGATTCAACCGTTCATATTCTATCCGTAGTGAACGATGTTCCGCATGGTTTGGGTCTCTTGTCAACGTCATCTGATCAAACTGGAGAACAAGCGGCAAGCAAGGCCGTTGACAATCTCGCCTCAGAGGCAGAGACATACGGGATCACAAATATCGTGCACCACGTTGAACATGGAACGCCTATTAATGTAATTCTCGAGTATATTGAGTCACATGATATCGATACTGTTGTGATGGGAACAACAGGAAAGCGCGGGACTGAACGTATACTACTTGGAAGTCTTGCTGAGAAGGTTGTCCGCTCGGTTCCAGTCCCCGTCATTACAGTTAAGAGTACAGATTGACCACACCTACGACTCTGTCATTAGTTGCTCACTCCATAGATAGAGCCATCTCAACCATAGTGTAAGGCCGAGCTAGGGAAAATGGTACACAAAGGATGCTCAACCGCCTCGGGGCCAAGCCCCGAGGCTTCCCGCAGATTTGGGATGAACACTTCCTGCCGCCCCTCGGCCTGATTGCCTCGAACGGACGACGAGGAATGCGGTCAACCTGTCCACAAGGCCTGACACCACCCGTCGCAACCGCAACCCGGTGTCGCGGTATTTTGAGAGCTGGCGCATTCCCTTCAGAGGGACGCTTCGCGTTAAGGTCTTTAACACCTACTACATCCGTTGAATCAATGGACGGTGACGTGGTTGGTAAAGGTTCGTGTCGGCTTCGCTCTCGGAGTCAAGTCTTGAGGCACTCGCCTCGAATCTCTGTAGAACCAGCGCGCGAGCAAGAAGTGTTCTCTACTGAAGACACGCCGTCGGAACAGCGTGTACTCACAGTGTTTCTGTATCAAACTGGACCCTTACCGACGAATCGAATTCTTTGGGATCGGTCACACAAGGCGATCAAACAATGATTCCATCGGCTTCGGTATCTGTTGTGTTCGAGACTCGAGATCGGCAAGAGATAGCGATCGACGAGACAAAAATCAAAGTCGACGGCGAAGTCATCTCTGACTACCACCCTTCGCCAAGTCGGTCCCAACTATTGGAAACGACATGCAGAGTTGCTTTCAATCCGCCGAGAATAATAGGGCCGAAGAATAGACCCATAATCCCAAATGTATACGCGCCACCAAGGATTCCGAGGAGGATAACGGCGGGATTGAGTTCGGCATACCGCTCAACAGCAAACGGACGAAGGTAGTCGTCGGTAAGTCCGACCACGATGACGCTGTAGGCAAATAGCGCGATAGCGAGTAACGGCTTATTCAAAAGGAATAAATAGACTACAGCACCCCCCCAGATGGGAATCGCACCTACTAGCGGAACCATTGCAAGAACCATCATGATGATCGTCCAGAACGTTGCGTTGGGGATACCAGTCGCAAAGAATCCAAGCCCAGCGACGCCCCCCTGGACTATGGCGACAAAGACGTGCCCGAAGAGGACGGCCCACATCATGTCGCTAATGTCATCATAGAGGTTACGCTGGATGTCTATTGGGAGAGGGACTGTTTGATAGAGCCAGTCGATGAGTTTGTCTCCCTCTTTGAGCAAGTAATACATAATAAAGAGTCCTAACGTAATTCCAATGACGAAATGAGTAACCGAATTGAACGCGTCGGTTGACTGCTCGAATACGACTGTTCTGATCTCCTGTGTTGAGCCGGCAATTTCCCCGACAATATCAATCTCTTGTCCAGTGTATCCCTCAATAAGAGATTCAATTTCTTCAATTGGATTCGATTCAATTTCAAGGTTTTGGAGAATACGCGTTGTATTGCCCATGATGGACGCGATAATCAACATGAAGGGGGTGACAAATCCGATGACAGTCAAAATCACGAGGGAGAGTGCGGCAATCATCGATGACGTATACTTTTCGAGACGGACTTGAAGTGGATAGAGCGCGTACGCGAGGAGTATGGCCCCAAGAACGTACTGAAGAAATGGCTCAACAAGCAAAATCGATAATGTGAGGAAGACGGCGACGAGAGTAAGAAGATACCCTTTGCTGAGGTTCATAATCTTATCTCAGGTGACTGTCCCATAACATTACTTGTTCCAACAACTGGTCTACCTCAATGGTCACCGCAGCTGTTCTTATATTTTGAGATGCAATATACTGGATGCCAGTTGTGATTGAAGGAGTATCGGTAGCGGCGGGGAAATACGATAACACTTTACAAGAACAATATTCACTTATCTTTCCCCTATTCATTTATACCTCCTAATATTACAGAATGCCGATGGAGCCTCTTGAAATCAGCGGACGAATATTGGCCGGGATACTTCTTATTGGATTGAACGCATTTTTCGTTGCCACCGAATTTGGCCTTACCCGAGCTCGGCAATACCCCAAATCTGAATTCGATACTCCTTCTCTTGAACTCGCCTGGAAGATGACTGAGGATCTTGAATTTTATCTTACATCGTGTCAGATCTGGATCTCTGGAACGAGTATCGCACTCGGAATCGTCGCCGAGCCAGGCTTAGCAGCGTTATTCGAGCCGTTGTTCGAAAATACGGCACTTGCCTCGGTCGGTGCTGGTTCAATGCTTGGATTTCTCCTTATTAATCTAATTCATCTTACCCATGGTGAGCAGACTCCGACATACCTTGGTGTCGAGCGGTCGAAGCAGGTCTGTAAGTACGGCGCACGGCCATTGTACTGGTTTGCCAAGGTGCTCGCCCCGGCGATTTGGTTCGGCGATTGGGTTGCAAAAAAGACACTTGGCTTGTTCGGAATCGAGATGACTGGTGCCTGGCGCGAAACTGAACAGGATGTTATCGAATCCCGAGCCGACCTCCGAAATCAACTTGGTTCGGTCCTTAGCCAAGGCGATCTTTCGGACGAGCGCCGTGAGGAAGTGATGAATGCCTTTCAGATCGGCGAACAACCGATTAGTGAGTTAATGGTTCCGCCAGAAGAGTTCGTCGTACTATCTACTGAGGATAATCCTGAAGAGAACTTTCAGAAGATGGAGAACCGCCCGCAGACCCGCTATCCGCTGGTCGGTAAGGAGTTAACTGACTTCCAGGGAATTATCTATACGCCAATTTTAGTTAGGCATCGTGAAGAGTTAGCTGACGGTGACATTGATTTTGCAGAACTGGCAGCGCCGCCGATGACACTCTCTCCCGACGTGGACGTCAGTGATGCGATTGATCAGTTCCAGGCAGAAAACCAAGAACTTGCACTCGTGATCGAAGACGGTGATGTCGTCGGACTTGTGACCGTAACAGATCTGCTCGAAGCGGTTATGGGTGATATCGAAGATCCGATTGACCAGGAAAAATCCAGTTCGCCTGACAAATCAGACCACCGTTGAAAGGCCGCTAAAAAATCCGACTGTAACCAAAAGTCGACCGAGACTCCCAAGAAACGTGGCTATCGCGAATTTTATATAATTCCGCTCTAGGACAGCGAAGGCGTAGATCGATATCGTATCAGGAAAGAACGGAACAGAGAGTGCCATTGCGAGTCCACTATATCCATATCGTTTAGCAATTTGGACTGATCGTTTTTCAGACCATTCTAAAATATTCCATCTCGACTGTCGTAACCAGCGTGTGACCGGACCAGACTGTTTGACCTCTTGGCCGATGTGGAACGCAAATACACTTCCGGCGGCCTTGCCGATCGCGCTTACAAGCATAACACTCGAGAGGTTCGCCCACGGTGGGAAGCCAAGATCGATCGGTGCAACCAAAACAATCTCGCTTGGGCCAGGGAGCGCAAACGCAATCAGAAAAGAGTACGTGAAAATAATGCCCATTCCAGGCCAGCCTGTTGCTGACTCAACAACAGCCTCAAGATTGACTGAGTCGATCATCATTAGTATTTCAAACGAAATATCTTTTAGTCCCATTTATGAATTTGAATATATTTCAGGTTTAGCTGGAGAAAACTCAAGTTCAAAGACATTAACTTGGATCTCGTCATCCCAGTCACCGACTACGTTATGCAGGTATGTTGCAATCTGTAAGTGGTCAGCCGTTCCGTAATGCTGCTTCTCGATATGATCACTCATGATTTGTCGGATTCCGTCTCCACTGATTAGATAACCCCAACTGTCACCAGCATTCCCAACCAAGGCTTTCCGTCCCTGATGACTGCTGTGACCAGAGTCGAACCCATCCTCTCATAACCGGTTTTTCACTCATTTTCTGGTGGACAGCGTCCTCCGCATCCTCAAAGCTCAAGCGGACAACTTCCTCATCAAGATTGTCAGAGTTCAATTGCTGAAAAGACTTTCCGAACGTCTTTGCTGCAGTTTCACTGGCGACGTGGCCGGCGTTGTGACCACCCAAGCCGTCAGCAACCACTGACCCGAAGATATCGTCCAATTTGTAGTTGCACGTATAATCTTCGTTCTCGTCGCGTTGCTTCCCTTGAATTGACTCAGTATATCTAGCCATTTATTTTTGTGTTCGCGATATGATTCAGAACCTCCTTCAATCGAAGTTTCCACCTCATTTATTTTGGAACTGTACTTTTCCTTCTCAGCTATGGACTGTAGGTGTTACGGACGAAATCTTCACCTACACTGGAGAATATCTCACATTCGTCATAAACCAGAGAGAGAACAACTCGAGCAGTTCGCCATTCCTCGATATTGGGAATGATTCCGCGGCGTTCGCCGGGAAACTGCTCGGTCGGTCAGCCAAAGCAGCCATACAATGGGAGGGTCAGTTGACACTCCCTGAAGCGAACTCTAGACGAGTTTGGGACGGATCCAATATATTTGGTATACTTTCAGGTTCTACCTTCGCTAAGTCCGTTCTCTGTACTTACCGTTTATCGGGTAGTCATGGGGAGAGTCTGCAATCCGTTTTGTGATGCCCTCTTCTAGTTTAGCTAGTGTCTTTCGTGGCGCAGTTGTTGTTAGTATCTTATTATTCAAATAAACCCAAAACATTCAAAAGTCCAATAGTATAAGCCAAAGTATGTCTCCCGAACACGATTTATCCCTCCAGTCGCGAAGCGACGAATGTCCTAATTCAACTAGACTCTCTCGTCGGAGTGCACTCCGTGTCGGTCTCGTTGTGAGCGTTGTACCGCTGGCAGGATGTACGAGCGAAGAGATGAACGGTACGTCCCCGAACAACACAACCACCAACGACGAGCAGAACGAGGATGGTAACCAATCAAACGATGGAGAAGAGGTAAATAAAATTGATCCAGACGAGACGTTTGTTGCAGTGATTGAGACGTACCTTCAGGCAGCCGTTGAGGGTGATCTTGATACAATGAGTGAGGTCTCTCATTCGCTGAACCCACTCGACCCCGCTGCGTGGGTAGAGGGTGGCTGGGAATTCCGTGGTAGCGATGGAGATGAGAACGTCGGCGAATATAATATCGAGCTACGAACTGAAAATGGAACAGTTGCCGATCTCCTTGAACTCGAGGGAGCGAAGTTCTGGTTTGAGCGTGATGAGCTTACAGCGGAACTCGACGGTGAGGATATCGCAGTACTCGAGGTACATCCTGAAGATCCGACTGAGGGGGAGGCGAACGTCTGGGTGTTAGCAACCGAAGATGGAGAGTGGAAATATCTGTTCTCAGCCCCCATCGACGATACGCCCGATGATCCGGAGGAAGCGTTTGAGGAACCAATCGAGGACGAAAACAGTGACGTAGTCGAGGAGATCGATTGGGAGTATGATAGTCCGACAAGCGATGTGCCGCAGGCTGCGGTCGTGCTGACCGATGAACGCGGAGTCGATGCTGGACGCATCCGAGCTGAGTCGACTATTGCCGGTGCGAGTACTGAAGCATATGATCGAGACGACGAGGATTTCACCGCAACGTGGACCGGTGTAACGCTCTATATCCAGTTCAATCCAGATGGTGATCAAATCGTCGTTACTGCCATCAATGAAGAAGACGACAAAGAATGGATCATTCACCGCGAACATTACGTCCCGTCGGAGGATAGCGACTAAGATGCGAATCTACCACATTTCACATTGATTCCATATTACAGGTTCTCGAGCTGTGGTTGAACGAAAGCAGACACCAGTACGTCCCACTCCAGAAGAGTTCGATCAGAAATCTCGGGGCTATTTGGCTCATCGAATATCTCGACAGATCGACGTACGTCCGAGTCGTCACATAGCTTGGCTCGAGATCGAATTCGAAGAGGATTCCGTTTCTTTCGATACGCTCATGAGTGAGAAACCGACAGAATCCACCATTACAATCCTGTTTCGGGGGTGGGGTCCGTTCTATCTCTTGCCTATAGATCGTATCCGAGTCTGAATTTGTCATTTGATGTGAATTTAAACAGAGCCGAATTGACGATCGTCGTCTGCCATGAAGCTGGCAATCGGACAATCGTGGCGAAGGGGCACTGTCTAGTTCAGCACCTCCTGGGCTGGCGTTCGGCCATCGAGTGCTTGATTCGGCTTATCGTGGTTGTAGTGGTGTCTGAACCGTCTGAGCCAGCGACGTGCACTGGCTGGACTGCCCCGCCAAAACGAGTGAAAGCGGTCGATTCGCATCGACACAGTCTGGAACCATTTTTCGATGTGGTTCCGGTCTGTATAGTTGAGCTGACCGCTCAGATCGTGTCGAAAGAGGGCAGTCAGATAGCCACCGCCATCAACCAGAAACTCAGTGTCTGACACGTCGTGTTTCTCGGTTAGCCGATGCAAAAATGCCGCCGCGGGATCGGTCCCGCGGCGGCTGTGTACGTCGATTTCGAACAAGAGCTTCGACTCCGTATCGATCGCCGCGTACAGCCATTTCTTTTCGCCATCGACCTCGATCTGTTTCTCATCGACGGCGACCCGCGACGGCGCTGCCGTCGGCGGGTCCGCCTGGCTCTCCGCGAGATCGTGCGTCCAGTTCCAGACGGCTCCATGAGACCGATCGACACCAAGTAAGTCCAGCACAGCGACGACTTCCCGCACCGACAACCCATCGAATGCAGGCGCACCCCGAACACCCTAATGGGTGTCGGGGTGCGCTCGTTCTCCCAAACCTCATCACAATCCACGTCTAAGCTCTCTCTGAGCAGGTTGGCAAGTTGCATGGACACTTCTTGCCACCACCTGCTCGTTCCTCAAACTCTCATCTAGACAGTGCCGAACTTGCAGAGCGTAACCGAGAGATTGAGCAGACTCGAGAAGAACAAGCCGAGACGACGTCCAACTGTGATCCCACTTCAGAGACGTCCTCTCTGTGGGGACGATTATTCGGCGATAACTCCAAATAACAGTCGTTGGGTGGATAGTTTCTCCAATTCAGAGAAAGGTATGATAGAGGAACTTGATAAGCATAAGATCTTACCAAAGAATTTTCACCCTACTAAATTTGATGAGTAATCAATGGGTGACATAATTCACCGAGCAAAATATCGATTTGGACAGATATCGGCCGTGCTAGTATTACTGTTCACGCTTGCGTTCATCCCCACTGGCTACGACCTGTGGCTGGCAGAACCAGAGGTCGTAGTTGATGGGGATCTCGAACCATTTTCGCTTACCTACAACCTCCTCTTTTTAATCTCCGTGAGCATCCCGATAGTCGTCGGACTTTATCTAACACGGAATATCTACCAGTGGTCAAAGAACTATCAGTCGTAGAGTTGAGTCGAAGAGTCGATACGAACTGACCTTTCTAGAAGTGACAACACATCCATATTCATCAAATCAGGGTCCCATAGATCGGGTGTATGATGTTCTATGACTCCCTAAAAGTGGACCGGAAACAAACCAATGTTCCAACCGAGCGAGATTTGGTCTCTTCGATTATACACCAGATCTAATGGCGAATCAATTGCATCTACTACGCAGATCTGCAGCCGAGCTGATACCGTGGATACTGCTCTCGGTAGCTGTGTTTCTCGGTTGTACTCTCTATGTCAGATGGGCTGTTCCGACCGTCGATCTCTCTATGGTTGCCATCCCCTTGGCAGTCATGAGTATCATGGTATCTGCTCTTGTACACTCTGTCGTTTACTCAGCACAACATGTGCTGGCAGAAGTGCAGCGGATTCTCGATGAAGAGAGCTCTCGTACGGATGCGATTACACGGATTGCAGTTATCGGATCCAGTCTTCTTGTATCACTCGTCGTTGGTTCACTGCTTATCTTTGGAGAATCACTACTTGAGCTTGTTGTTGCGGTGTTCCTTCTTGCAGGGATAGTGGCGATGTCGGGTACAATCATTCGGAATCATGTCGCAACACGACCCTTGAATAGGCGAGAACGCGCTGCATGTGAGATTGGTGCCGACCAAGACGTTGCATTTCGAGTGGCTACTGGCGAGTTCGGACAGACGATCAACGGAGTTGCTGCCGGCGTCTTTCCGGCTTACAAAGTCATTCTGATCAACGAGCACTCGTTTGAAGCACTTGACAACAAGTACATCGCCATGATTGCGGCTCATGAACTGGGACATGTCGACGAAAACCACGCAGTTATCTCCTTGGTTGGGACGGTAGTGCTGACAACTCTGTCTGTCCTCTCTCTTCGGTATTTTGTGCAGTACCACTGGATGCTGTTCTTGGTTACCGGTAGCACAGTGCTCGTTGGACGAGTTGTCTTTGTGTGGGCTCGTCGACAGCTAGAGTATCGGGCAGACAGATACGCAGCCAAGCTTCTCGATGACCCACACCAAGTTGCCAATGGGTTGCGCGCACTTAGAGACGTCCAGATGACAGAGACAGCTGATGAACAATCTTCAGGAAGGCTATACGAGAGAGCTATACGCCGAATCCGCCACTGCTGGACACGCATATTATCTACACATCCCCCGATAGACGACCGAATTGCACATATTGAGCGACTGGAGCTGGAACGCTAACTGACTAGTGCAGAGACGGTCCTCAAAGAGATTCGTAGCGTTCAGTACAGTCAGGGCTGCACACATCCTAAAACATGTCATCGGAGTGTTTTCTCGCCCCGAGATGGGTGCGGGGCGGTCGAACTGCCCCGAGATAGCGAATGACTTCTGAGCGACAGCATCTACGAGACCATGGTATCGATCGAGCACCAACCCACCGACAGCCCTCTGAACCACCCTGGTCCGGCCTCGAGTTACGCGTTCCGAACGACCGAAGTCGGGAGTCACTCATTTCATTCGTCGAGTGTGTTCTCGTCGAACTCACGCATGCAGACGTCGGTGCCGAGTGTCAATCATCGAATATCTGAGGGGTCAAACGAACACAGTACATTGCAGCCGATACAGTTGGCGAGAGATTCAAAAAGCGCCATTACGACGAACGGCTCGGCTGGCACGAACAGACGATGCCTCGGCAGGACGTCCGTGATGAACTGATCAACTGCCTCTCACGGCCCGCGTCACTAGTGTAGCTTCAACGGTGAACTTGTGAGTACATCATCCTACGATCAAACTGCCAGTTCCAACTCATTTTTCCGAAGCCCTGCAAGATATACGCGCGTATCGGTCACTGGCCAGTTGGCGTCTATCGGTGGTTGGAAGTGAGAGAGACAGGGTACGTCTCTACCAGTACGAACGCTGGGCGAACAGAGGGTTATCAAGCGGAGTAGGGCGCTAAAACCTCGCGCTTCAGCGCGGGGATACAGCGCCCGCACGTAGTTTTAAGAGGTTCTACGGCGGACTGAATGCTATCCGAGGCGGTCTATCCGCCCTATCCCAATGAGACAGTATCGGGATTCGCCCTTTCGTCGTGGAAGCACCCCTTCCATCAGACGAACAGGGTGCAGGAAGCACAAGATAACTCCGAATCCCCGTCTTCTCAACGGTGGATAGGGGTAACGGTAGCGTGGCACTGCCAGCATTCTCTCGGGGATGTGAAACCGTAAATCTCCCAACTCAGCAAGCTTCGGCTTGTGGGAAGCTCCGCCGTTTACAGCGGAGAGGATGTCACTGAGGCTGGTTCTCTGACTCGGTCACCGACTCCTCGACGCTCGCGACAAGTCGTGACTCGAAAGCGCCGTTGAGGGGAACCAGCAATCCCCACGAGAGGACGGCCAGTAGCGGGTTATACTGGGCGAGGATTGCCGATCCCGCGAACACGATCGGAGAGACGAGAAACCGTGCCGCCTGAATCTCGACCGTTCGTGAGGTCAGTCCCGCTTCGAGGAGGCGTTCTCTGGAGACGTACCCCCACAACAGCGCCAGCGAGAATCCAGTGAGTGACAATATCCCTGCGTAGAACGCGATGCCGAACCCGGTCGGGTAGGCGACGAACACGCTCGTGGCGTACGGAACGAACGCGACCAGGAGTAAGAACAGAAGATTGAGCCAGACCACGCTGCGGTCGTGGCCCTCAACGTAGACGAACACGCGCCGATGTAACGTCCAGTAGAGGCCGATCACTAGAAAGCTCAGCACGTACCCGACGAACTCGGGCCACTGCTCAGCGGTGAGGTCAGGCACGACCGCAGTCGTGCTTCCGGCAGGAACCGTCGGAACGCTGATTTCCAGCACCAACAGTGTGATAGCAATCGCGATGACGCCGTCGCTGAGCGCAATCAGTCGGTCTGTTTCCTCGGATTCGAGGCGGAACGGAAGTGCCATATATGATATAGACTGTCGATCGTCAATCCATTATTGCGCCTCTACCGAGTATTTCTGGCAGAGCTGAAACTCACACCGCTGAACAGCAGCTGCCAATTTCGTTCGATGAACGGGACGCGCACGTTCTGTACTTCTCAACTTGAGTCGTTCCTACCACGTGCCTAATCGGCAACAAATACCCAGACCTATCTAACGACTCGTTCGTGGGCGACCGCGCTGATGAATCTATCCTCTATATCTTGCACGCCATTACTATCAGTTCACAGTTCAAATCTGCCACTGCACGGATGCTGATACTCACAAGTCGAAGGTTGAAACACCACTAGCGACAAATCAGAGTCATACCCATCCTGTTGAGGAACCAGATACGTTCCGGGTGAAGCCGACGTGGCAGCTGCGAACAGGCCGACGGACCAGCAAGAGGTAATCATCAGCCGTCAGTACTCGAGTCCGCTGTTGAATATCGGTTACTGACTCCAGTACGCATCACCTAGTATCTTCGACTCGACTGTGCTTCCAGCAGTGAGTTTATCGGCGCCGTGAGGCATGAGGCGCGCTCAACAGTGAGCCGTCATGTGATTTCCAATGACTGATCCAAACCCGATTGACGACACTGCAGACGATTACAGCCGGTTCGAAGCCAGACTCGTTGCCCGTGATCAGGATGCAACTCGCGTCGTGACCGCAGATATCGGCGATACAACCGCCCGAAAGCTCGTTACTGAACTCATCGATAACGATGTGGTGACACCAGTCCCTGGCAAGCGGGTGTTCGTCCACGAGCCAAGTGGGACTGCCTTTGACTCGAGCACCCAACTTGCTGTCTTCCATCAAGGTTGGACGGCTGCTCGCAATGCCGACGAGGTGGGTGAGTGACACAGCAGACACTCACTGGCTGTGCGTTCTGCGACGCCCTGCCCGGCGTCGAGTCTGGCGAGGCGCATACGTGGGGCCAAGACGAGCGAGTCACCCACCCAATCTGTGTCGACTGCGCTATCCAGGCGGAGCCGGACCCTGACGAGTTCGATCACTGCACCTGTGACGGCTGTGGGCTCGTCGTCGACGCGCTTGCAGCCCTCACGCGATTCCGCGTCGAACTCGGCAATCTCGAGGGCTCGCTACAGCTGTGTGCGCGATGTAGTCCCGGAGGTCCGGCGACGTACTGGACACGCGACCTCGAGGAGCACCTCATCGCGACGCCGACAGAGTGAATGACAGAGTCTGACCTGCCTCAGACGTGAGTGTGCTCCTCCTGTAACAAACACCCAAAATAGCTATGCACCCACGCTACCAACAATAATCTATGTCGAGCGGCACCATTGATATCGACGAGTTCGAGAACGCCGACGACGATGAATTCGAGGAACGAAACGACACCGAGCGGATCGTATTGTTCCTTGACGAGAACGACGACCGGGCGTGGAAGGCGGCGACGATTGCTGAACAACTCGAACTGGATACGGACGCTGTCAGTGCCATCCTCTCGCGACTGAAGGAACGAGGTCTTGTGCGGCACAAGCGCCCGTACTGGGCGATCACAGACAACGAGGACCGGCTTCGAGCCGCCTACCGGCTTCACCAGCACCACCAGACTGCAGACGAGCAGTACGGCGAGGAGCATCTCGAGGAGTTGAAAACTGACGAGATGGAGGAAGTGCAGTGACCGCGTTCGGTGAACTGGAACGCGGTGACATTATCTGGGGGACCGATCCGCTCTCGGACAAAGGTCGTCCGATGCTCGTTCTGGGAGCACCTCGGTTCCCGAACCACGGCGTACAGCTGATCACCGTCCTGATCTCCACGAAGACCTACCACGAGGAGTCACTCACACTCCGCGACGACGACTACGAAGGCGAGCCACTCGGGGACCGAAGTCACATCCTTCCGTGGTCGCTCGCGACCCTCAACAGTGCGGCAGAGGTAGAATTCCATATGACCGCTCTCGTTGACGAACGGACCGAGGACGTGGCCACACAGTTAATCAGCTACATTTCTTCTTGAACGAACCGTGCTGTCGTCAACGGCGACACCGGGAAGTAGGAGCGACATCGGAGCAGGTAACACGAATACGTGGTGACAGGACAACCGTGTCACCCACCCGATGTGTGTCGACTGCACCATCCAGCCATGCCTGAATCCCAACGAGTTTGACCACCACGCCTGCGACAGCTGTGGTTCGTCGTCGACGCGCTTGCAGCCCTCACGCGATTCCGCATTGAGCTCGGAATCTCGAGGGGACAATACGACTGTGTGCGCGATGTAGTCCCGGTGGGCCAGCTACCTACTGGACACGTGATCTCGAGGAGCACGTCGTGAAGACTGCGTAAGTACTGGATGTGAATGTGAGAATTTGCTGGAGATTCTTGTTGAGCAAAAAATACGTCGAAAGTTCTGAACAGAGAACGACATGACTCGCTGAACGAAGCAGAAATAATTCAGCGTGTGGTAGATATATGGCCGGCTATATCGTTAGTCGGATGCAAGTGAGCACTGATGGACTTAACTGATACTCCCGACGACATTCGTGACTCAACTAAAAATCCTCCTGATTTTACCGAATGGGACTCCCCTGAAGAGGTCTTGAAGGGAGGGCCAACGCGAGAACGATTGCTCAGTGTCATTTTACAGCTACGGACACCAACGAAAGTGTCCAGAATCGCGGAGCAAGCAGACTGCGATACTGAGACTGCAAGGGACTACCTTGAATGGTTCACCTCGATGGGAATGACACGTGAGATCTCGGGACGACCTGTGAGATACGAACGCAACGAATCCTATCTCCAGTGGCGCAGAGTTGAGCAAATCCGAGACCAATACTCTGAGGCAGAGATCGTCGAAGAACTCAAAGAGACGATAAAACAACTCGAGGAGTATCGTGCCCAGTTCGATGCTGACAGCCCGGAAGACGTGTCTCTCATGGATCACACCAAGGAAGCGTCGGTCGAAGAAGTGTGGGAAGCACTGAGTGAATGGAAAACGCTCAAACAACGTGCAGAGCTGTTAGATACAGCGCGTCAGAACGCCCATCCCTCGAGTGGCGGTGCCAAAGTCGATGCCTGAACGCCGGCCAACTGATGACAATACTGTCCCAAAGGTCGGTGGCATCGATACCGACATTCTCGAACAAATTGGGCAGCATCTTAAACGAAGCAATCGCTTTGCAGAGACCGTCTTTCAGCAGGAATACGCACCAAGTTCAGTCGTCGCAGAATACGACATGGGGTACTTTCCAACTGCTATCGAGCGTACGTATCTTCAGGTCCGCTGGTACGAGACAGACGATTTCAACATCCACCACTCTGAGCAATACGACACTGGAAACCACTGGGAGTGTCGGTGGGACCACCATCCAAACTATCACAAGATCCGCTCGCATTTTCACCCACCACTGGATGCAACGACTCCTGGGGACGATGTCGAGTACGAGGAGGACTAGCGAGATGTGCTCTCGGACGTACTCGGCGACCTAGATGACCGAATCGAAGCGTTTTGGGAGTGAGAGATAAGCGGACACATGTTGAAAGACGGGTCCCTTCAACCATATTTTCAGCCCGACGATCTCCCAGGCGGTGAACTCGAAGAACAGCGCCAACTCCCGAGAACCGAGAGATGATCAAGATGGCCTCACGGTGTATTCAGTGTGGCTGTTGTACGTCGTCGTGTAATCCCTCACAGTTCGACGACGAGTATATCGGCCCCGCTGCTATCGTCAAGGGGTATCGATTCTACATGGACGAACGCGAAGGGGAAGACGTGAAGGAACATCGGTTGGAGCTACTCGATAAAGAACACAGGGTCTGGCAGTGTCACACGCAATTTTCGTGTACAGCCGTCTGTCCGAAAGACATCCCAATCACCGAAGAAATTCAGGAGATGATGCGTGAATCAGTCAAACAGAACCTGAAATTCTGGTAACAGACAACGAGCCTCTTCAGAACGATTGGTTCTGGTCGTCGTGCGGATCCTCGTAATCGTCTCCGTCAATGTTTGCTCCGCGATCATCGTAGTACTTCCTGCCAATGTAACTATCGTCGAGATTTCCATAAATTGAGTCAACGAGATCCTCGGCGGTTTCGTATATTTTGTCGTTGTCACTGGCTAGGATTTCATCGACCGTCTCTGAGTCAATGTCGTCGGGAGCATCGACAGTAGCGCCGCCGATTTGAGCGAGTACCGTTGCGTGATCTACTGGGTACTCGAACTCGTCTTTAAGCTCATCGTGTAATTGTTGGGGATTCATTGTATCCTACCTCTGGTGAGTAGCCGCCCGATCCACATCTCGGAAGAGAAGATCGTCTAATGCTGCGCCTCTACTCAGAGATACAGTCGCCTAGCGGAAAAGGTTGCCCCTTAATTTCGTTGGAGACGGTGTTCGCGCTCGATATCCTGCAACTGTGGGATCAGTTCAGAATCTCTTGCAACGTGGACGATGTAGCGAGGGACGTCCTGTGTCGTTCGGGCCATGAACGGTTCACCTCAAAAGCTCAAGAGCGCGTCTATCTGCTCGTTTTCAGTCCCACGAAGAATGAATGAGACGTTTTCATCGAGTTCGCACCAAACGGGTTCCTGTACCGTCTCGGCACCTGTACACTCCTGTACTTTCTGGGAACACCTCGGTTCCCGAACCACGGCGTACAGCTGATCACCGTCCTGATCTCCACGAAGACCTACCACGAGGAGTCACTCACGCTCCGCGACGACGACTACGAAGGCGAACCACTCGGGGAACGAAGTCACGTCCTTCCGTGGTCGCTCGCGACCCTCAACAGTGCGACAGAGGTGGAATTTCATATGACCGCTCTTGTTGACGAACGGACCGAGGACGTGGCCACACAGTTAATCAGCTACATTTCTTCTTGAGCGAACCGTGCTGTCGTCAACGGCGACACCGGGAAGCAGGAGCGACATCGGAGCAGGTAACACGAATACGTGGTGGCAGGACAAGCGAGTCTCCCACCCGATCTGTGACAACTTCCAGACGCGGCCGGATCCGGACGAGCATGACCACCATGCTTGCAACGGGTGTGGAGTGGTCGTCGACACGATTGCGGCGTCGCCGGCGTTTCACGCCGGCTTTCAGCGGGACCTTCGGTCCCGCCTGGCTCACGCGGTTCCGCGTTGAACTCGGCCATCTCGAGGGCTCTACAGTTGTGTGCGAGGTGTAGTCCCGGAGGCCCGGCGACGTACTGGATGCGCGACCTTGAGAAACATACCGTGTCTGACTGACGATCGGCTGATCGGCCGATCGGTCGTCGACATGAGGCGAGTAAGGCTCACATTGTACACACGATAAATGCTAAGTGGACTAGCTCACAATGTACACATAATGAGTAGCGACAAAAAGCGCGTCCAGTTCCGGGCGCCCCACCGACTTATCGACCGGGCCGACGCCCTCGCAGACGTCCTCGGGGAAGACCGGACGGATGTCCTCGTGACTGCGCTGCGAGAGTACCTCCAAGAGGCGGCCCATGACGACGCGCTCACGCAGGAAATCGCAGCTGCATACTACGACGACGAGATCTCCTTCGAGCAACTCAAAGCGCTCGTCGGTGCCGAAGAGGCGGCGAACCTCCGAGTGTTGAAACAGCAACTGGACGACGACTTCATCGACGAGGTCGCCGACGCGTAAATGTCGACGCTCATCGCTGACGCCTCTGCCCTCGTGAGTTTCGGGGTCGTTGCTGACGACGACCCCGACCCACTCGAGCTCTGTCTGTCCTGCTACGAGGTCATCGTCCCAACAGTGGTCATCGAGGAACTCCGAGAGATCGCCTCGTATGATGACGTACACGGTTGGGCTGCAACGACCGTCCTTGACCGAACTGAGATGCTTGAGACACGGTCGGTCGCTTTCGACGCCGAGTTTCCGCTTGATGACGGCGAAAACGCGGCTGTCACTCTCGCGAATGACCTCGATTCTGCACTACTGCTCTGTGATGAGTTCAACCAACTCGGCTTGATACACGCGTCGCTCGCTGACATCCGGCTCGTCACAACGCCGACGCTGCTTTCGGTACTTGTTCGCACCGAACAGCTGTCAGCTGCCGATGCTCGCGCTATTCTCGACGAGATCAGCGACGCCCGCAGCTGGGACGCAAACAGCTACGTGCAACGGGCCCGCTCGTTGCTCGAGGAGCCCTGACACCGACGCTGTCGCCCATCGGTTCTCAGTCACCGCCTTAGGACTCGTCCGTACTTGACCCCTGTTCGGTGCAGACCATGTGCGGGCCAGTCTTGTCGTCCCACATCTTCAACATACGAGCGCCCCTCGAGACGACTATAGATTGCCCTGCATGCGACTCACCGGTTACGCTCGAAGTGGGCCCGGAGCAACCACCTTCGACATCACTTCCCGACGCGCTCCTTGCGGCCGAAGAAGACGAGTGTATTGAGATTACCCGAAATTGTTGGACCTGTGGCTGGCACGAAGACCGACAGATTCGCGTCGAATCGATTGAGGCGACCGAAGGAGACGAGGCCGCTGTCGAGCGAGCCATGCTTCTCGACGAGATCACCGACGAACTCTCGACCATCGACAGTTTGGCAACGCTCAAAGATACTCTTGCCGAGGTCCGCCGGCAGCGTCGGCTTGAGCCAACGACCACAGAGACAGACAGAGACACCACGGGTGAATAGCGATGACCCAATGGCGACGCCCTGTACGACGTTCGTGAACGAACCGGAGACCCCAAGCACGCATCGGTCGACAAGGTAGTTAAGCTCGTGTTCGAGCGCGCACAGAACCCTCGAGAAGATCACCAGGATGCGCATTTCGACGCGGCGATGGCAACCGCCGTGGACAGATACGGGACAGAACCCGTCCGTACGGTCATCCGTCGCGTCCTCGTCGAGCATTATCCGTTCCGTACCGCCACGACTGACCTCGAGATGCGCAACATCGACGGCATTCGTATCGGGACGACGGCTGGCTGGTTCCTTGAGGAGCTGAACGAACAGTAAGACGACTGAGACGAATCTCGTGAAAGTCCCCGGCTGCTCAGTATTCTCCAGATAAACAAGGCGAGTGCTTCGGGGCTTGACCCCGAGGCAGTTGACGACCGCCGTTACTAGTCTCGTTATACTCGGTGATTGCAGTATTAGGTATAGCCGAGGCATAGTCGCGATGATGTCCAACGGAGATCAAAGTCACAGGCACACGACGCTATTGGAGTATCCGATTCCTGACTCTGAGACTTTGATGTGCAAGCTCTGTGCAATCGCCGAAACCGTTATCACCCTATGTGCAGAACTTGCACATAGAATGGGCACGAGCAACGACCCACGACGGGTTCATTTCCAGTCACCGGAGTACCTCATCGACCGGCTTGATGCCATCGCCGACCTCTTCGACAAGGATCGGACGGATCTCCTCGTCGAGGCCATTCGGGAGTACATCGAAGACACTGCCGACAGCGAGACGTTCCAGGAGTTGGTCGCAACGAAGTACTACGACGACCAACTCGAGTTCGAGACGGTCAAGCAGTTGGTCGATGCTGAGACGGCCCAGCGGCTCCGCCTCCTCAAAGCGGACCTCGAAGACGAGCCACTCGATCTCGCTGCCCCCGACGACGTCGACGTCTACGAGGGCGATGTGACGACGGTCGACACCGCGGCCGACGATGATCGATGAGCGGTCCACGACTGCGAACGGTCGTCGCCGACACCAGTGCACTCGTCAGTCTCGCCGTGCCCCGTGCCAACGCTGCCGTTGACACCGGCGCTTCGGACCCACTCCAGTATCTTCTCACCTCCTGTGACGTGTTCGTGCCACCGGAAGTGGTCGAAGAACTCCGCGACATCACACAGTATCAGGATATCCACGCCGCGGCTGCGAGTAACGTCCTCGCGGCCCGCAACCACTACACGGTCGAGGATCCCTACGAACGCGACGATATCCCGGACTCTCGGCCGATTTTCGGCCTCGATGACGGGGAAACTGATGGCATCGTTCTCGCGAACGCGCTCGCCGTCGACGGGTTTCTCACCGACGAGTTCGGCGGAACGAACTTTCCACTCATCCACGCCGTGCTTCAGGGGCCGCGGATCATCCCGACGCCGCGGCTCATCTGCGACTACTCCCGGAACGGGCATATGACCAAGGAGGAAGCGAGAACACTGATCACGACGATAAGCCCACATCGTAGCTGGGAGAACAGCCCCTATGTCACGCAATTGCTCCAGCGCCTCGAAGAGTAGTCTGTCCTGCGATCGGCACGTTCCGAGTGGTGCATCAAAAGTGGCCGAGCGAGTGGGGTAGAGACGAAACTTTCCCTTCACAGGAACAGTCAACATCACTTCGGAACGCCCTGTGTGTGTAACATGTTGTGTCCCCTTGGAAATCGCCAGGGATGGTGAGAAAAAATTTCTGTGGTGTCACTTGGTCCCGAAACCTTCATCGGTCAATATACTCACATTCAGATATGTACGATCTCACTGCATTCCAACGTGACATCTTGTACGTGATTGCTGGCCAGGGCGACCCACATGGCCTCGCGATCAAAGACGAACTCGAGGAATACTACGAGAACGAAATCCACCACGGACGACTGTATCCAAATCTCGATGACGTCGTCGACAAAGGACTCGTCGAGAAAAATAAAGTCGATCGTCGGACGAACTCCTACACGATCACAGCGCGTGGCCGACGCGAACTCGAGGCCCGGCGAGAGTGGGAAGATCAGTACGTCGGTGAGCTACTCTCGAGTTCGGAGTGAGGCGATCGCGGCCGCTGAGCGTACGTGTTGGATCGGGTCAGGAAACTATTCCTCGAAGCAAGAATTATATCCGTAGCCACGCAAGAGCGAGTATGTCCAACACAGAGTCTCCGGATGGTCCCCCATCCTTTGAGAATGCGTTTCGTGACGATGATGTCGAACAGCGCATCTACGGGACAATCCTTCAGACCCGCGAGCCTGCAACGGCGAGCGCCATCGCAGAGCAGGCCGAATGCGACCCGAAGACAGCCCGAAAATATCTGGGCTGGTTCAGTGACCTCGGGATCGTCACGCACCACGATGGCCATCCGACGACTTACGAGCGCAATGATGCATACTTCCAGTGGCGGCGCATCAATCAGCTCGCTGCCGAGCACACCATCGATGAACTCCAAGAGCACGTCCGCACGCTCACGACACGGATTACAGATTACGAAGAAACGTACGATGCCACAACGCCGGCAGCCGTCGACGCCGTCGATGCTGCAGAGACGAGCGACGAACGGACAATCGACGATGTATATAGCGACCTTGCCGACTGGGCGACCGCTCGAGATGAGCGCAAGCGCTACGAACGCGCCCGTCAGCAACGCGCTGGCGCCGAGACCGACCAAGCATCCGGATAATCCCATTGATGACGCCGCCTGCAGGAGATGGACGTAGCCCCGCGCCTATCGACCGTCCAGTTCTTGAGTTTCTTCAGACACGCCTCCAAGCCACTGCTCAGGTCGCTCGAGCGACTATCACGGATGCGAGTGGACATCTTGAGCTCTATGTGACACTCGCACCATCGTACTATCCTGAAACCGTAGAGGAAGCGAGTCTCACTGTTCGCTGGTACACGAACGACGACTTCAAAATCCATTACCGAGAGGTGCATCCTGATCACGCCTGGGAGTGCCGGTGGGACAGGCATCCGAACCCTCACAATACGCGAGACCACTTTCATCCTCCGCCCACTGCCCCGACACCTGGCGAGGACAGTTCGTGGCCAAGTGATCATCGGGATGTACTGCGGGTCGTCCTCGATACGGTCGAAGAACGAATCACCAGCTTGTGGGACGAATGAGCCATCAGTGATGGCAGTTTTTCTGCGCCAAAGTAGATGTCCTCACCCGTTTCCAACGTGACCTGCTGTATGTGATCGCCGACCAGGACGACCGCATGGCCTCGCGATCAAAGACGTACTCGAGGAGTACTACGAGAACGAGACCCACCACGGACGACTGTATCCGAATCTCGACGAGGTCGTCGACAAAGGGCTTGTCGAGAAAGGCCAAGTCGATCGTCGGACGAACTCCTACATCTACTTCCGAGCGTGTGCTCGTCGCAACTGATAAAGGGACACAACGAGTATGTTCAATATAGAGATGGCGTCCAGCACCGATTCCTCGGCGACGGTCGACGAAGAAGCCCGCCGACTATATGAGCGATATCAGTCGGCCGAGAGTGATGAGGAACGCCACGAGATCGCCCTCGAGATGGGGAAACTTGACGGACGCCGCCACGCGGAGATTTACGCAGCACTCGAAGACGAGTGAGCGGTTCTTCTTCCAGAGATCTGTGTGCGGAGTCGTTCGAGACTCGCGACTAGCTGAATTTCGATTCAGGGGTGTCGCCAGCGGGGTTCATTCTGCCTCAAGGTTGCGAACATCAAGTTCGCCAGCGAGATACTGCTCTCCTTGCCGCGTGATGTCGTAGACACCGTTGCCAAGATGAACCAGGAGTCCATACTCGACGAGCGTCTTGCAGCGAGCGTTGATGTGTTGTCTAGAGAAGCGTACACGGTCGCTCTCGGCCATTTCTTTGGGTGTATCGGGTCCAGCGTCAGCTAGATGTTCCAGAATCCGATCGTCAGCGCGAGACATCCAGTCAGCGTCAAAGCGCATACTCCACTCTGCTTGCGCCGACAGTATCCCACACGCGCTAAGTCAAGTATTGAGTCTATACGCAACTGTAGTTGACTCCAAACCCTTTAAGCATCGTCAACCCGAAGCACTGATTGTTCAAATGGATCGATCATCGAGAAATGGGGATAGCTCATCAACCGATCTTGTCGTTGCAATCATTGAGACGCTTGAAGCATGTGGACTTGACCGTGACGACTACCAACTCTACGACACTGTTGATGCCGAAGTACTTGAACAGTTGCTTGACTCAGCGACTCGAGATCTCGAAATTCGATTCACTGTCGAAGGTATTCGGATTGCTGTGACGTCGGATGGTGTCGACGTTTTGGCTGACGAACCAGCCAGTGCGTTAGATTAGTCGCGAAATCACGTGAGTACGAAGCCCGCAACCACTCAGGTTCTCGTAGTTCTTCTTACCGTACTGTCCGCTCACTCAGAACGAGACGATCGATACCCTGCAATGGATTCGGCAAGGACGTAGACGACTACTGTGAGCAGAATTACAACGAGTCCGATAGTGCCGAGTGAAATTGTCACAATTGTCCTATCACCACCGTAAAAGATCACCGCACCTGTGCCGAAGAGGACAGTGAGCATTGCTATGTATCTCCACCGCGCTTCAATCGGAATCATTCCGTCTTCACCTCGGACAGCGAGATAGAAATGTGCACCACCAAGGACGAGGCCGTAGAACAAGAAGAATCCAGCTACCGGTGTTGTGCCCGTTTCTGGACCGATAGTGTAGCGGTCAATCAGAAACAAGGCGACAATCCCCAGCACCACGGCGGCAATGTGAATGGTCGTATCACGTGAGACCATGACCTCAATTGAAGGATATCTAACATAGATTTTCTGTTCGCTTTCCTGTACTGTTCGGTGGATCACCTATAGTGTGCGGATGTGGCACCGAAACAGCTGTGAAGGAGTTAGTCTCGGTGAGTGGCTTGCAATCATCGCTTTCGATAACAGGGAGAAAGCCCCTGGCACGCTCGAGTCCCGCGCCTCGCTGCGCTCCTCACAAGTTGCGGTGCTTGTGTCGACGGGGTTCCTCGAGCGTGCCAGCCCCTTTCAGCCCCACCCACGTGGACTGATTGGGATGCTGTTGCGTTGGTTGCCCGCTCTTGGTATTCGGCCCGCCCCGCTCGCCGCGTGCCGCCCTCCGCGTCGCTCGCGACCGACCATTCCGGGCTGCGGTTCGCTCCTGACGTCGCTCACCGTTCCGGGCTAAAGTGAATCTGGTCTCGACGCCAGCATTAAGCGCGTTTTCGGTTGCGCCCCTCGCGGGCTTTCGCGTTCCAGCGCTTGGTGCCGCCTGCGCTGTCGCGCGCCACACCGCTGCGCGCGTTCTCGACGACAGTCGCGCTGGACACGGACCCGCAGTCCGGGCCGGACACGAGAAACGGCTTAAAGCTGGCCGCTCGCTTCGGGCGGGTCGCCGAGGCGCTCACACCGTTCGCGCCTCGAGCCTGCCTCGCTCCGCTCGGCAGGACGCCGCGCGGTGCTGGTTGAGACAGCTCATTCAGGCGCGCTCTCGCTCGCGCCCAGATGGGCGCTCGCGAAGGCGCGAGCGCGAGCGCGCAGATAGATCTAGTCGGTCAGTGTCGTCGGAAAACCGCGATGGTGAGGCATCGCGGTGGCAGGCGCGTGAACGCCTTCAGAGTTAGTGAACTCCAATGTCTAGTAACAACTCGAGTAGCAAGGTCGTTACGGTCGATGAACAGGCACTCAAACAGGCGGACAAGCAGACGGTCGATGAAGACGGCTTCCCGGTCGTCGACGAGACGCCGGAATTCGAGGCAACGGTCGAGCAAGAGGTCCAAGCAAAGGTGGATGCGAACCACCCAGACGGGATCGTCGATACGAGCAATGAGCGGATTTACGGTGCCACCCTCGAGCAGGAAGAGCGCATTCGAGCACGAGAAGACGAACTCGAGCGAATCAGTGCCCAGGCCGAGATAGGAACACAAGAAGGTCGTGCAAAACGGACACGAACGATCGCTGCGAACCAGAGCAAAGCGCGGCGTCTCGAGTTCCAGAAACGGGCGGCGAGCGTGGATCCGATGGCGGATCCGGAGCGAGCGGATCCCCGTGCAGAACTCTCTCGAGAGCAGTTAGCGGCTGTGAACAAGCAGTCGATGCGACTCGCAAAGCAGTTGGATGGCTGGTCTCGAGCGGCGATCAGCCGGCGATTGGGAGAGGCCGTCGTTGGTGGCCAGGACTTGACGAGTGCGGTCGTCAACGTGTTCGAGGAACTGCAGACGGCACCCGGACACGTCATCCCCATCGCGAAACTCGAGGAGGTCTCTCGGAAAGAAGTGAGCATTGAAGGGCGTGTCGAAACCCTGTGGGATCCCTCCCATCCAAGCATCGCACAGGTCGGGCTCATCGCGGACGACAGTGGCCAGACGCGTGTGACCATCTGGAAGTCATCGGATGCGCCATGGATCGAAGAAGGCGAGCAGGTGCGAATTCACAAGGCTGCTCGGAACTGGCACGAAGGACGTGTCTCACTGGCCGTGACCGGGTGGTCGATGATCCACTTCCCCGAGCGCGGCCGCTGGTGGGAATAGCCGAGACGAAGCCCCTTTTTTGCTGGTGTAAACGCAGTCACCGCCACCTCCCACCACCTCCACGGTCCGGGCTGCTCACGGCCGGTGGCCGTTTCGCTGCCGGGCTTTCGCCACAGCATAAATCCGTCCTACGACTTTGCCATCACCTAGTAGTAGTTAGTAACACGACTCCTTCATTCAGAAATATGCCTGGAACTGAGTCAAGCAATTCGGTAATTACATCTGCTTATTGACTGGATTGGGAGTTCGCAGTAGTCGTGAAATGTCGTTTGAGGATTCTGCCTGCACCAAGCAGTAAGAACAGACACCCGCTGACTATCACGAGATATAGCCCTGGCTCAATCACATATCGGTCTACTGTTCTGTAGGAATTATATGTAGAACCTCCCCAGAGGAGCAGGATGCCCCCGGCTCCGATGAGAAATCCATCAGGGTTCCAATCCTGTTTCCAAGCTACGACGACAGCCAATACGACGGAGACAGCAAGTAGCACACCGACCGCGTCGAACCCTTGAAGACCAGTCTCTAACCCAGAAACCCATTCAGACGTATAGTACGATTGCCCATCAGTAGAACCGACTGGCTGTTTGCGTACCCAAGGGATCCACGCCCCCACGACAACCATCACGGCGCCTAATATCGACGCTAAGAGGTACGCAACGGATGGTTTTCGGCCCATATCTTGTCTACTCTTTTCCTGCGGTAAGTGTTTTCTCTGTACTGACCGCGAGTTTCGCAAAGAGTCCTGAACAAAGGAATCCTGCTACTGCCTACTGATAGAGCGGTTTCTGTGCCCCACGTGGGGTGAGGGGCGCTCAGAGTTACACATCGCCCCTCGTGAACATCATGACTCTCAAAGAGATTTACGAGACAACGTTCGACGAAGACATCCAGCCCGACTCGAGCGCCAGTCCGTGTCCCAACTGCAACGGACGGGTGACCACTAACGCAGTCGAAACTCGTTGTGAGGACTGCGGACTCCTTATTGAACCGCAACAATACCAGACCCAGAAAAGAGTCAATCTCACTTAGATAGAATGCTATTGAGAGAAATAACACAAGCATTGGAACAAGATATTTACTACAGTAGCAACATAGATTTGAATAATGCCGAAATGTGATGGGTGTGGCTCCCATGTCACCGAGAACTATTTCCGGGTTTTCGCTGTTGATGGGAATCTGCCAGCGTGTATCCATTGTGCCAGCAACCGTGAAGTTCGAGAAGCAGGACTCCGCCAGCAATAGCGTCTCAGTGGTATCATTTCTAGATCTTCTCTACCGAACTGGGACCTGATCAAGACGTGAGAGCATACAACCCACTACCCAATCAATGACTGATCGAGATTCTGACTTTGAGGAGCTCCGTCCGACCGGCGAAGCGTCGCATATCCCAGATGGGACACTCAGCGAGTGTACTGACGGTGAACCTGATCGACAGCGAGTTGCGACGGCGACGGCTGGATATCCAGATACACCAACGGAAACGGATACCGAGTGTCGCTCCTGTGTGGCATCGATTCCAGCCGACCGAACCAAATGCCTGTTCTGTCTCACCAACCATCTCGAGAACTTCTCTTCTGAGACAGACGCACCAGCAACAGAGTGGACACTGCTTGGCGTCGTTCACATGCTTGTTGAGTCGTCGACGTTCTACGGCGCTGTCGCGAAAGGCGGGGCCGCTGCGACGCTCCTTGCCTCGAGTGCGACGGAATCAACCGTCGATGACTGCACGATCATCTACGATCTCGAGGACGAGCCCGCAGCTCAATTGACCGATCAGTGGCCTGTACTACCCGCTGCAGTACGGATCTCGTCCACTGACGGTGAGCAGCTTTTCGCAGCGGCCCATGATCGAACAGCGTGGACTGACCAATCAGCAGTGGATAGCGACTGCGAACCAACAACCTATCTCTACGATGAGGGTGGATCCGGCATTCGCGATGAGAAGCGACTTGCGACGCTGCTCGACAATTCCGGCGATGATGCGTGGCTAGTCCCCACAATTGCTCTCCAGCAGGCACCTGGCGAGAGTGAACTTGAGCATCAGGACAGTGGCATTCCAACCAAAGAACGCCTCGAGTGTCACCAGTGCGGACGCACAACCGATCATCGATTCAGTGATCATGAATCGGTTCCCGACGAAACCTGGACCGGCCACGCAATCTGGGAGTGTCTGGTTTGCGGGACGCCGCGCTATGGGCCGAGCCCAGAATGAGGTGCTCCGCGTCATGTCTTAACCAACAGACGACGATGGTGCAGCGTGGATGTTGGTTAACCACTGCTTCAAGCTTAGCTCACGGTAGCTCGCCCGTCACGTCGACAAGGTTCTCTTCGGTTCGCCACTGATGCAGCCGTTCTTCTCGGTCAAATAGCTCGAAGACACCGTCTTGCATCCAACCGAACGGATGCTCCTCGTCCTCGTACTCTCGCTTAAGAACGTGACTTTTCGCGAAGTACTCGGTCGTGCCGACGAGCAATCCCTGTTCAACAAGGAAGTCACTTGGCTCTTTTTCGGCGACACCAACGAGGAACGTCACGATATCAGCTATCAGACAAAATTTCTGAATGCTGTTGTCCCACTCTCCACGGATGTCGACCATCCGGAACGCATACGCATCGGTGCGACGGTTGAGACGGTCAACCACCAAATTTAGCCGTCGGATCGGCTCTCGATCGTAGTTCCCGAGCACGAAGTACGACCGGTCATTCTCGTAGATAGGGTTCAACTCACTCAGAGAGTGGAGGATCTCTTCGTTATTGACCAGCGTTATTTCTTCTTCGTCAAGTCGATTTTTGGCGCTTTTGAGAACGTCATCAGGAACAGGCGACTCCTCGTCAGTCATCATGTAAGCCTCTTGTGACGGGGAGATATGGTTTACGGAGTAAATTACCCACTCAAGAATGTATGATTTACTGTAGAGTGATTTACTTAGGGGTAAACTACTTGTCGCCATGCCGTGTATCGTATGGTATGAGCACCGAACTTGGGACTACTGGGGAGATGGAACCTCGCGAACTCGTCCACTTCGTCACCCAGCAGACGCGATTCGCCCTCGTCAGCAACATCCTCCAGCATCCTGATCAACTCCCGTCGATGTACGAACTCGAGGAACTCAACCCTAGTGTCAGCGACGCTACCGTCTACAAACACGTTCAAAAGCTGATCGACGCCGGTATCGTCAAAGAGGTCGCACTCGACGACGGCGAGCGCAGGCAAGGATACCCATGGAAGTTCTACGGACTCACTAAGGAGGGGCGTGAGTTCCTCGACAATCACAATCTCCTCGCAGCCGAGGAGACGCTACAACAGATCTACGAGACGATCTCCGATAAGCCTGAGAAGATGATTAAGTACGAGAACGCACCACGTCCCGCCAAGTCGTAGCCTAATTGACCGACCAGTGGCCTGTGTTTCCCGCTGTAGTACAGATTGAATCTGCTGACAGTGGGAAACTTCTCGCGGTGGCCCGTGAGTAAATGATTGCTGCTCCGTTGCCTACTTGACCTGCACTTACCGCAGAGGGTGCAAAACCGATCATGTTCTAAGGATTCCAGCAGAGCCGAAAATTTCGATCACCGTTGTCCTCCAGTTGATCGTAACATCAACAGCATCTTACGCCTCTTGGCGCTCGCTCGAGTCGGCTGTTATATGCGGAACAGGCGCAATACCACGGCCTTCTGGCCGTGGATACGCGCCGTCATTCGATGATGCCACCCACCGACAGAAGCATAGCCCGAGTTTCCAATCCTAACGTTCAAATCACAAGAAACCCTACATTATGGCAAGGTCAGGTCGGAACGGAGCGGATTCCGAACGACCTTCGGAGGTCGTTCGAGAGAGCGTCGCTCTCTCGTGATGACGAAAATCTTTAATTTTCGAACCACGGTCAACCCGCCAATCCAATGAGACAGTATCCGAAACGCCAACGCGGTGAACGCGAATCTTTGAAGGATTCGGCTCATGCCCGTCGGTTGAGCAAGCCCGATGATACCTCCGAGTCCGTCGACGCGTCAGCGACTTCCTGCTGGCAAAAACAACAGCTGGGTGTCAACGATGCTGAGGATAGGAGTAACGGCCACTTGGCATGGCCAGACAGCCACCGACCACGACGACTGGGTTAGACGCGAACTCCCGAAAAGTGGCGGAGTCATGGTTGTAAACCTGAAACTCCCACCGCTCGGGATTCCTGCGTCTTCAGGCGCAGGAGGATGTCAATCGTGACTCTTCCTGTTCCTGTCCCCGCCCTGAATCGGCTGGTGGCTCATAGACGTAGATTCCACCTTCGTATTCGACAACGTATCGATCCTGATTCACATCTTCGAGGACGGCCGCCTCTACGTCGATAGCCAACTGGGCAAGTTCTCCTAACGTCGGGACGGTGGCGACAGGATGGTCGCAATCAGCGTGTTCTACGGGATAGTCGACACGGACGATTACGTCTTCGGCCGCGTCACGGTCGGCCAGGTAGGAAAGCCATGCCCGTTCAGCGTCGGTGGGTGACCGCCGGCACGCGAGGGCGGTTGCGCCGGCACCGACGACGCCAACGGCGACCAGCGTCGGCCCACCGATCGTGTGGAGTGGACCGTAGCTTCGCGGCGCCGCTACGGTCTCAGTTTCAGTCCCCGTCTCCTCGAGAGGTTCGTCGACGTCGATGCTGTACATCGAACCCTCGTGTGTAAGGTCGATTCGGAACGTTCGGGTCATTGAGACCGAGTCAGTCCCGATCTCGCCCTCGACGGTGACAATTGCGTTGATGTAGGTCTCGACATCGCCAGGACTTGCTCCGAGATTTGTCTCAATCTCGTCGATTTGCTCTTCGAGATGGGAGACGTTCAGATTGAACGTCGCGACGACCTCCTCCCCGGACTCAACATCCGTTCGATTGGTGTGGTCAAGTTGCTCTGAGTCTGACCAGTAGACGACGTCATCGCCAGCAGCTCGGGTCACGCGCTCGAGTTCGAGAGAGACAGTCACGTTGTCGCTGCGGTCAGCATCGTAGCCGACGGCAACGTCCCCGTGTACCGCCGGCGAGAGGTCGGTGTAGTACACCGGTTCGTCAGTGACAGTTGCGACGGTGTCAGCCGTCGATTCGTTGTCGGTTGCCACTTCGCCACCATCGTAAATCGGAGTCGACTCACGGATGTCCGCACCGTGTGTGACCGTTCCGGACAGCGTCCACGAGTCGGTCACACGCTGTTCGGTCTGCTCACTAGGTGCAACGTATACCGTATACGACAGCCAGCCGCCGATACACAGCAGGCAGACGATTGCCAGCACGGCAAGCACTCGCTGATCGTAGAGGCGGACCCGTATCCGTCGGAATAACTCGTTCATCGCCGATACATCCTCGCGTCGGTCGCTGTCGATGCTGTCATCAGTCATCCTCTTCGAATCGCTGTCTGTGATCGGTCCGGTCCGAGCACGAGCGGTGACACCGGTACCGAATCCGTTTCCGTCTCTCACGGAGGTCCTCGGCGGTGAGAGCACGACCGAGCGCGTACGCACTATCGTTGATCGAGGCGGTGATCACACCGAACGGCAGCCACGGATGGACGTCGTAGAGCCCGGCGATCACGGACCGGGGCAATACGTGCAGATACCGACGCTCGTCGATTGACCGCTCGTAGTGACCCGTCGTTTCAGGTGCCTCGAGCGTGGCCGCCACGGTCACCTTGTCACGCCTCGACACTACCACAGTCTCTCGCTCGAGGTCAACCCCCTCGGTTGGCTCGAGGTAGGCGATGACCGGTGTGAATCCGGCGTTCGAGATACGATACGACGTCTCGGCGGTTCCACCAGGTTCGACGATCAGGTCACCATCGGGCGCCGGCTATGAGCTGACGATCGAACTGGCGTCGTTACCGACGCCGTCACAGTCGGTCTCGAGGGCCCAGATGTACATGCTGTCGTTGAACGGAAGCTTCACATCAAGGAACCGACAGCGATGGATTCGTGACTGATCGCGATCACAATAAACGATACTACAGAGTACAAAACTCGAGAATACTTCCTTCAGTTGATGACGCGTGTTATTCGGCACAATCTTAACAATATGACAATGCTCATCAGGTACGCCGAGCGGCTGAAATCTGCCATGAAAATGATCGCCAGAAGGAGAAAATTGAAGACGATGTTCAGTGGGATCTTAATGAGTTGCGGTCGCTGATTGGTCATACAGAACGGCGATCGACACCGCATGAGCCGTTCCAATGACGGTCATACTGAGAAGAACGCCAATATACGGGAGATTAGCAAGCCATCCCGAGACCAGTCCAAACACCACGATTAGCATGAACAACAAGATACCGTGACCACGCGACCGCTGCCAGCTCTCTTTTGGCGCGGCTCGTAACGTTTCTACGTGTAGAACAGCAATTGGGAGGTAGAATAGCCGAACTACAACGAAGGTTAACACAGCGAACGCGGCAACTGTGACAAGTAACGAGTTTGGTGAGAAATCCAGGTCTATCGCTGAACCCGAGTGCTCGAGGAGAGACAAAAGTAAGATCCCACCAATGTAGGCACCAAACCGCCGTGTACGGAATGCGGTTTCACTCACACGAATCATTGTTAACCAGCCAGCAGCGGCGACAATCCCGATTGCAATGATTTCGAGGCCAGTGGCGTATGCGAAAACGCTGAGTGGCAGGTCAACAAGCGTATCGAGTGATCGACTTGTCCCTGTCGTTCCCGTTGGATACAGTGGGTACGTGATCTGCAATGTAGATTCTGAAACAGACGGTTGTACTGGGAGTGGGTCTCGCTCTCGAAATACGTCAACCAACGTCAACAGGCATCCGGCAACGAGAAACGGTCTCCAGATCACGGGGTCTGACCGAAGTTCGGAGAGAATCAGTGTAATCGCTGATGGGTCATCACCATAATTAGTATCTCGTAACTGATCATCGGGAGAGCGTTCTGGAATCGAATCCGAGTGTCTATCGTCGTTCGACCCGGGGTCTTTCATTCCGTTCATGCTGTCCCCTCCAGAGCGATAACGCGGTGTCGATTCGTCACGTACAGTCGTCCGTCCCCGACGATCGGCGGTGACAGAGGGACTTCCGATGGCGTGTATTCGAATAGTTCCGTACCTGTATTCACGTCGAACGCGCGAAGTGAATACCCCTGCTCGACGGCATAGACGACGCCGTCAGCAACGACTGGTTGCGTCTCGCCGTGGAATTCCCTTGACCAGTGCAACTCGCCCGTTTCAAGATTGAGCGCATGGAATTCAGCATCGCCATCACTCAGCAGTACCGTGTCATCCGTCACGGCCGCTGTTCCCTCAGTTGCGTTTCCATCAAGATCTCGTTCCCAGATAGAATCTCCATCGTCGAGATTGAGCAACGCGACACCAGACCGGGACATAACAACTATTCCAGCATCTGTTACCGGTGTACACAATTGCATCTGATCGGCGCGTTCCCGTTTCCATATCTGCGATCCGTCCTCGAGATTATATGCTGAGACCTGGTTTGGCCAGTTAGCGACAAATAGTGTTTCATCCTGGATCGTCGGCCGTCCGAACGAAGCCGAGGCAATCTCGTCTTCCTCAACGGTCACGCGCCAGTGGACAGAACCATCGCTAGCGCTTATCGCAGCGATGTCGTTTGTCCCAACAACAGGCGTGTAGATGGAGTCCTCGTAAGCGACTGGATCAACCGTCGGAGTGTGCTCGATCGTCGGCCGGTACTCTCCGTATGGCGGTCCTTTCCAGCGTTCGCTCCCGATACCACGACTGGTTCCCGGGACCTTGATCCCGCCACTAGCGTTCACCCCGTACACTCCACCTGTTGACGTGACAGCAAGGGTCGGCGTTCGGTATGGATCCGCTTTGACAACAGCGAAACTGGACGTGTACGGTCCCTGTCGAACAAATCGTTCGGTTCCATCCTCGACGTTCACTGCGACTACACCTGTCCCGGCTGCGTAAAGGGTCTCTCCGAGTCGAATAGGGGCGCTCGCACCATGAAACCACGGTGGTGCATCGTAGACCCATGCAAGTTCGACGTCAGACGTCGGCCCTGTCACGTTCGGATTATGTCCGGTCCCCGCCGGATCGTACTGAGACATCGGCCAGTCGCGTTCTGATGTAGTCGTCTCAACTGACGTTCCAGCGACAGTAGCAATATATCCGCCGACCGTAATAGCGGCAGCTCCGGTAAGGACACGTCTTCTAGAGGGCATTCAAGTCCGCTTGCTATGAGTCACTCCGTCTAATTTATTCTGTCGGTCTTATAACGAATCAAGAATCCACCATCTGATTTCGGTTAGAACGGTTGAATTTTTATTTGAGAATGGTGATTGTGAATCATGGCTTTCCGTCGCCCTTTCCTCCTCGTCGGAGGTGTTCTCGTGTTATGTGTCCTCCTCGCCGCAACCGTGTTCGCAGTCGGCACACCTGAACCGACAGTCACGCTCGAAAATCAAGACAACGAGACTCACTATGTAACGGTGTATACTGTCTCCGACGAAGACGTAGCTGGCTATCTCAACTTTGAAGTGACGACTGACGATGGAGATCGCCGACTTGTCACATATGAAGACCTGGTTTGGCCTAGGTACTACGAGAACGTGACGCTTGTCGATGACGGCGTCAACACGCAGACATTCATCGTCAAACCTGGCGAGACAAAACATGGTATCGTTAACGAGTGGTCACAGGGGGACGTAACAGTGTACATCGACGAGCGTGGACCCGAACGGAAACACGACAACTCTCGCACTGTCTCCTGTGGGAGCCGCGGCCAGTCGCACTCGCTCACGCTTCAGGAGGCTGGATCTGGAAGTTCGATTTCCTGTGCTGGAGGGTTTGGATGGATCTTCAGATAATCAGTTTTTCTGAAAACCCTTCAAAAGAACAATAAATAGGTCATAGAACGCGGTTATATAGACACACTAATTTGATTAGTACAGATAAAATACAAAATGACCAATATCCGGCGAGGGAGAAATAGTATGTGTATTGACCACTTCCTTTTACCAAATGGCTTCCAGACGCCAATTACTTGTTATCCCACTTGGATTCTTTGCCGTCGTACTTCTTGTTGGAGCGGGGATGTTCACCGTGTTCCAGATTCAACCTAATACGGCGGGAGGGAGTGTTTCAGATGCTGAGAGTTATCCTGTTGGCCCCGAGAAACCAACTCCGTTGAATTCCTCGAATATCGTGAACTACACTACTACGTACGAAGAGCGCCTGTTCTATAATGACCTCGTTGCAAGCCATAACCACAGTCTCCATGACGATGAAAGCGTGATAACCAACTGTACATCCCTCACAGTCTCGAACGGTAGTACAGACAAGTATTACGTCCAGTTAGAGTGCCGTGGCGGTGTTACCGACTCATCGCAACCGACTGAATCGGAGGAGTTCACTTACTCAGTCACCTACCAGATAACGAACGATACGACACAGCAGACTGAATTCCAGAATTATCCCTTTGGAACGGATAGAACGTTCAATAGCGAAAGAAATTAAGTTAACAGTAGTTGGTAGTCCAGTTCCGTTATTCAGATTTGAGCATGGAACTCGCGGTAAGTACTCACATCTACTTGATGGCTGATTCAACCAAAGAGAGTTGATACAAACCACCTACGAGTCTTTCTATGATGTGCTCCCTAACCAGCAACTCCACTCGAGGCAGAGGTACAAATTTCCGAGGGCACTCGCGGTCTTTTCGAAGCTATCGACGAGTCGAGCGACCTGACGACCACTGTCGATGCTACTACCGATCCGGATCACTCTACCCCGTAAGACAGGTGCGCTCCAGTAGTGATTTTCTGCGCCGGTGATGGGTGCCGGCGCACTGAGTAGGACTAAGCAAACACTGACCAGAGCGACGGCGCAGTGAGATATCCAAGATGCATATGATCATTTATTCGCTGGTAGAGGCATCGACAGCAGACGAGGCACTGTCAACCGGAAAGACCGTATTTGACCGACTAGTTGGCGCAGGGCCGCATTCCTGCGCAGCGTTCGACTACTACGTCACCTTCGACGAAGAGGAGACGACAGTGGCTGGAAAAGCACGGTGGGGCGACCTACCGACAGCTGCACCCGTTACGTCCGACGAAGGTGAAGAACTCCTCGAGCGGGCCTGGGAGACCAACAAGAAAGAGTTCCAGCGCAATCTGACTCGGGTAAAGAAAGCACTCGAGGAGCACAGCGACAACGAAATTATGCGCGACGCGGGCCTTGCCCGTCATGCCTTCAAGCGGGTTGGTGCCTCCCGAGGCCCGTCGATTTGCTTGTACGATCAACATGCGACTGGCATTCGTCATCGTGGACACCTCGATCGACTCCTTGAAGAAGAGGATGAGAACAACACGTGCTGGATCGTGCCGGCAGACGTCCATTTCTGAGTGACCATGCCCCGAATCACTAATTGGACACGAGAGAGTCGAATACCCACGCTGGTATATCGAAACACGGAGACTGGAACTCGAGCGGTCCTACATCGTGCCCCGGACTCCTACGCATACAAGTGGCGGGCAGCAATCCTCGTCGACGGCTATCCAGTGTGGTCACGCGGCTTCGAGATCAAAGAAGCGACCAGCGTTCGAGATGTACTTCGGGACCGACCAGCCCCCGAACTCGCTTGTCCTGAGTGTCCGAACGACGACGTCATCGTCGGTCAGAAAGCTGCTGATGGTGCGAAGGTCCAGCGATGGTTTGACTGTCCTGACTGTGGCTACGAAGCTCCTTCCCAGATCGTCTACGGCGCAGAACGCTAGCAAAACAGATAGGGACTAGCAACGCAACACATCGTTTTATTTCATTTCTCTCGAGTAGTTGATAGATTAGAACTGATGACAGTGTCTAGTTGAGCCAGTTTGAGAAGTGTGCAGGTCGTTGAGTGAATTGGTTAGAATGCTCGCAGACCTGCTCAGCGAGAGCTACGACGCGGATTTAGAAGAAGCTTGGGAGAACGAGCGGACGGCGACGCCCGTTAGGGCGTTCGCCGTCCGCCTCCATCAGACCGGTTGTTCGATTCGAGAGACAACAACGATTCTCGATGAATTAGGCGTTGAACGCTATCACGGATCGGTTTGGAACTGGGTACATCAGCTGTCTGACAGTGGACGCGACCCGCCTGAGGCGAAGCTGAAGCGGGTCGCTGTTGACGAAACCGCTGTCAAGATCAACGGAGAATGGTCTTGGGTGTATGACGCAATAGATATCGAGTCAAAGCTGATCCTCGATGTCGCGTTGTTCGGTCGGCATGGTACCGATCCGGCGGCTGCATTTCTGCATGGACTTCGTGAGAAACACGATCTCTCGGACGCTGAGTTTCTCGTTGATCAATTCGGCTATCGGACTGCCCTTGCTCGATTAGGATTGAACGGTCGAGTGAACTACACCGACCGAAACCTCATCGAAAAGTGGTTTCATACCCTCAAAATGAGGGTTGACCGTTTTCATAACTCATGGGTTGGCAGTCGGGCGAGCGCACGCGAGTGGATTGAACAGTTCGTGCATTACTACAACTATCAGAGACCGCACCAATCGCACGACGGACGAACGCCAGCCGACGAGGTGCTGAACTAGACAGTGCCTAACTGATGAATACAAAGCGCATGTCGCACGAGGAGAGAGGGGATCTACGAAAGGCGGTGAACGGTCAGTACAGGGTAAGCAGTTACCGAAGCGGCTATCGATTTATCCGAACTCTGTCAAAAGCCGCCTGCTGAATAGAGAGGATGACTGCAGCACGATAGCTCCGTTTGTTTCACGTCGAAATCGGTGAACCATCCGCTCACTATACGTGCTTATTGAGCGATCTGGTCAGTCAACCTTATCATCTTGAATGAAGATATCAGAAGAGTCTCCTATAATTTGAAACACGGTTGAGCCACAATCACAGTTTCTTCTTCCAATGGGTCGAATCGTCCCGTCAGTCCATACGTTAACAGCATAGGCAGAATTGCAAGAGCAACACTTGGCGATTGTTCTTTTACGCTCCCCATCAGGCATAGAGGTGCTTCACCTTCTCTTGTCATAATATTGTATGATTATCTGGGTGAAATTCCCTACGCCATTCACTCGTTCACCTGCACTGATCGACGTGATCTTTGTAAGACGGGATGATACGAAAAGCAGTGATCTGCTCACTACAGGTGCGACTATACTGAACTGTCGTTAAAACGCGCGACAGAGGACGAGTGGTCTTCCAACGCGAATTTAGGCACGAGCATGAGTATGCTCAGGCGCGTCAGCCTTTTTGTTAGCGTAGGCGTTATACGCCGAGAGAACCGCGGTGGCCGCCCCCGAGATCGCGGTCCCAGTGGCCAGTGTGTCGCTTCCCATATCGATGACAGTGGGTGCGGCGACCAGCCAGAGACCCAGCAGGACAGTCAACGACGCGATGCCAACGCTCGCCAACCGATCCTTTGACAGCCGGTAGAAGTTGTACCCCGCGAGCAGGAAAATCCCTGTCCCGACAAGTGTGTCGTTCCAGATCGCTGCATCCGTGGACTCGAAGATGAACGGCGACGCGACAACGTAGAGACCGATTAGTGCGACAAGGGCGCTCACCCACTGCATTACGTCCGTGTTCAGTGAATCATAGTCGTTCCGGCTATCACGGTTGGTTTCAGTTCTTGTTGTATCGCTCATGATTTCCTCATCTCGAGGTACCCACTGTTTAAGGAAAGCGTACGTTCCTGCACCTGTCGGGAAGGTTGGCGACTGATATTCCAGCACCTGCTGTTCCGTTCTTCACCTATACTGACCGGTTACTACCTTCGCAATTAGGCCAGACTTCGTGCGACATTCGCGCACTCTATTCAGCACGACCGCTTAAGCCCATCACCGATTGAGGGTTTCAACAAGGCCAAAATATTCCCTCCATGTCGGTGGTGGAGAGGGGGTATAGAGGGCTGCAGTACCTACTAGTCGTGATGTCCGAATCAGAAGCGACCCGCTGGGAGTACGAGACGCTTCGCCCGCCGCGCGATGAGACCAAAAAAGAAGCAGAGGATCCGAAAGCAGAGTTGAATCAACTCGGTGCAGAGGGCTGGGAGCTTATCGAGACGATCGACTATGAGGGAGGCGGCACCAAGTACCTCGTTTTCAAGCGACCTGCCGGATCGAGTGAGCCAGTATGACTGACGAGACCGACACCAGTACGGCCAACACGATGCGTGAGCGCGCGGGAGAGAGTCGGATAAAACTCTGGGTGCTGCTACGCGCGAACCGCCTTCTCGTCTCCACCGTCCTGACCAGTGCCGTGTTCGTCGCATTCGTGGTCGCCGTCTCTGTCCTCCATCCACCGTTTTCACGGCAAATCGAGTCCGGCGACATGATCGACACGATGTTCTCGACGATGATCACGGTCATCGTGACTGGGACAACACTCGTCGTCACGATCGGTCAGCTCGTCCTCGCCCAGGAGAACGGCCCGCTCGGCGATCAACGCGAACGGATGGCCAGTTCGATGGAGTTCCGGGACTTTACTGAAGAACTGATCGGGGCTCCGAGTCCTGTCGATCCATCCGAATTCCTCCGGCAGATCATCGGAATCACGGCACAACGGACGACGGCTCTTCGAGAGTCTATTGACAAGAATGATAACGAGAACCTCCGAGAAGAGGTCAATGAATTCGCTGAGAGCGTCATTGGGAACGCTAACACGGTACGTGACCAACTTGAGGGTGCGCAGTTCGGCTCGTTCGATGTGTTATTCGCTGCACTGAATTTCAATTATAGCTGGAAAATCTTCCAAGTTGAACGCCTCGCGAACGAATACGAAGAGAGCCTCAATGAGGAAGAACGCGGCTTGCTTGACGACCTCAAAACAGCGCTGTCTATGTTTGGTCCGGCGCGCGAACACATCAAGACGCTGTACTTCCAGTGGGCACTCATCGACTTGTCTCAGATGATTCTCTATGCTGCAGTCCCGGCATTGGCCGTTGCGGGTATCATGGTCGCAATCGTCGATGCGGGGACGTTCCCAGGAAGCACACTCGGTCTCGATCACATCATTCTCGTCGTGGGCGGTGCGTTTGCGGTGACACTCGTTCCATTCATGCTGTTTGTCTCGTACGTCCTTCGCATCCTCACCGTAGCGAAACGGACACTTGCCATCGAGCCGCTGCTCCTCCGCGGATCACAACGCTGAGGCGTTACAGCTCCGCTTGGTGCTCGTCTGGGATTTTTAATCTATGGCCTCTAGATCCACGGGACCAGTTCACTACTGACAGCAGTCGGTCACCCGCGAATCATTTATAAGATTTTAGTGAATGGGGCGAGATGCATAGATATGAACACACTCCAATCGAACGGCAGTACTTTCCGGGAGCACCGATGGTAAACGTCGCGCTCTCGGCGGCACAAATCGTCTTAGCGCTGTTTCTCGTGGTTCTCAACGGCTTTTTTGTCGCTGCAGAGTTCGCCTTCGTTCGGATTCGGGGGACATCGGTTGACCAGCTCGTCGAGGAGGGGCGGCCCGGCTCGGGGTCGCTTCAAGAAGTGATGACGGATCTCGACAACTACCTCGCCACGACGCAACTCGGTATCACCATCGCATCTCTCGGGTTGGGATGGGTCGGCGAACCCGCAGTGGCGGCGCTCATCGAACCCGTACTGGAATTGGTTCTCCCGGCGAATCTCATCCATCTCATCGCGTTCGCAATCGGCTTTAGTATCATCACGTTTCTCCACGTCGTCTTCGGTGAACTCGCGCCGAAGACGATCGCAATTGCCAAGACCGAGCGACTCTCGCTGTTCCTCGCCCCGCCCATGAAGGCCTTTTATTTCATACTCTATCCGGGAATTGTCGTCTTCAACGGGGCGGCCAACGCGTTCACGCGGTCGCTCGGTGTGCCACCCGCTTCCGAAACGGATGAGACACTCGGTGAGCGGGAACTCCTTCGGGTACTAACACGATCCGGCGAGGGCGGGGACATTGACGTGGCAGAAGTGACGATGATCGAGCGCGTCTTCGATCTTGACGACACCGTGGTGCGGGAGGTCATGGTCCCACGACCGGACGTGGTGAGCGTTCCGGCGGATGCCACACTATCTGAACTTCATTCGATCGTCTTAGAGGCCGGACACACGCGCTATCCGGTTCTTGATGCCAACGACGGTGACCAAGTGGTCGGATTCGTAGATGTCAAGGACGTGCTGCGAGTAGAGGTGGACAATGGGGATGCCGAGATGGTCGGTGACATCGCCCGTGAGATTCTCATCGTCCCGGAGACGATGGCAATTAGCGATCTCCTGATACAGTTCAAGGAGGATCGCCAGCAGATGGCCGCAGTCATCGACGAGTGGGGAGCGTTCGAGGGGATTGTAACGGTTGAAGACATCGTTGAGGCCCTCGTCGGAGACCTTCGAGACGGGTTTGATCTCGATGAGCGCGAACCCTCGATACGCCAGCGTGACGATGAGGGGTACGATATTGACGGAGGGGTCCAATTGTCGAGCGTTAACGATGCTCTGGCTGGGGACTTCGAAAGCGAGGAGGTCGAAACGATCGGTGGACTGGTGCTCGGGCAACTCAACCGCGCGCCAGAACCTGGCGACCGCGTCGAGGTCGACGGTCACGTCGTTGAGGTAACGAGCGTTGAGGGGACCCGAATTTCGACGGTATGGGTCCATGAAAAAGATCTCGATGATCCAGCGGTGGACTGAGTGGGAGGATGGACTTGATCGTTTGGTCTGTTCGGCTTCTCGCCGTTATCTAGTGTTGTTCGTTCTCTACCGGTCTGATTGGTAGTCGTTCATCAATCGAATCAACAATTGAAGTATCCTGGATTCCAGCGGTGGAACCAGATCTGCGGTAGAATCCATCTGCTTACCAGCTGATTCAATCAAAGGGAGTTGAAACAAGGCACTCGAGGTCTTTTCGAAGCTATCAACGAGTCGAGCGACCTGACGATCGCTGTTGATGCTACTACCGATCCGGATCACTCTACTCTTTGAGACAGGTGCGTTTCTGCGCCGGTGATGGGTGCCGGCGCATTGGGTAGGATCAAGCGAACACTGACTAGAGCGGCGGCGCAGAACGCTAGCAAAACAGATAGGGACTAGCAACGCAACTCATAATTTTATTTCATTTCTCTCGAATGGTTGAGAGATTGGAACTAATGAATACAAAGCGCGAATTCATCGTCAGAATCGTCACGATCATCGATAGCCATTATACCATGATACGCATACTCACACCATGGACACCGCCATCGAAGAAATCGAATTTCTCGCCCGATCGAGTCACCGCGTCGGTGTCATAGAGGAACTGACCGAGGGAGCCCGGGAAAGCAGGGAGCTTCGCGCCACGACGGGGGCCTCCTCACCGACTATGAGTCGAATCCTCACTGACTTCGAAGATCGGCGCTGGATCATCCGGGATGGACCGACCTACGAACTGACACGACTCGGCGAGTTCGTGGCAGACCGATTCCTCGATCTCCGCGATTCGATGGAGGTCGAAGGCAAGCTCCGCGACGTCTGGCAGTGGCTCCCGCGGGAGATGGAGGGGTTCTCCGCCGATCTCTTCGCCGATGCAGTGGTCTCCTCTCCCGGTCCGAAGTACCCGTACGAACCCGTCGAACGGCTCACCCAGCTCATCGAAGGGACCAGTCGATTACGCGGGTTTGACAGTATCGTCTACAAATCGGTTAACAACGAGACGGTCTGCCAGGCTGTCCTCGACGGCATGGAACTCGAATACGTGTACTCGCCGACCGCCCTCGAGGGAACCGTCGCGTGGAATCCCGAACGAGTCATAGAGGCCGCCGCCCGTGAGAACTGCACCGTGTACGTCCACGAGGCCCTCCCCGACGGAAACCGCTGTGGGCTCGGCATCGTGGACGACCGCGCCGGTATCTGCTGTCACGACGCCGAGACCGGGGCGCTGACAGCCGTGATCGATACGGACGCCCCCGAGGCGCGCGAGTGGGCCATCTCCACGTTCGAGCGCGTCCGCCATGAGGCCGAGCCGGTCGGGCCGGAGGCGTTCGAGACGCTGGTCCCGTCGGACCTTCTCCCGTAGGAGGTGTTGGCAGATAATGGGTATGCGTTCGACGACCAGCGATTTGCCGGGTCTCACGGAGAGAACTGGGCATTCGAGACGATTCACCGTGCCAAGCCAGTTCTGTCCCGCCGCAGAACCGAAGCCACTCTTCACGGGGTGAAATCTTTCAGCGGACATTTAGACGTAGCCGGCCGGCGTACCTGAATCTGAGGTATCATGACCGAGCAAGCAGCGATACAGGCGGCGTGGACCGAGATCGCCACGGGGTACGACGAGTACGTCACCCCATCGAACATGGCCCTGGCCGAGAGAGCTCTCCAGCGGGCCGGGCTCCGACCGGGGATGCAGGTGCTAGATGTCGCAGCCGGCAGTGGCGGGTTGAGTATTCCCGCGGCTCGCGCGCGGGCGCAGGTGCTGGCAACGGACATCTCTCCCGCCATGGTCGAACGGCTCGAAGCACGCGCCCGCGAGGAGGGGCTCACAGACCTGAAGACCCGAGTCATGGACGGCCAGGCCCTCGACCTCGAAGACGACACTTTCGACGTCGCCGCATCACAGTTCGGCGTCATGCTGTTCCCCGACCTGCCGCGGGGATTGAGCGAAATGACGCGGGTTACCAGACCCGGTGGCCGTGTGTTATTGATCACGATGGGCCCACCCACGGAGGTTGAGTTTCTCGAGTTCTTCATCGGCGCAGTGAAAACGGCCGTCCCCGATTTCACAGGCCTCCCGAGGGACCCACCGCCGTTACCCTTCCAGGTGTCCGATCCAGAGGCACTGCGCGCGGAACTGGCCGACGCCGGACTGGCGGATATCCGTGTGGAGACGGCGAACCACCGGTTGGAGTTCGAGTCCGGCTCGCAGATGTGGAAGTGGGTAACCGCCAGCAATCCAATCGGGGCGGAAATGGTCGCCGACCTGACGGCGGAACAGAAAGCCGCAGCCGAGAAGTCACTGGACGACAAGCTGCGTGAGCGGTCCAGCGGACACGATCCTGCCGTGTTGAACAACCTAGTGAACATCGCTCTCGGGACGAAGTGACCCGACCTGTTCATCGAAACCAATAATACCGCGTGGCCTGTCGCCGCCCTCCCGTTCGTTGCGGTCACCTATCATCGGATCGTCCGTCGAGAGGAGCGGATTCTGGAACACGAATTCGGTGGAGCGTATCGGATCTACCGAAGTGAAGTCCCACGATACCTCTAGTCCGAGTGGAGCCGTGTACATACGGGATGAGAGGAGAGCCCCCGGGCAGGTTCAGACGACTCCAGAAGCGCTCAGTGACAACCACAACCAGGCCAATCGGGCAGCAGGAATGTGGAACAGCTATCTCACCGATCCAGCACGAAAGGAACGGGGTCGTCCGTGCTGAACTGATCCTCTCTATGCAGCAACAGGCAATCTTCTTCGATGTTCCTTGGTGAACCATCCTTTACAGGAGTGTGGTGACCCAGAATGAGTATTCCCCCAAACCAACGACAACTAACAGCCCCTCTGCTGCATAGAGGGCGCGAATTCAGCAATCTCACCCTCTCACATCGAGTGCCAATGGCCGGGACAAACGAGAGTCCCTCTCGGAATCCGGTCTATTCAATAGGCTTGCAAGCTCGGGCCGGGAGAATATTGAGGACAACCGCGTTTCTCTTCGTGTGAGTAACGACAGTGAACTCCCTCAAATAGAGGATATCAATCTGCGCCTCCAGAAGCTGGGGCAATTCTCTCGATTCTCCCGGACTGGACTTGGCGTGATCGTCTTGGCCTTTCTCATCGCCGTAATTGGACGGTTACCCCAGAATCTCGAATCGGTGGGCAGTGCAATCAATGCCATCCTCCTCCCCCTGATTTTTGTTGGGATGGGGCTGTTGCTGTACGCTATCGGAATGCATCTCCACCTGATGCATCTCAACCTCGTAAAGCAAATCCGCAAAAGCGAGGTCGACGAGGCGGACATACCCAACGAGTGATAGTCAAACGAACCCCCCGCTCTGTTGAATCTATCCTCGAAGTCTTTCACGTCAATTTCAATATATCCTTTATCTGTCACACTGGGACGTATGAGGATCGACGCTAATTCCTATGAGAGAGTGAGGTGCTCACACAGAACGGGGTTGGGATCTGGAATATCAGACTCGATTAGGGAATGCTGTGAACTACTCCGCCCTACCGCGCTCGGGCCTACCCGGCCCTCGCTTGTTGAGGACGGAGTTTCCTGTTTCTGTGTCAGAACTTGCGGGAACAGATCCCACAGCGGTTCCAGACTCCGCAGGCGACTTCCCTTCACGGGTGGTTCGGAGTGTCCCACTCCTACCGAATCGACACTCGGCCACAACCGACGATGCACGCTTTTTGTTGCGTTTGAACAACGCCGGAAGCGTGGTGAGCATCTTACTACCACCTTCGACCGAAGCGGTAGTAGGGGTGCCGATTCACACGAAAACAAGACGTGCGGGCGCTGTATCCCCTCCCTGCTCGCTTCGCTCGCTGAGGAAGGGGGCTTAGCGCCCTCAATTACAGCTAAAAGAAAATAATTCTCTACTTCCAGTCTCAAGGTGAAAGCACACTTCAGCCAGTAGACGTCATCTCGTCTTCGATCAGCTGTTCGAAATCGTCTACCTCATCGTACTCGTCTCTGTGAGCGAGTGCTATTTCCCCCTTTGGTGTAATTTCGTATAACCCAGACCGTTCTTTGGGGCCGATTTTGCGTACGAGACCGTAGTCTGCAAGAATCGGCAGTCGAGTGTTGATGTTCTTCCGGCTCTTTCCTGTGTGTGCCTCGAGGTTCGCTGCAACGTTTCGGCCCGTTTCCTCGAGTGCCTCGAGAATCAAGAAGTCGGTTGGTTGTCGGAGTTTCATTATCACTATTCTCTATCAATTGATATCGGATACTATTGTGAGATTATATTAATAACGGTGATTTACCGGCAGTTTTAAATATAGTCGTTTTTCGACTAACAAAAACCTACGAGGGGGCTGTTGTTGAACTCTGCCCTATGTGAAACAGACGGTCACTACAAATGTTAATTGATCACTCGATTTCTAACTGGCCGCTCCCGCCGTCCCCCTCATTGCCGTTCTCGTTCCATTCGAGTTCGAACTCGATGCTCAATTCACCGGGCCCGTCCGTTGGCCCCTCGCGTTCGGCTTTGACCTCAAACGTCGGGCGCGCTGGTGGTTCCATTGTCACGGACTCAGAACCGGATTTGAGTGTGACAGTATCCCCTTGTTCGAGCTTATCAGCGACACTGCGGAGATACGATGCGATTTCTTCTCGGGTCTCGTCACTCTCGGATTTGAATAGGACTTCTTCAGGCATAATGAACAATATGCTGCCTGCACCAATAAGTGAATCCCCTGTACTTACTGTGAAGTACCTCGGGGGCAAGCCCCGAGGCTTCACCGTTTTGTCCGTGCCGTCCAGAAACGGACGAACGGACGCAGGCGAATTTAATTCCTCCCGACCTTCCCCGATTGGGGTCAGCTGGAATTAACACCCGAACACTCGCTGTGTCCATGGGAGTCGGTCGCTCCACCACGACCCGACAACTCCCGTCGCACCCACCATAGCGGCAGGATGTTGAGAGGAGTCGCATTTCCAAACCATTCGGACGACCACTTCATATTGAGGTCTTCAATATCCGTCACGGTCGTTATCCCTTGTTACGTCACGTGGTTTGATATATCCTTCGACGGGCTTCACCCTCGGGGTCAAGCCCCGAGGCACTCGCCCTGCTCCGTCTGTAGAGAGTACCGTCTTCTCACTCACGGCAGGTCTCGATAGCATCGGTACAGTTTGTTGTGCCTCAACAGGAGTAGAGGCACCATTCAATGAGTAACACTCCAGAGCACTCCCACGACTCGAGCGATCTCTCACCAGCGCAGCGCCTTGAGCCACCGACCCCGCGACTCATCGACGCCAGCATTGCAACGATCAACGATATGGACACGTTGCGGGCCTGCGTCGCCTACGAAAATCAGCACCAACAACGTGTCCCGATTCTCCGTCAACTCGAGGAGAGAGCCATTGAACTCCGCGCACAGGATGATGACTAATTCGACACGTCTCCTTCAGAGGTGGTCTTTCCCATCGATAGTGTTGAGCGTCTTCGAACAGCCACCACAATTCGCTGTGTGCTCTGCTCGAGATACCGGCAGGAGCTTCAGAGAGCGTGGCAGTTAACGCGCTAACGCCCTCCACTCTAGTTGATGTCTGACTCCGACTCACCTCAGAACCCACCGTCGGTCCTCGGCCGCCTCCTCTTTGCGAGTGGGCTTGCAGCACTTGCACTCCGCAATCTGACGAATCTTGATGGACGAATCGCCTATGCAGATGCCAAGGGAGTCCCCCTCGCAGACAAACTCGTCCCTGCCTCGAGTGGTCTCCTGCTCGGTGGTAGCCTTGGCATCGGCTTCTGGAAACTGCCCAAGTTGTCTGCAGCCAGTATCGCCACGTTCTTTATCGGCGTGACTCCAGTGATGCACGATTTCTGGGCCGTCGACGAAGACTCGCGTGACGAAGAACTCACCTCATTCCTCCAGAATATCGTGCTCCTCGGCGCTGCAATCGCTTTCTTCAAGCGGGCTCGGCAAAACTAACCGCACACAGTTTCCGTGGAGTGAGCCGTCTCAGGCACCACTCCAACGGTTCCGGAATACAATGGAATACACAAACCGTTAGCAGTCAGTACTGTACCTTCGTCCCCGTCCGGAAACTCGTGAGGTCGTCAATACGGTCTTCGAGTGCTTCGTCGACTTTCTGCCGGTCAACGCTCATAACGCGCTCGCGGTCGATCCCTTCTGCCTCGAGCATCGAGAGGACATCCTCGTCATCTTTGAGCAAGCGGTTACAGCGACTCGTACGCTGGACGGAGCCGTACTGACCGGCAACAGGACGGTCGTGATGAAGCCGTAAGAGAAGTACGTCAGTGACCTCCTGGCGAAGGTCGTTGGCGTCACGCTGGACATCCGACAGCAGCGTGTAGAGATTTACGAGGGTGGCCGTCTCCAGGTCAGGCAAGTCGGTTACGGCGTGGCGCTCAAGTGTATCAATCAGGAGTAGGCTATCCGAGTAGATGTCCAGACCGTCTGGTTCGGTGCCGACGAGCAACGCGACCGTCTCTCGCGTTCGGTCAAACGCGCGAAACGCCGTGTCGTAGGGGTGGTCTCTGACCGGCGCGTCGGACTCGTGTTCACGGACGAACTCGTCTGAGCGACCTAGACGTAGAACTCTCAGCGCTCGACATTGACCGCATCATCGGTGTCACTCGAAATAAGGAGTTACACCTCGCACCCGATCCTCGTATTCGAAGCTATCCATTGATCGTACTTTCGATTCCAAAGCTAGTCAAGAGAGATATCCCGACTCGGACCGTACGGCGTCCATGCGAGACCTCGACGAGACCGATATGGAGATCCTGCGATTGCTCGGTGAGGACGCCAGACGACCGTTCAGCGACATCGCCGAGCAGGTCGGCCTCTCCGGGCCGGCTGTCTCGGACCGCGTCGAACGATTGCAGGAAGCGGGCGTCATCAATCGCTTTACCGTTGATGTCGACCACTCGCAACTCCAGGTCGGCGTTCCAGTGTTCGTCCGGGCGTCGGGTGCGATCGGTGCCGTCGACGACCTCCAGGATCGGATCAAAAACGCTGAGGCGGTCGAACACGTGTTCGTGACCGCGGACGGCGAGATCTGGTTTTATGCCCGCGCACAGGTCCGGAACGTCCGTCGGTGGCTCGACGGACTGTTCACGGGTGTCGACGACGTCGACTACGCGGTGACGTTGATCGATGACGTCGAATGGCGACCCTCACTCGACGGGACCGAGTTCGCGCTCACCTGCGCCGAATGCGGCAACACCGTCGACAACGAAGGAGAGTCGACGAGCATCGACGGCCAGCTGTATCACTTCTGCTGTCCGTCGTGTCAGATTCGATTCGAGGACCGTTACGACCGCCTCGAGGAGGGAGTATAGTTCGTCGGCCGGAATACCAGCACGACCCCTTGCGGGTGGCGTCCAGATCGGTTTCTTTTTGCGGTTATGTGTCTCACACGCAATCGTGGGCGCAACAGAGCCGAAATCCACGGTCGATAGCGACTCTCTTGGGCGGTTCGTGGCGGCAAGCACGCGGTTAAACCTGCTGTTCGCGATTCAGGTGATCGCCGGACTCGCGTTCGCGTACGCTACCGGTGAGGCGGGACAACGGATTACCCACTTTCTCCTCCCGTTTATTTGGAGTACCGCCTCCGTTTGGGTCGTCTGGCACACTCGGCCCGATTCACCGCGGCCTCGTGTTCGGATTCTCGCTGCTGCCGTCGCTGCGGCGTATCTGCTGGTGCTGTTCTATCTCTCGGGCTTACTCCAGTCGAGTTCCCCGTCCATCGGGCAGTTGATCGGTTCGAACGCGATCGGCGTCACGTGGGGTCGATCGCTGGGGTGGAGCCCGGTACTGGTGTACGTCGGTGACTGGGTCGCGTTGACGCTCGTTCCGTACCAGACGCTCGGGTTGGTCGCGCTGGCCTATCTCGTCTACGACGCGCTCCTTGAGGTCGCGCGGTCGGCGATCGGGGGTGTCATCGGGTTCGCCGCGTGTCCCGCCTGTGTCGGACCAATGTTCGCCCCACTGCTCGCGGGCGGCGCCAGCAGTTCCTCGGTAGTCCTGGTAGCAGGACGGTGGGGGTACGAAATCGCGACGGTCCTGTTCCTCGTCTCGATTTCGATTCTCTACCACCGACGGCATCTCCAGCGTCTCTACGCGACCGTCCGGAACTGAGTGGGCGGCCCTCCGCTTCGCCGTCGAACCGGTTAAAGTTCGAAGGGGTATATCGATCGCCCCAGAACCGGACGTCGAATCCACTTATCTTTCCAAAGGTGGTGAGGTGGCTCACCTTGAATATCTACTGAAAACCGTGGTAAAGGACGAACCCCTATGAAACGATAATGAGTCAGCGAACCACTCGCCTTGAGATCCAGGGGATGAGCTGCGCGAACTGTTCGCAGTCGATCACCGACGCCCTGGAGGCGCTCGACGGGGTCTCGGAGGCGAACGTCAACTTTGCCACTGACGAGGGCTCCGTCGAGTACGATCCGGGGGAAGTATCACTCCGGGAGATATACAACGCGATCGACGAGGCCGGCTACCACGCCGAGTCCGCCACCGCGTCGATCGGGATCTCCGACATGACGTGTGCGAACTGCGCCGACACCAACGAGGAGGCCCTCGAGCTGGTGCCCGGTGTCATCGACGCGGAGGCGAACTATGCGACCGACGAGGCCCGGGTCAAGTTCAATCCTGCGGACGTCTCGCGGTCGGAACTCTACGACACGGTCGAGGAGGCGGGCTACACGCCGATCCGCGACGACGACGGCGCCGCGGAGTCGGACCAAGAACGACGCGACGCGGCTCGGCAGAAGGAGATCGACAAACAGCTCCGGCTGACGCTCTTCGGGGCGGTGCTGTCGGCACCGTTCCTGTTCTTCCTGACCGATCGGTTCCTGCTCGGGGGGAGTGTCTTCCCCGACACCGTCTTCGGCCTCGAGTTCGAGTGGGTCGGCTTCCTGCTCGCGACGCCAGTCCAGCTCGTCCTCGGCAAACCGTTCTACGAAAACTCCTACAAGGCGATCGTAAAGAACGGCCGGGCGAACATGGACGTGCTCATCGCACTGGGCTCGTCGACGGCGTACGTCTACAGCCTCGCCGTCCTGCTCGGGTTGGTCGCCGGACAGACGTACTTCGACACTGCGGCGCTGATTCTCGTGTTCATCACGCTCGGGAACTACCTTGAGGCCCGGTCGAAAGGGCAGGCCGGCGACGCCCTTCGAAAGCTCCTCGAGATGGAGGCCGAGACGGCCACGATCGTCGACGAGGACGGGACCGAACGGGAAGTCCCGCTCGAGGACGTCGACGTCGGCGACCGGATGAAGGTCCGGCCCGGCGAGAAGATCCCGACCGACGGGGTCGTCGTGGACGGCCAGTCGGCGGTCGACGAGTCGATGGTCACCGGCGAATCCGTCCCCGTCGAGAAGGAAGCGGGCGATGAGGTCGTCGGCTCGACGATCAACGAGAACGGTGCGTTGACCGTGGAAGCGACGAAGGTCGGTTCGGACACGGCGCTCCAGCAGATCGTCCAGACGGTCAAGGAAGCCCAGTCGCGCCAGCCGGAGATCCAGAACCTCGCCGATCGGATCTCGGCGTACTTCGTCCCTGCGGTCATCGCCAACGCCCTGTTCTGGGGGTCCGTCTGGTTCCTCTTCCCCGAGACGCTGGCCGGGTTCGTCGACTGGCTTCCGCTGTGGGGCCAGGTCGCCGGCGGACCCGCGCCGGCCGGCGGTAGCGTCTCTGTCTTCGAGTTCGCGATCGTCGTGTTCGCCTCGGCGGTGCTGATCGCCTGTCCCTGCGCGCTGGGGCTCGCGACGCCCGCGGCGACGATGGTCGGGACGGCGATCGGTGCACAGAACGGCGTCCTGTTCAAGGGTGGCGACATCCTCGAACGCGCGAAAGACGTCGATACGGTCGTCTTCGACAAGACCGGGACGCTCACCGAGGGCGAGATGGAACTGACCGACGTCGTCGCCGTCGACGAGTCGGGCGACCCGCTCCCCGACGGCGGCGAGGCGGCTGCCGACGGCGGCGTGGCAGCGGCCGACAGCGACGCTCCCGCCGCTGTCGACCGCCTCTCCGAGGACGACGTGCTCCGACTCGCCGCGTCGGCCGAGAGCGCCAGCGAACACCCGCTCGCCAGGGCGATCGTCGAAGGGGCTCGAGAGCGCGGCATCGACGTCGGTGAACCCGAGGACTTCGAGAACGTTCCCGGACACGGCGTCCGGGCCACCGTCGACGGGTTGGAGTCGCGCAGCGGCTCCAAAGGGGAGAGCGGTGAGCGGAGCGAACCGAGAGCCGACGAGGTGCTCGTCGGGAACCGCAAACTGATGCGGGACAACGGGATCGATCCCGCCGCTCCGACGTTCGTGTCGTTTTTAGACGCCGGCCGAGACTCCTGGAGACGACGGTCTCGCCAGCGGGACCGTGACACGGACCGTGGGCATGGGGATCAATCTCCGGGAGCGCTCCGCTCACCCGCTTCCGAGTATCGGTGAACTCGCCAGAGCCCTTGTGCGTACGCACCGATGAACATCCCCGCGACGGCCCAGAGGATCCGATAATTGCCGATTCCCAGGCTCGCGTAGCCGGCGCCGGGACAGACGCCCGAGAGTCCCCAGCCGACGCCGAAGACAATGCCGCCAGCAACGACGTTCCTGTCGAATCCCTTCTCGCGTCCGGTGTAGCGCGTCCCCGTCAGCGGTGCCGTCTCGAGGACTCGCGTTCCCAATTGGATCGCGAGGCCCGTGACGAGGGCCGCACCGCCCATCACGAAGAGCAGTCCGAGGTCCTCGAGGCGGAGGAAGTCCAGCACGATCTCGGGACGGGCCATCCGACTGTACGCTAACCCGAACCCGTGCGAGAGCCCGCCAATGACGACGAGAAGAGTGAATAACGGCCCACGGCCGTCGGAACGCATCAGGGAGTCACCCCCAGCGCGGAGACGACGAGCGCGGTTACGACGGCGACGCCGACGAACAGCGTCACGTTCACGATCGACGTTCGAGAGAGCGACGCGATGCCGGAGACGCCGTGCCCCGACGTACAGCCCTTCCCGATTCGCGTGCCGATCCCGACGAGTATTCCGCCGCCGAGCAACCGCCACCACTGCACGTCGGTGACGAAGGCCCCCGCGGTGAACGCGAACTCGTAGACGGCCGCGCCGGCGACGATACTGACCGCGAAGACGACCCGCCAGTCGCGGGACGCGACGTACTTTTGGCGCTGGAACCGCGGGAGGTCGGAGACGTACGACAGCGTCGTCTCGAGGAACGTGCTGTTTCCGGCGAGGATTCCCGTCCCCAGATAGATGACGGCGATCCCAAGACCGAGGAAGAGCCCGCCGATCAGATAGTGGTCGATTCCTCGCGGGAACAATTCTGTTGCTACCGAAAGCGATGTAGCGATCATAGCCGGTCGTATTTCGGACGGAAAATCTGACTGGCAACGCCCGTGATCGGATCGATTCCGAGCGTCACGGCTTCCGCGCCGTTTCGGCCGCGATTCGCGGGATGCTCCGGGAACTCGATCGCTGGCATGCGTGGGTCTGGACCGATCACGGGCATAAGAGTTTCATTTGCAATTCAAGACAATGCAATATTACTATGGGTTATTTCACCAATATAGAACGTTACTCAGGGACGAGTATAAGCTAAGTATTTTGATCGTGGATTCTCAAGAATATTGTGTGAATATAGCAATTCTGTCCACGGCGATGGGCCATGTCCTGATCGTCGGCGTCCTGGCGCTCGGCGGCGGTGTCGTCGCTACGGAGTAGGCCGTCCCGTGGTACTGGCTCCCCCTCGTGTTCACAATCGCGATCGGCCTCGTGTGGCTCTTCGCGAACTGGGACGCGAACACTCCCACTCGTTCTCTGGATGACTCTTCGAGCGAGTTGTCGGACGAGGAGGCGCTAGAGGCGCTCAAGCGGCGGTATGCGAGCGGCGAACTCGACGACGCGGAGTTCGAGCGGCAGTTAGAGACGTTGCTCGAGAACGAGACTCTCGACGACGTCGAAAACCGAGTAACTGTCGACCCCGATCAGACGGATGACGGCCGGGATAGGCGGAGTCCCCGACCGGAAACCCGGCCCGGGTGGATGCGGGTGCCATCAACGCAGCAAACACCGACGCAGACGGCACTGATCTGACGACTGGGTGAGAACGAGACGGACATGAGGTGCGGCCGCGGTTCGAAACGCCTGCCCCGTTATGGATCGATCACGACTCTCCTCGAGACGTATATTCCCATGAATCGGTATCGGACTCGTGAACCGCCTCGGGGTCAAGCCCCGAGGCACTCGGCCTGCTTTTTGTGTAGATTCGACGAATCGCTCTGGCGTCGGCGATCAGTTCGAGCGCGGTCGTCGGTCGCCCCGCGATGCGCCGCATCACGGTCGCGGGCCGGCGGGTGATGTCGTTTTGCAGCAGAATCAGGCGCAGTAACAATCTTTACTGCAGATCCAGAACTGTTTGGAACCGTGGTCGTGGGTGCTTGCACTCGAGACGAGCGACACTCCTGTATCACCGTCCTTACTATGGGGCCTTTAACCAGTGTAGCGAGGAGGAATCGGAATCCTCCCACAGAGGACAGCCAAACGCGATTAGAGTTCCGGAACCGCCGTGAGTAGGAGGACGAACGCGTTCACGGTCAGCAGTACCAGCACGACCCACTGGAAGATCCGCTCGGGGATGTGGTCGAAGATGTATACGCCGATCCAGGCACCGAGGAACACCATCGGAATGGCGATGACGGCCTCGATCATTAGCGGCGTCGTCACCGACCCAGTATATGTGAGACTGCCCAGCCGATACAACATGAGCGTCCCGAAGAAGGCGGTGAACGTGGCTTTCATTTCTTCATCGCTCCAGAAGCCGCTGGCCGACATGAACGCTCCGTAAACGATCATCGGCGGGCCAGGAACGGCAACAGCACCGCCGAAAATCCCCGCAAAGAGACCAGCCGTCGCGCCGATAATCTTTCCCGGTCGGTAGTCTCGCGCTTCGATCCAGTCCGTGACGACATCGAGTTGCTGGGTCGCACCGACAATGATGACCGCTAACACGAGGACGGCCCCGATGGCGACGCGCATCTGTGCCTCGCCGAACCGACTGAACACGTAGATACCAAGCGGCATCCCGACTACGAGACCGCTGACGGGGATGATCCACTTCTCCCAATCGAACGCGTCCCGGACGCTCCACCAGACGCGGGCGTTGCTCACCACCGCCGTCGCCGTGAAGATGATCGATGCACTCGAGGGCGACCGAAACAGCGGCATCAGGCCCATCGATACCTGCGCGAAGCCGAACCCCGCGATCCCGTGAACGACGGACGCGCCGAGGATGACGACCGCAGACAACCCCGTCATCACCCAGTTACTTGTCATCGGTATCGCCTCCAGGATCGGTTCAGTATATGCATCTTTGCAGGCAATACTATCGCATCCTATCTTAGGCCAATTGCCCTTGAGGACGAAGGGGGATGTCCCCGATCACATTTCGAAATCCTGCCTAGATTACGCTACGGGCTTCTGTTTCCAACTTGGGAGTAGTGCTTCGCGGACATTGAATCTGATCTTCTGCGATACAGTGTTGGTAGATAGCCTTGTACGGATTTTTGAAAAGCAGGCACAAGTCTTGAACAGTCGGAAGACATACCTGCAATCATCCCACGATGAACGGAAACGAGACGTCCATCGGCGTGTGGAAGTCCCTCAATGGTGATGCTGCTAGCGACGACGCGGGCGTCCCTGACGTGGTCTTCACACACGTTAGCGACCTCCACGGGCAGCTAACGCCGCGCTACCAGGTCTACTATGACAATCCAACGTCGAAGCCGAACTTCGACTTCGGAGAGAACGACCGCGTCATCAAGCGCGGTGGCGGGATTCCACTGCTCGCGGCCAAACTCGATGAGATCCGCGAGAACTACGAGGTCTGCACCCTAATGAGTGGTGACACGTTTCATGGCTCTGCCGTGACGACCTACACCGACGGGCGGGCGATGCTCAATCCCATCAACGAGTACATCGACCCCGATGTCTACGTCCCAGGAAACTGGGATTACTCGAACGAGGCTGCCAAGGACGGCAACTTCGTGGAACTGATGGGCGAACTCGACGCCCCCGTTCTCGCGAACAATCTCTACGACTGGGAGACCGACGACCGACTGTACGACGCCTACGAACTCCTCAACGTTGGGGGAGTTTCGGTCGGCATCGTCGGGATGACGAACGTCTACGTCGATCGGATGGCGCCCGCGTTCTACGAGGGAAAATACCGCTTCGGCAAACACCCCGCGCTGCTCGAAGAATCAGCGCATGCCGCCCGTGAAGACGGCGCGGATGTCGTGGTCGCCGTCACCGAGATCGGCCTCCCGTGGATGGTCCAGGCCGCCAAGGACTGCCCGAGCGTCGACGTGATGTTCAGCGCGCACACCCACGAGTACACCTACGACCCTATCGTCGTCGAGGAGACCGAGACGGTGGTCGTCGAGTCGGGGATGGGCGAGGCACTCGGCCGTGTCGACCTCCGCGTACGCGACGGTGACGTGCAGTTCCGACACCACCTCTACTGTCTCACCGAGGACGGCGAGCACACGCCGGAACCGGACGCCGATGCACAGGAGACGGTCGAGGCCGTTCGCGAGCCGTTCTTTGCGGACGACCCCGGATTCGAGCGAGGAGCCGGAACGCTCGACCGTCCCCTCGATACGATCGTTGGGGAAACGAGAACGCCGCTCTACCGGCAGTCGTTTCTCGAGAGCGCCTGGAACACGCTGTTCAACGACGCACTGCAGGCGCACTTTGACACCGACCTCGCCGTCTCACACGGATTCCGGTACGGGACCGCCATCCCGCCCGGCGAGATCACGCTCGGCCAGCTATACACGTTCTTCCCGATGGCCACACCCGTCGCCCGCGGCGTCGCCTACGGCCAGCAACTCACGAACCACATGGAGGAATTTCTCGAAGACAACTTCACGCCGTACCCCTACGACCAGGAGGACGGCCGCGTCCGCAACTTCTCCTCGAACGTCGAGGTGACCGTCGACCCGACCGCCAAGCGCGGCCGTCGTCTCGTCGAGATGCGGATCGACCATGAACCTGTTGACCCGGAGGAGACCTACTCAGTGGCGACGTTCCGCCGTCCTGGCGACCCAGAGCGTGACCTCGGCAACTGCGGATTCCCGTTTCAGGACATCGAGGTCGACGACGGGACAATTCCGGTCGACGTCATCGTCGAGTACCTTGAAGAGCACTCGCCTGTCGACTACGAGGTGATGGGACTGGTCGAGACCGCAGACGATGGCGGCCAGGCGCAGAACACGCCCGCAGACGGGCCGTATCCGTTCATCCAACCGGGCGTCGACTATCAGGGCGGTGATGCCTACTGCGAGACGGCCCTGATTCCGCGTGGGAACGCTTTCCCCGAAGAAGGGCGTAATCGTACGCGCTAGGCGGCGACGGCACTCGCGACAGATCCACATCCAGAAAGATCTGGAAACGGCCGAAAAGTACGGCGTCCGGAAGACGCCGACGACACTCGTCTACGCGAACGGTGAACAGACCGCTGAATTCATCGGTATTATCGACCGGAACGACCTGGAATCGGCTATCGAGAGCGCGACCCAGCAGTCATCTGGATTCGCCCAGTGCCTCGTCGATGTCGTGCGTGGATAACGAACCAGCGACCGATTCAAACTGGTAGCAAGGCGGATTCCCCGGGCCACCGTGCCCGGGGAGGAAGCCGACAACAGACCAGATAAAAATCAGTAAGTAACCTCTCTACTTTTTTGAAGATAGAGTGGACGACTACCTGAGACGTACAGCCATCACTCGCCTTCGTGTGAGCGACGAGCAATCCGACTTGCTCGAAGCCACGATTAGCGACTGGCAACACGGAGCCACCCTCGCCTCTCAAATCGGATGGAGAGAAAACGAGGACTCCAAATACGGACTCCAACAACTCGCCTACGACAACGTACGCGAAGAAACGCGTCTCGGAAGTCAACACGCGATACTCGCCACTCACCAAGCCGCAAGCGCACTCACAGGCGTCAACGAACTCAAAGACAAAGGCCGAAAAGTCTCTTGCCCAGAGTTCACCAGCCCAACCATCAAATACGATGCGAACACACTGACGCTCTTCGACGACAACACAGTCTCACTCACAACCGTAGAGAGCCGAGTCCGGTGTGAACTCGTTCTCCCAGAAGATGAAGACGGCTACCAGTACCAATTCCTGAGCGATGACGAGTGGAGCGTCACAGAAAGCACGCTCACTGCTCGTGACGGTGAATACTTCTTACACCTCGGGTTCCGCAAACCGAACCCGTTCGATGAACAAGCGTCTCCTGCCGAGGACAGAACAGTTCTCGGAGTAGACCTCGGAATCGAAAACCTCGCCGTTACCAGCACTGCACACTTCGAGTCAGGGAAGAAACTGGTTCACGACCACGACCAATTCGAGCAAGTCCGTGGCGACCTCCAACAGACTGGAACACAGTCAGCACATCGAACCATCGTTGGTCGAGAAAACCGCGAAGAACGCTACTCGCGGGACAAACTGCACCGCGTCTCGAACGAAATTATCGATGAGGCCGTGGAACACGAGTGTAGTCACATCGTGTTCGAGGACTTAGCGTACATTCGTGACCGGATGCCGAACGCGAAAAAGTTCCACCAGTGGGCGCACCGAAAGCTCATCTCGTTCGTGACGTACAAAGCGGAAGCACTCGGTATTCGTATCGAGTTTGTGGATGCGTCGTACACGAGTCAGCGGTGTTCGGAGTGCGGTCACACAAGTCGTGGGAATCGACCGTCACAGGCTCACTTTGAGTGTGGAAAGTGTGGGAAAATACTGCACGCGGATTATAATGCGGCGAAGAACGTTGGGTGGCGGTTTGTCCGTCGCGGGCTAAACGACTCGCGACGGACGGGCGACAGTCAACTCGCCCTGAAGTCAGGGACGGTGAAGCCGAATCGGGGTTTTATCCCGTACTCAGTACCGAGTTAGAGGCCGAGAACACTGACAAGCCCCGCGCCACCGTGCGCGGGGTTGTTGACGGGAATCGCTTGAGTGTTCCGTCCGGTGGGAGAGCGCCGTCAACGGCAAACCCAAAGCCGACTCCAATTCGTCCAAAAAAAGAAGAGATGTTATCGAAGCATCCGTGCTGGTCAACTGGATAATCTGCTGGAGACATCGAATATGGAGCACCGCGAGCAACCGCTATTTCTGCTCAGCTCCGTCGTTAATGTTATTCTAGCTATATTTACGGTGGCAAAGAGTAGCTCTATATCGTCGAACTGCCGGTGCAAAATCCACTCAACGGGCCGCCTGAGTGGACTGTAAAGGTGAGCGAACACGCCGACTCTCCTCGGAAGAACGGACTGCCAGATGATACTGATGTATTCGACTAGCCTCATGGCAATCCTATGGACCGCTCAAGGCTGCTCTTGAGTTCGCGTAACGAGTGTTCGGTTCGGATCACCAGCAGGCTTTTGCGAACATCCCTGTATCCGTGACCTATGACCCTCACCACAGACGATTTCGACGATTTCATGGCTGATGATCCGGAGGATAACGAAGAGGTTTCACTTGGAGATGCATTACAGGAGTTGGCTATCGACATTGAGGTTGATGCTGTCAAAGAGGTCCCTAACGCCCGTGAAAGCTTATAATTTTTAACACATCCGACTATTTCTATTCTATGCTATTCCTCTTCAGTGAGATAATCTCGGATACGACGTCCTTGGGGATAGGTGAACGTAACAGATCCATGGAGAACTGACGGCGTCGAAAGTGGTTCGATTGGAGCGAACTGTTGGAACTGTGATTTCTCCGGGAAGTCAAAATTTATATGATCAACTTTGGCCTCGTAAAGCTCGCTGACAAAGGGGATGGGGAATTCGATGAGTTCACTGATCTGTGCTTGACGACCTGTGGGCTCTGGTATCTGCCGGTGTGTGTAGTAATGTAGGTGACCTGTGAGTGTGTCTATTTGTTCATCACCAACACTTGCCTCAACCTCAATAACAGGCTCGCCATTAACCGAGAGCGTTGAGACTAAACTACCGTTATCCACCTCCCATTCACATGTCCCTTCTTGACTCGGAATTCCACCACCCTCACGAGTATACGTCTGCATTTGCGGGGAATCATTCCAATATCCTACCCAGAACCGTCCGGGGACAGGGATCTCACCCTCTGCAGCACTGATCGCTGAGCTGTCATGGTCTGCCACCTCCACGGTCAGATAGGTGAGTGTGTAGGGATCGAGGTGGCTTGTCTGCTCCGCTGATGGTACCTGGTACATATTCATTTGTACCAGATTATTTGGGTGCGGCTCAAGTCCAGGCGGCAGTGCCGACTCGAGCACCTCGGGATCGGCCTCATAGCCGACGATCAGCATCCGTGCGTTCTTGATAAGTTGCGGTGCAGGGACAGCTGTTCCTTCCGGCATTCCGGTGTAAGTCTCGGGATTGAACTGATTGTCGCTCATGGCTGTGACGTTATTTATTCGCTTCAATGTCGAAGTCCTCAGGAGTGAGAACCTCGGGGACGGGTTCGTCTCGGACACCCCGAATATCATCGAGGACCGGCTTCAGGTAGGCGCGGAACAGTTCTGGGCGCTCACTCATCGGGAAATGGCCAGTCGCCTTCATTTCGTGAGCTGTTGCTCCGTCGCCGATGGCTGCGGCAGCCTCGCGGGCGTCGTCCGGATTGGTCAAGTAATCGTACTCACCGTTCATCAGGTACATCCGTACCTGTGTAGCGTCGATATCGTCAGCGGATTCACTATAGTCGTGTTCCACGGAGTAATAGTGAAGGTCTCCCTTGAGGACGCCGTTGGCTCCCTGTTCGTACAGATAAAGGGTTTCACGCCGTGCCCACTCCGGCCCGTGAGGAGCCATTAACCCCCACGTTGCGTGGGAATTCACGTCATTCGTATTGACGTGTGGGTGGTCAAGCCACTGGATATAGAACCCTGGCGTGAACAGGCCCGCTTCGAGACCAATCAGTGCACAGAACCGGTCGGGATACCAGTCCGCGAGTTCGAGTGTGATCGTTCCACCCATGCTCGACCCAATGAACACCGGATCTTCAAGTTCGAGCGCATCTGCGATGGAGACGATAGTGTCCGTAAACTGTTCGGCAGTGAGGTCGTACTGATCGGCCCACCACGATTCACTCGAGGGTGGGACTGACTTCCCGTGTCGTGGTAAGTCGTAGGCTATTACGCGGAAGTTCTCCGTTATGTCCGAATCGTTCAGCACGTGACGCCACTGCTGATTGTTACAGCCGGCAGTATGCTGACAGAGCAAGGGAATGCCGTCCTCCGGTCCGGCTGCCTCATAGTAGATGCGATGGTCGACACCGTCAAGATCGACGGTGACGTACTGGCCTATGATGGGTTCGTCCGTCATTTCCGAAGGACGAGTGGTGCCCTCAGTACGAGGTTCGCCGCCGTTATGAGTCGTCCGCATCAGGTCAAGCGCCCGCTGGAACGATCTGAAATTTTGGAAAATCTTTTTGTGATTACCAATGAGGTCAAAATACCCCTCTTCTCCCTTCACTGCGGTTCGATAGAAGGAAGCAAACACCTCGTTGTGGTGTGGTGACGGCACCTCGCTAACGAATTCTTCCCACGCTTCTCGTCGACCGACGACGCCAAACGACCATGCATCATCCAACCCTGGCGTTCGTACGTCTTGCACCTCTCCGTCATGGACATCGATAAGAAAGTGTTCTTCGCCTATACCGAGTAAGAAATTTTCATCAAATGCATTCCGGCCATGCAACTCCATTTCCGGATCTGAATTAACAACACTTTGATAATCTTCCCACCATTCTTCGCTGGCCAATGTCTTATTTGTCATAAATTAATCATCTCCACCCCATATTACCATGTTGTATGGTTTCTATTGACACTAATAGGGGTAGGGAATATGCTACTCATAATATAATAAACCCCATCTATTGGACTCAGAATATGAAAAACAGGTCTTACGTCGTTATGACCTCTTCTATTCTGAGTACCGCTCTCAGTGCTCATAGGCTGCCCGTGCCGTTGGCCGACTCACACCAGTCTCGTCCGCAATCTCTTGCCACGACTTCTACTCCAACGTAACCGAAAAGAGACCGAAGTACGGAGATAAGCCAACAAGTTGGCCCCACACTCCTCGGAGCAGCAAGCAGATGATTTAGTAACCAACGGCGACAGAAATAATATTATTGAAATGAAGGGGCGACGACGAAAGTGCCCAGTATCAATGGACGTATCCGCACGAAGAGTTCATCAATGCACTTGAAAACGAAGGTGAACAGACAGGGACACAAGATGTCGTCGATCGCGTTGACGTTCCTATAAACTAGGATATCAGCATCTTCGGTTGCTTGAGGATGACGGCCGGATCTCGAGCCAGAAGATCGGTAACGCTCGGATGTGGCTACTCACCGACACTGATAGCGATGACGATCCAAACTGTTGTTGAAACATATGCTGAATTACTGATGATGACTCAGTCATTCCACTATCTTCACCCCAGATTTATTTCGTAGGTTGCGGGAGTATACCACGAATCCATGGTAGTGTGTAACAGACGGACGATACTCAGGACAAGCACAGCACTCCTATTCGGGGCAATGGGCTGGTCCACCACTGGCGGTGCCACTACAGCGCAGGATAATACCGACAAAGACGACGAGATTGAACCAGACTTCGAATTTGACGGCACAGGTCAGACGGTCACCACCGAGATCGAGCTGGCTGACGGACCCGCTATTGGCACAATCGAATATGGTGGCAACGGTTCGATAACTGTGAACGCCGTTCCACAGGGCGAGCAAGGCTATGAAGACGTCCTCGTGATGACAGACAACGCATCACCAGGAGTCGGTGGCATGATGGCAGTCGAAGGACCATACGTCTTTGAAATCGTACCGACTTCCTTCGATCTGGACACCGAGTCAAGCAATATGGAGTGGCAATTAGCGATCATACAGCCGGAGGCGGCTGAAAATGAAGCACAAGAACCACCTCTTGAATTTGAGGGAACTGAGAGCACCATCCTTGGCCCAATCATGTTTCAAGGGACTGAGACGGCAACTGTTTCCCATGATGGGGACGGCTGGCTTGATATAGAGGTCTTACCGCAGAATGGTGACTTTGCAACCTCTCTATTCTACGAGTCTGGGACGTTCAGCGGCGAAACGGTAGTGAGAACTGAAGGGATCGGTTGGGTGCCGGTGCAAGCAACTGGTGACTGGACACTTACATTTGCATAGAATAGCGCTGGTGCTGTGATTTTCTTGTCGTAGCTACCAGAGATTATCAGACTAACATGATTATACAGTAACACAGGGGAGAGTTATTTACCACAAATCATGGGAGAGAGTGTCATATGAGAGAAGATGCAATTACGCGGCGGGCCATCTTGGCAGCAATAGGTACCAGCACCATAGGTAGCACCGCTACAGTTAGAACAGCGGCTAACCAAGACCGCGATCCCAGCCAATACGACCGCCCACGCACAATCACACGTAACGGCGTCGAGTTCACGCAGTGGGACTGTTCGCGGATCATCATTAACGGCCCACCGGAGATTGCCCAAATACTTGTTAGCGTCCAATACAACGGAATCTCACAACCCGAAGGAATCGGAGACACGGTCAGTGGAACGCTTGATATCCGTCGGTTCGGGCTGCCGGTCGATATCCGCGTCAACGACCACCTCAATGAGTTCGACCCACTCGAGGGCTCGCTAATCATCGAGGGAGTCAGTATCTACACCTCGATCAATGATCGATCGGTTTCGGGGAACAATCAAGGTCAGATCACCTCCATCGGGTGGCCACTTGATGAGTGGGACTGTTATGAGATTCGGCAGATGACACCCCCGGAGCATATCATTCGTGCCCCGGATGAGATCCCGTACAGCTACGAGGCCAAACCATACTGAGCCGTCAGTGGTTTGATCCCCATCTGAGGGATCTTCGACTGAAGGTAGTTCCACAGCCCGCGTAGCATCGACACGCGATCCTCGCTGGTACTTGACGGCGTTGTTACTTAAAACACAGTTCAGGAATCATACTGCTATCGCTACTGTTTGATTATTTGAGCCGCACAGTGCAATGGTAGTACGACGGCCGAATCAAATCCAAAATCATGGAAGGAGAACATGAGTGGACGTGAGCGTATCCGGCACGTCGTGAGATTATTGGAGAAGCCTACGTCGGTGCAGAAAATCGCAGACCGGGCGGATGTCTCACGCGTAATAGCCAACGATGAACTCCAGCGATTGCAGAGCGATGACTGGATTGAGCCGGAACAAGACCTACTCGTCGGCTGGCATCAGGACGATATGCGACGACCTTGGACCAGTTCATTTGCAAGTCAACAATAGCTCAATGGCCGCTACTTATCAATCAGCGTAATTTATCGACTCACATCCGCTTGATGTCGTCGCGCACAGGCTTGCAGCTCTTCCAGATGAAGTCTCAACTGTTGAGTGGGAAAATAGGCGTCCGGCTAGACTGGACTCATCTGCCTCTGTCACCAAGTGAACCGTCATGGGGGTTAGCCTCAATACACCCGACCTGTTCCACCTGTAGAGATCCCCGCGACTGCTAAAACTCTCCAGTTGCTCGAGTCTGGCGTGTTTTTTCCGACCCCCGAGGGGTGGAGGTCTTCTCGAGTTCAATTCGATTCGACTCGAGAAGCAGTGATCAAACATGGCTACGAGCAGCAGCTCCCGGGAAACGTTCGACGATTCGGACACCCGGCACGATGAGATGCATCGTACGATCGAAGCATGGATCCAGGATCTCGTTGACGAGGTCGATACCGCCGTCTCGAGCGAGCAATTCAAAGAGTGGTTAGACGTCCAGAGCCGCTTCCATGACTACTCGCACCGAAACACGCTATTGATCAAACTCCAGTGTCCCCACGCAACGCGCGTTGCTGGCTACCGAACGTGGCAGAACGAGTTCGATCGGCACGTGAGTGAGGGAGAGACAGCAATCTGGATCTGGGCACCGATCATCGCGAAACGGTGCCCTGAATGCGGAAATTCGCCATCGTACCACGAACGCAGCGACTGTGAGTATAACGACACTGAGCCTGACGAATGGAACAAGGGACTCGTCGGCTTTCGACCAGCACCAGTCTTCGATATCTCGCAAACAGAAGGCGAACCACTTCCAGAACTCGAGATCGAGGCGAACGGCAACGCCAGCGAATTGGTCCCAGCACTCCTCGAGGCGGCGTTCGCACTCGAGGTAGCTGTCGAGGTCGTGTCTCCTCGAGAATGGTCACACGGCAGCGCCAAGGGCGTCTGTCAGTATCGCCTAGAGAAGCAGCCCCTTGTAGAAGTCCGTGATCGTGAAAACGGGGCTGATCTCGCCGTCACACTCGTTCACGAGTACGCGCACGCACTGTTGCACGGTGGCATCGATACCGAAGACGAACGGTCGAAACGTGAACTCGAGGCCGAGGCCGTTGCCTACATCGTCGGTCGGTATTTCGAGCTGGACACGAGTGGGTCGGCGTTTTACCTCGCTGCATGGGAGGGGGACGAACCAGAAACGATCCTCGATCGCCTCGAGCGAATCAGTTCAACCGCCCAAGAGATCATCGACGTCGCCGACGAGGTGATGGCCGATGAATGACGAGTCGCTTCTGCTCGAGATCGTTCATGCGCTCGAAGAGCAGGGACTCGCTCGTGACGAATACCAACTGCAGCGAGTGATCGACGTCGAAGATATGTAATACCGATCATAGTGTCTACCGTTACGGTTAGCCGACAAAATCATCAATATTGATAAGTATCTGAATATTCTTCACCATCTTTGACATCCTCTATACTAGAGAAACGAGGGCGAGTACCCGACACTCGGCCAACCTGTCACCCTTCTTCCATACCTTTACAAGACCGCAGTACCACGATTAGAATATGCAGAAGTCGCTGACCAAAACACTCGTCTTCCAACTCCAACCAGACGAGTCCGGTCAGCAACTTCTGGACGACGCCTTCCTCGAAGCCCGCTGCGTGTACAACGAAACCATCCGCCGAGCAAAGAACGGTGATGACTGGGATGAGATTCGGAAAGACGTGGAGTCTGACGCCAACCTCGTGAACAACACCGCCCAACTCGTCGTACAGAAGTCGCTCGAAGCGATGGAAAACTATTACGAGTCCGACGACTACAACCAACCCAGCCACACCAAAGATAGCGCGTACCCGCTCCGGTCAAACTACGAGGAAGGGTACAACCTGTTCCTCGAAGACGACTGTATCCGTTACCGTATCAGCGCGAAGCCGTACAACCCGGTGAAAGGCACTCTTTGCGGTTCACCCGACGCCCTCGAACAACTCCGATACGCCATCCAATCCGATGCGTGGCGTGTCGGAACGGCAGAAGCAATGAGGCGAAACGGGAATTACGAACTCCACATCAACATCACCCACACGGAGGCCGATGTCCAAGACAAAGAGGATTCACGAATGGTGGTAGGTGTGGATATTAACGAGGACTGCGTTGGGCTCGCTGCCCTCCACGAGGACGACATCGTTGATTCGGTGGTCATCGACTTCCCTCAAATCAAGGAGGAACGCCATCGGTATTTCACGATGCGAAAGCGGATACAAAACAACGGGAAGTCGTCGTTCGACCGGGCGTTCGAGCAACAAGAAGAACGGTTCGTCCACGACCAACTCCACAAAGTCTCTCGACAAGTCGTGGAGTGGGTGTCTCAGTTCGAGAAGCCCATCATCGTCTTTGAAGATCTCAAAGAGATGCGGGACTCGATTGATTATGGCACCCGGATGAACCGTCGCCTCCACTCACTTCCGTTCCGCAAACTTCGAGAGTTCATCACGTACAAAGCCGCGTTCCAAGGGGTTCCGTCCGACGAAATCAACCCGGAATACACGAGTCAGGCGTGTTCACTCACCGAGTGTGAGCAGACAACTCGTGCAAACCGGAACAAGAAGCGATTCAAGTGCGTAGATTGTGGGCGGCAAGACCACGCTGACCGGAACGCGGCTATCAACATCGCCAAGAAGGGATTGGCGAAACTAGAGAGGAATGTGCCTGCTCTCAAGACGCTTCCCAACGTGCGGAAGCTGCGACGGCAGGCATCGGGTTGTGTGAACCAGCCGACCGTGACCCACGACACCGCCAGAGGTCACCACGCCGATGGTGTCGCGGGTGTGTCCGATTAATCCACGGGAAGCCACGGGCCACCGTGCCCGTGGCGGTTCACAGGACAGTGAAGCAAAATCAAGGGGTGTATTTTTCGGATACTCCAATGAAAACACCGCGTTTATGCTGATCCGGCTATATTTCTCATATGGAACTAGCCGTAGGTCATTCCGTAGTGACCCATACAACGTAGACTGTTTGAGAAGCAATCAACGTTGACACCGTCTGTATAACTTCGATATTGGCTGAAGTAGTGGCCGAATTAATGATTTAAACTATGCCAAAAGAACTCGAACGTGACCTCGGACTGTTTGCGGTAGTCGCTATTAGTATCGGCGCGATGATTGGAAGTGGAATCTTCATACTTCCCGGCCTAGCTCTAAAGACGGCGGGACCGGCTGTTATTCTCGCATACCTGCTCGCGGGGGTGCTCGTTTTGCCAGCTGCGCTAAGCAAGGCGGAGATGGCGACAGCGATGCCGGAGGCAGGTGGGACGTACATCTACATCGAACGCGGCATGGGTCCGTTGCTCGGAACGATCGCAGGTGTCGGAACATGGTTTTCACTGTCGTTCAAGGGCGCGTTAGCACTGGTCGGAGGTGTCCCCTATCTGCTCTACCTATTTGACCTGCCGGTGAAACCGGTCGCACTCGCGCTGGCAGCCGTTCTCGTTCTCGTAAATCTCGTCGGTGCAAAACAGACTGGACGCTTGCAGATTGCCATCGTCACGGTAATGCTCGCGGCGATGGTCTGGTTTGTCGTCGGTGGGCTCCCATCAACGACCGGCACCTATTATACCGACTTCTTCAGTAAGGGATCTGACGGTCTCCTCGCTGCTACTGGTCTTGTGTTCGTCTCATACGCGGGCGTGACCAAGATAGCGAGCGTGGCTGAGGAGGTGGAAAACCCGGATCGAAACATTCCACTCGGGATCCTCGGGTCGCTTTCGTTCACGACGCTTCTCTACGTACTCATTGTTGTGGTGATGGTAGGTGTGACCCCGCCCGATCTGTTAAGTGACTCTGCAGTGCCGATGATTCACGCAGCCGAAGCGACACTTGCCTGGCCAGGCGTGATTGCCGTCATCGTCGCTGCAGTCCTCGCATTGATCAGTACAGCCAATGCAGGTATCCTATCGTCGTCTCGGTATCCGTTTGCGATGGCTCGAGACAAGCTTGCACCGCCGTCTCTGACAGAGATTCACGAAAAATGGGGAACGCCTGCACGGGCAATTACGCTCACCGGTGCTGTGATGTTACTGCTCATCGCATTCGTTCCGATCCTCCAGATCGCGAAACTGGCGAGTGCGTTCCAGATTATCGTCTTTGCACTGGTCAATGGCGCAGTTATCGCCTTCCGTGAGGGTAACGTTGGAGACTACGACCCCAGTTTCGAGTCACCGCTCTATCCATGGACGCAGATCCTCGGGATCGCCGGTGGGTTCCTTCTCATTGGGTATATGGGAACAATCCCGCTTGTTGGCGCGGTCGTTATCACAGCAGGGTCGATACTGTGGTATGCGTACTACGCGCGAGACCGGGTCCAGCGCGAGGGCGCTGCCACAGACGTTGTACGGCGGACCGTCGGTCGCAAAGCTGTCGAGCGGACGAAGTCAACCTTTGAGGTAGACGGATACGAGGTACTCGTTGCTCTTACCGAGGGAACGAGCGAGCGACAAGAGCGTACGTTCCTGCGGATCGCTGCTGATATCGCCCGCGAGAACGACGGCAGCGTCACCGTTGTTCAGTTCGATGAAGTGCCCGACCAAGTACCGCTTCGGCAGGCGTCAGAGACACAGTCGCCGGCGGACATCGAGTTCGAGGAGCGGACAGAGCCCCTGACCGAAGAGTTCGATGTATCGGTCCATTACGGCGAAATCGTCAGTCACGACACGAAGCGAGCGATCGCTAACTTTGCCGAACACGAGAGTGCGGATTTCCTCTTGCTCGAACGAAGTGATGATCCACTGTACGCGCCGATATTCGGGACGACTGTCGAGTGGATCACGCGCAAGGCACCATGCGATGTCTTACTGATCGAGGACCGCGACTTGGACCAAATCAACACCGTCACAGTCATTACCGACCGCGGACCGTTTGATCCGCAAAAAATCACTGTTGCAAACGCGTTAGCGAGAGAGGCTGAGAGTAGTATCGACTTGCTGTATCCGCTCGATAGTGCTGCGACTGAAACTCAGCACGAAACAATAGACGAGTATCTCGCAGAACTAGAGTCGCTGTGTTCGGTCCCTGTGAACCGTTCGATTATCGAAACTGACGATCCTGAACGGGATTTCGTATCGATGACTAACACCTCCGATATACTTGTTATTGGTACGGATGGGGGACGAATACGAGGGAATCTGTTTGGACGACCGGCAGATAGGATTATCGACAGCGTCGATTGTACGGCGATCCAAGTTGAGTCGAAGTGGGGAAGCTCCGGTCCTCTCCGTCGAGCAGTCGAACGAATCGTATTCTAACGATTTCTGAAAGATCCGGATTCAATTCAGTACAGAGGTTTTATTCCCCGTCACGGAGACGAGAATACCGATTCATTTCCCCTCTCTGTACATTTGATCGACCGATTTATATTCTGAAGTACCTCGGGGGCAAGCCCCGAGGCTTCACCGTTTTGTTGACGATTGATTCGTTGTACAGGAGGAACGGTTTCTCAACGATTGTCCCTATCGTTCTCGTTGTGATCGGTCGATCGTACCGGTCGAGACCGGGTGCGCCGGATTCGAAGAAGTCGATGGCTTTCAGTTCTTCTTTGGCTTGTACGAACGACTCCGCCGAGAGCAACGCACACTCTCACGGAAGGAAAAAAGCTCGAACAACTACGAGAAGCAGCGAAAGGAAGTAGCCACGGTCAAGCGACACCTTCGTCGGAAGGTGCTTGACTACCAGCACAAACTCACGACGTGGCTCGTCAAAGAGTACGACGCCGTGTTCGTTGAAGACCTCGACGTAGCTGGAATGCTTCAGGGCGACGGGAACGCTCGCAACAAGCAGGATGCAGCGTGGCGACAGTTCATCAACTTGCTCGAATACAAGGCAGAGTTGTACGGCACGCACGTCGTGCAGGTCGAATCTGAGGGGACGACGAAGGAATGTGCAAAGTGTGGTGCGGAGACAGCGAAACCCATCTGGGTGCGGGAACACTCCTGCCCGAGTTGTGGATTTGAGTGTGACCGTGATGCGAATGCGGCGGTGAACGTCCTTCAACGCGGCTTTTCTGAACTAGGGCTGGGATGGCCCGAATCCACGCCTGTGGAGACTGCGCTCCCTACGGACACCACTACGGTGTCTGCAAAGCGCGTCATCGAAGCAGGAAGCCTCGGGGCTTGACCCCGAGGTGATTCACGATGTCACAGTCAATTCGTCTTGGCGGTACGCCTCGAGCGATGCCGTGCCCGCCCCGTACAACACGCCGTTTCCGATAGGCGCTCGAGCCGCCGCATCGACGATCGGTCCGTTTCGGCCGTGTTCGTCGAAAAATTTCTCCGCCAGGATTTGTTCAGTCGTCGTTCGTCGCGCTGGCGGCTCCCTCACCGAGTTCGGCAGGTGCGTCGGCCCACACGCCGGACGTGAGGTCGAGCGCATCGTTCCACTTCGCGACGACGGTGGTCACTGCCAGATCGCCGGCGATATTGTTCATCGTGAAGGCGATCAAGCAGCGGATCGATACCCGCGATCATCCCGATCACCTCGAGTGGCAGCCCGACCTGGGTCAACACCCCGGCCATCATGACCAGACTCGCGCTGGGAACGCCCGCAGTTCCGATGCTCATGAGGAGCGCAGTCAACAAGACCGTGAACTGTTCGAATAGCGAGAGCGAGGCGCCGGCGATGTTCGCCGCGAAGATGGCGACGATGCCGAGGTACATCGCCGTCCCGTCCATGTTGATCGTCGCCCCCAGCGGGAGCGAGAAGCCGTACACGCGCTCTTTGATCCCCAGGTTCTCGTCGGCGTTCGACATCGTGACGTCGCGGTGGACGACCGAATACTGAGCGCCGTGATGAGTGCCTCCTTGATACCACGCAGGAGGGCGACGGGCGACACGCCGACCGTGCCTCGAATGATGATCAGGAGGTAGACCAGCCCGATCTGGAACCGATGGCGAGCGTGAGCGTCGCCGCGAGGGTGAAATACGCCCCGATGGCCTGGATGCCGACTTCTCCGAACAGCGCCGCCATCAGCGTGAACACGCCGAACTGCATAACTCTGTGAGTCACTGTGATCGCCACGTCGTCACCCTATTTAACGGAGCAGTTTGAGACACGAGCAAAATTTCGCTAGGTTAGTTGGTGGTATCGCTCACCAAGAGAGCACGGATCAAGAAGTCCCGCCCAACGCCGATCAGAGTACACCGAACCCGAATTCAGCCATCCCGAAGACTGGCCCCCATAGCAGGTGGAGCGCGATGCCGACAACGACAGCCGGCAGGAAGTTGTAGATCGTGGCGACGATGGCGGCCTTAGCGTCGACGGCCAGTAACGGGAATAAGGCGTCGCCATCCTGGGCAATCGCGTTGGCGGTCAGCGCCGAGAAGGGGAGCCCACCCTCAGCGTAGACGCTCGCCAGCAGAATCTGCGGACCGCAGCCGGGGATTAACCCGACGGCTGCGCCGCCGATCGGTGCGAGAACGCCAGCAGCCGCTGCGACGGAGGCGACGTTCAACCCTGTCAGGAGGACAGCATACTCGTATATCAGGAACGCCACAAGCACCCATACAGTGACGAAACTCGTCTCCATCGCCGCATGGGTGAGCGTGTCGTAGACCGACGAAAACGAGTCACGGGCGCGGGCGATCTGACCCTCACCGACATAGTGGCGCCCGACGGCGTAGAGATACAGCGATAGTACCGCGCCGACGACGCCGATCACCGTGAAGAGACCATCGAAGCCGACCCCGAACGTGAGGGCAACCTCGGGACCGCCGCGCAGTAGGTAGAGCGAGCCGAGGATGAGACCGACGACGGCGGTCCCCCACCACGCGACGTGTGCGAGATGAGAAAGTGGCGTGAGGACTCGAGAGCGGCGGTCCGGCCCTGATTCGTGGGCATGGGTGGGGGCCGGACAGCCGTAGTCGTGGGAAGGATTTGGCCCGATGCCGCTATTGATAACAGTGCCACCGTCAGGCGTCGCGGTGGGCGAGAGTCGTGAGACGGCGTTATCGACGCGGGTGACTCCCAGACCAACAGAATCGACGAGATAGCCCGTGGCCACGGAGGCAGCGAAAGCGATGGCGTAGGCGTAGAGCGCGGCCTCAGGGGCGAGCGCAAGAATGACGAATGCCGAGTCACCGGCGGTCGCACCCAGTGTCGCGACGACGGTTCCGAAGCTGACCGTCCCGCGGACGTACAGCGGCATGACAACGATCGCACCGCCACAGCCAGGAGTTAATCCGAGGAGTCCGCCGAACAGCACTTGGAGCCGCTCGTTGTCTTCGATCGTCGCGAGCAACGCGCCATCGGTCCTGTACTGAATGAGACCGAACGCCAGCACTGTCACTGCGACGAACGTACTAACCTGCACGTAGCCGTCCCGGAGCGACGCGAAGAACACTTCCAGCAGTTCGTTCATGGCTTCTCACTCGCAGTTTGGATACGATAGGACTGAGGATTAGCCATATCTAAAAATATATTTACGGTAGTGGAGCAAATACTTTTTGGTGGTCACTGCTTGCAGCTGGTGACGAGGACTCATTGGCGAGTGAACAGCGGTGACCGAATCGACTGGACGAAAATGTACGGAAAGGCGGCTCTGGCTTTATGAGTATCCTGTTTAAGCCCCTAGTCGGTGAACGAGTGCGCTGGGATTGAAGGAGACTACGAAACGCTTGACGAGCACATGGACGTTACGCTCGCCAACCCGAGCAAAACACGTGTAATCGCCGACGCGAAGGTCAAAACCGATCGCGTCGATTCGAAGGTGCTTGCACATCTTCTGCGTGCAAACCTCGTCGCTGAAAGCTATGTGCCGCCCAAGGACGTGCGCGAACGACGTGACCTCGTTCGCGCATGCAAGGCACTCGTCGAAGATCGAACTCGGGAGAAAAACCGTGTCCGAGCAGTTCTCAAGAGAACTGGTAACCAATACAGCCGCGAACTATTCGGCCCAACCGGGCGTGAGTTCCGCGCGGAACTCACGCTCTCTGAGGTCGATCGAGCGGTTCTTGATGCCCATCTTGCGGTTTTACAGAACATCGAGGAGAATGCCCACGACTTCAGTCGTGTGGAGGATATCAAATCGTCGAACTGCTATTGTAAAATCTATTTGGTAAACCAGTCGAGTGGACCGTCAAGATGAGAGAAACAACGATCATCTTCGAGGTTGACGACGACGTGGTCGATTGTCGTGTCATCTCGAGGGTTGATCCGCCGACTCCTCGCGTTCCACCTCACCCGATACGTTCGACTCGCTGTCCGACGTCGCATCAAATAGGTCTGTGACGCCGTCCGCAAGGTTCAATATATCGCGGACGAACGGCCCAGGGTCGTCGAGCGTCAGGTAATCGAAATTCGGCTGATCGTAACACGACTTGGCCACCTCCCACGCTCGCGTTCGGAACGCGGGCGGATTGATGTACGGATTCGTTCCCCGCAGGACGCTGTGGAGATGGACCAGCTCGCCCCGCAAAAGGTGGGTCATAACCCCCACCTCGTACTCTTCGTCGATCAGAATGGGCTCACCAGTAGCCATCCTCCAGAGGTAGTACGGGAAATCAAGGCCAGCCCGGACAGCACATGATAGCGACACCCAGAACCGAGGATTTATTTCGAGAAGTACGAATTCGCCAGACTCGTCGTCGCGCATGAATTGAACGGCAGCGGGGCCGTGCCAGTCAAGCTGATCAAGAAGTATCTGGCCCGCTTCACGGAGCTCAGGCATCTCGACTGTCTCTCGGCAGACACTCGTCCCGCCCTCGTACTGATATGCGCGGACTTGACCCTTCAGACAAGTCGCAACTTGATCGCCGTGGTCGTAGAGTGCCCAGACAGCATACTCTTCGCCCGGGACGTACTCCTGCACGATGGGGTCATGGCCCATCTCAGCCTGGACGCGCTCGCGGTCAGGTTCGCTACCGGATTCGAGATACATAGTGGTCCCGGCGAAGCCGTACTCCTGTTCGGAATAGGAATCGACGTACTCGCTTGCGAGGATAGCGTACCGACCTTTCACGATCTGTTTTTGGTCCCAGTTCTCGACTTCGCTGAGAAGCCTGGTTTTAGGGACTCTAACCCCAGCGTCCGCCGCGGCCTCAACGAGCCGAACCCGATCCTGGGCAGTCTGCAGTGTTTCCATCGACGGCCACGTCGGTGTGATGTGCTCGGCGAACTCGTCGCGGTACTTGGAGAGGACGTAGACGTCGATCTCACGTAGGGTGACGATAGCCTGTACGTCGTCACGTCGAGCGAGTGACAGAAGCCCATCTTTGTATGCCACCACGTCATCAGTGAACGACGGAACGTGGACCGTCTCGTCAACGTACCGTGACCAGTACGCTGGTGGCGACCCCTTCTCTGAGACGGCTATGGTGGTGATGCCACGCTTACCCAGAGACCGAAGGCAGCAGACGGAACTCGCGGAATTAATAGCCGGAACGACCACCGAATTCCCGTCCATAGGCTGAGCCATATCCCGAGGACACCCCGTCAAGCTAAAGATATGCAGCGCGTATCGCAGTACTTTCTCAGGATAGGAACGGTATACAGTCAAGTAAACTACCCTACCCTACTCCCTTGGCGCTACGCGCCTCGGTCCTTGAGGTAGGGCTTTGATGTGGACTTCCGGTAATCAGTCATCGGCAATAGGCTGGTGACTCTTGCCGTTCAACGCCCCACCATTTATACGCACGTTTACTGGTGCGTCTCCGGAGTCTGCGTCCAGTTTGGACGGGGATAGGAGTACCGGCTGGTTGGCGCAGCCCGGAGTCTACCTTCATGACTTGCCCCACGGATTCTCACCGAGGGAACAAGTGGTGGACTGCAAACCCTAATATCCCAACGCTCGGGATTCCCGCGTTAACGAGACCATTGGTCTCGTTCGCACACCAAAACGCTACGCGTTCTGGGGACGTCTTCAGGCGCGAGAGGATGTCAATACCTCGCCCAGATCGCAATGTCACAAAAATATAGGTAGCTAGTGGAAAACTATATTTGTGGCAGTATCGTAGAGAGGATGAACCAATGACTGGATACGAGCACTGGGATGGGAATGTCAACGAGGCTGTTACGGAGGAGTGGGTAGCCGAGACAACCCCTTTCGACCGAGTCAAGGAAGTCCTGCTCACGACGACATCGTTTCAATATGCAGGCGCGATTGCCGAGCGAGCTCACGTGAGCGAACCAAGCGCACGAAAGCACCTGAAAACACTCGCTGATTCCAGTCTAGCCGAAATCGATGACACGGGTCAGGGGACGAGATACAAGCGTTCTCGCGAGACCGTCGCGATGAGTCGGATCCAGGAATTGCACTCAGAGCTGACCAAAGAAGAGCTCATCGAGGGAATTCGCGACATGAAAGAGAGGATCAGCACCTACCAGGAAAAGTACGGTGCAACGGACCCGGACGATCTCGCACTCGAACTCGAAGCCGATAACGGCGAAGGATGGGCGGCGATCTCGAGATGGCGAGGATTAAAAGAGAATCTGAAAGTCGCTCAGGCGGCACTTTCGCTGTACGACTTCGATCCGGATAGCGAACGCGGTAGTGATGCAAGTCAGTTCAACTCGTCTCGAGGAGCGTTAGCCGGTGAGTCTGAAAATCTCTCGGCGTAATATATGCCCAGCGACGACTCAGCCGGTATTTCACCAGAAGAGCAGTCAGCCGATCTCGGATCACCCGACGTTACGACGATGCGGCTCATCCGAGATTTGTTCAGTCAGGACGAACCCCTCGTCGAAGCAGTGCAGTTCGATAGCGTCCTCAATCCTCACGAAGTGCAGATTCAGTTCACTGATGGAACCGGTGACGCGGAGTGGTGTCGCCTGGACGTTACGTGGTACACGTCCGGAGCGTACCGGTTCCACTACGTTGACAAACACGGTGTGAACTGGAGATTCGACAACCATCCGACCCCCCACTCTCCAGAGAAGCACTTTCACCAGCCACCGAACGCACTCGCTGATACGGCAGAACAATCCTGCCTCCAGGTCGAAGAACCACGGCTAGTCACCCGAGCGGTACTGAAACTTTGGCGGCGAGCGTACGAAACTGGTGATCTGTCACACCTCAATACGGCGTCAAACCCTTCTTGACAAAGCGAGAGATACAGTCTTCACTGGCAGACATCGGTCAAGATTTGACCGGTGACCGCTTGCTCGGTTTTTTGTGGTGCCACAGGGGTGGACACCATGACAGAACATCCGACGTTAGCAGAGTTCGCCACGAACGAAACGACTGAATCGAGGCAGACCCGTCAACCATCGACTGACGAAACCGTGACGATGACGGCTGACGAGCAAGTTGCAACGTATCTCATTGAAGATCAGATGGCGGATCTCACAGACGCGATCCGTGAAGCGGTCCAAAATGGAATCGACAGTCCTGGATCAACTCGGGTTCTGGTCAGCATCTCACCTGAACGATCGCTCATCCTCGATGATGGCGCTGGTGTCGATCTCGAGTCGGCCGAGGGCCGACGCAACCTGTCGGTGCTTGGTGCGGGAAGCAAGCAGCGCTCTGACGACGAGACAATCGGAGAGTGGGGCATCGGCAAGGGTGCGATCATCGCGAAGGGCGCGGTTCGAATCTGGAGTCACGACACCGCACTGTGTTTTGACTATCGCAATCGACGCGATTCCGGACCGTGGGCAGATATCAGCGGTCGCGATGGCCAGTTCGTGGACGCTGAGCATCATCTCGAAGGGATGCTCGTCGAGATCGATCACTACGAAGACGAAGTGCCAGATCCGGACAGTTACCGCTGGCGGCGCTACGTTCGCGATCTTCGCAAACGCTTCGCATACGTCCAATCCCGAACGGGCGTCTCGGTCATGATCAATGGCGAGTCAGTCGATAAGGGCGATCCACTCGAGGCGGTGGCCGACTCACCACACCCGTCGCTTACTCGCGAAACTGAGGATGCAATCCTCGCACTCGAGTACACACCCCACGACGGGCTCGACATATACAGCAACGGACTGTACGTGACGACAAAGCGCGAGTACGGACTCGGCGGGATCGTCGTCTCGAAAGGGAACTTGACGCTGAACTTTGCGCGTAACGACATCCAGTCCGGCTGTGACCGCTGGCAGCGGATCGACAACGCACTCGAGCAGGCTCGTGACGACCTGTATGCGGATGTCTCGGACGATCGGCTGACTGCCGAGAGTCGGGAAGTAATGATCGAGGCGATGGCATCCGACAGCAGTGATGCATCAGACGAGCAGTGGGCCAATCGCAAGCTGTTCCAGTTAGCAACCGAATCCCGCATCAGTCTCGAGGAGATCCAGGCAGCCCCGAGGATTGGGTGGATCGATGGTGCCCAGAAAGGTGCGGACAAACTCGTCGAGCGTGGCTACGTCGTCCTCGATACAAGTGATTCAGCGACGCAGCGGCTCCGCGATCTCGCCACAGACGAGGACACATCGATAGCGGTGCCGGAAGCGTTCGATGTTGGCGAGCAAGCAGAGTCAGAAGGTGTGTGGACGGGCTATCATCGCATCGAGGATGAATCGCAGTTGAACGCTGACCAGCAGCGGTATCTTCGCTTCGCTCGAGTGTTAGCAAAAGAGCTTGAAATTGAGCGAGATGTGTACTACGGCGAGGCGAGTGCCGATGCCTGGACCGATGGCAGGACGTACATCGTGATCACCGACTCAGCTGTAACGAGTCGCCAGCGTGCCGTCTGGATGCACGACCTGTATCTCGTGATGTTGCATGAAGCAGCCCACGAGACCTCGAGTCGTGATCGGCCTTCTCATGGGCACCACTTCGAAAACACGTTTCGGTCGCTCGTTGAGGATCCAGGGAATCGAAGTTCGTTCGCGGAGCTTGTCCAGCAGGTCATCGACGAGGGATTTGCGTCCGTGTTCGAAGAGTACGGGGTGGGGCTCTAGCAGAACGTAGTCATCGCTTTTGGCCACGTTCGGTAATCGGGAGGTGAGATGTCGAACCGACTCGAGGAGAGTGCAGTGGCTCGAGATCGGCATAGTGCGCTGATGTCAACTACCCCGCCCTGAGCGCCTTTGGTGCTCTAAGGACGGGATAGTTGACCCAAGTATATAGACCATGGGAACTGCTATCTTAGTGTGAAAGCCGCGTCGGTTTCCGTCCATCTATCTAAGCAATATGTATGGGGACCTGTGAGCATGACTTAGGACCGATAACGATCGCTGGTTGGCCGACTGAGACGGTCGCCATCAGGTCGGGAAATATACCGACGCATTGCTGTGAGGAGTAGAATATGCCAGTTCTACAATCACTTATTGAGAACGAACGGGTAAACGCGGCACTCGCCTGGCTGATCGTATGTTCGATCATCGTCGCTTCCATCGCGACCGTTTGGCAGGGCTCGTTTCTCTGGGCAACCCTCGCATTGGCGATCGTGGCCCTCGCGTTTGTCCCACCGATCGTTCGACGGGACGCATTGGTGATGCCTCCGTGGGAAGTACTGGCAGTGGCCGCCATCCCAATCTGGGTTCGACTGTACGGAACTCTCCCAATCGCTGGCTTCCTCACCGTCGCCGCGACCGCGCTACTCGTCACCGTTGAGCTCGACGCCTTCACAACGATCGAAATGTCCGCACGATTTGCCGTCGCATTCGTCGTTCTCGCGACGATGGCCGTTGCCGGTCTCTGGGTGATCGCTCAATGGGTCTCCGATATCGCTTTTGCAACATCATTTCTCACGACAAAGGGAGAACTAATGTGGGACCTCATCTATGCCACCGCGTTCGGCGGACTCGCGGCTGTCCTCTTCGTGGTCTACTTTTACCGGCATGATACCGCCAGCGTCGGTCATCGTAGCCAGTCGGGTGATCCGTCATGACGACTGACAGCGATGTCAACACCGTGCTGGGCCTCTCTGAGCGCCGGTGCTGGCACGCCGTCCGACTGATCCAGGGCCTGTTACTGATCATCGTCGGCTATGCACTTGTCACGGTCAATCTCGGACTGGTTGTGAACGCTGCCATCCCGCTGGCCCTTACATTCCTGCCCGCCCTCGTACGCCGCGAGTTCACTCACGAGATGGGTGCCGGTCTTGCACTCTGGATCGCATTGGCTGCGTTTCTCCACGCGGCCGGCGCACTCGGCCCCTACGAGATGTTCGGCTGGTACGATTCGGTGACGCACACCGTCTCGGCGACACTCGTTGCCGGCGTCGGATACGCCATCGTTGATGCACTCGATCAGTCCGCCGAGTCAGTCACAGTTCCCGGCGAATTCCGCTTCGTGTTCATCCTCATCTTTGTCCTCGCGTTCGGCGTCCTCTGGGAGATTATGGAATTCGCCTCCGCCGGCGTGGCAAGCGTCGTTGGCGGTGAACCGGTGCTAGCCCAGTACGGAACGAGCGACATCGTCTTCGACCTCCTGTACAACGCGGTCGGCGCGCTGCTCGTCGCCCTATGGGGAACCGGCTACTTCGACGGCGTCGCGGGACTTGTCAGTCGACGGTTCAGCCGAACCAGTGATTCATCGTGAGCAATTATCTTTCTTCGAGGAGAGAATCCCGCCGTTTACGGCGGGCGTGAATCCGACAACGCTGACACAATCAACGTTCGGCAGCAATACGGATATTTAAGTAACTTCGCACTGTAGCATGACGTATACCGGGGCGGTCACACCGCCACTCAAATGCACAATATCGGGACTCCGAGAACCAGAACGTTCGAGACACCCTCTCGAACCGCTGTGGTGTCTCGGTCAACAAGATAACTCCGAGTCCTCATGCCGAGGATAGGAGTAACGGCGGTGTGGTCCCGCCAGTAGCCTAGTCATGCCGACCGGGTTACGAACCAGCAAATATCCCAACCCAGCGGTGCGGTGCCGTGGGAAGCCTCGCCGTTCACATCGGGGAGGAGGTCACCGACGTGCAAGACAGCTCTTTGACGGGTAGCTAACACTGCTCTTCTGGAGATGTGACCCGAAGTTCGTCCTCGACTTCGTAGAAGTAGCCTCGCTCGAGGAGTCGCGTAAGCGCGTACTCGACGTCCCGTTGCTCGAGTGCTAACTCTGAATCAGAGAGCAGCACGTCGGTGGCATCATCGTACTCGATCACCTGAACAGCGGCTTTTCCATTATCAGGTGGATCTGCATGGGAGCACAGTAAGTCGTAGCACTCGCGAATCCACTCCGGGAGTGGTGGTCGTGGATCTGTGATGCCAGCCATTGCAGTTCTATATGCTCATTTCGGCAGTGATCCGCTTAACAGTACCCGTCGAATACGGGTTTTCTCATAATTGGCTGCAGGTACTGTGTCTGCGTCCCGACTGTTTCAGACTAGACTCCACCTGAATGATCGCCTTTCGATGACCACTGAGCGGACTCGAGGTGCAAATTCCAGCGACTGCAGCGGGGTACCTCTCACGCGCGTTGAACTCTCACCGTTGTTTAGATATCCCGTATCGAACGCGGACAGACGATATTCTCATCCGCAATAACGTCGTTTTGTCTGCCTTAAACCGTCTAATTCGCGATTTTGATTGAAACCGTCCCCGGGGTTCATATTCATCACCGGGGTGGGGTGTGCCTGACACGCGGTATAACAATAAGGCATGAAACGCGCACTCACACTTGCACTGACGGTCGCATTGATCGGGAGCCTCACGTTCATAGGATTCGCCGGAACAGCAGCTGCAGACACTCACATCGAGAACGACGCTGACCTCGACGAGCAAGAGGCGGAAGCGACGACGGAACAGGATCAGGAGAACGACCAGGACGCTAGCAACGACGCTGAGGTCGACCAGGAGCAGGAACAGACCCAGCAGAACAAGCTCTACCAGGGCGGCAACATCGCGGCGACACTCGACGGTAACGCCGACGCTGGCAACGACGCAGACCAGACGAATGTCGGATTCCAGGGCATGGACGCTGATCTCGACCTAGAAAACGCCCAAGAGTCCGAACAGGATCAGGATGCTGACACCGAAGCCGAAAGCGAATTCAGACAGGAACTCGACATCGAGAACCTCCTGAGCATCCTCTAAGGTCGCTGTCGAAACCACACCCTGATTTCGTTCCGCGTATTTTTGCGTACCTGACTCGAGTTCGATGAGCCGGCTCTCAGTGCCGTTGATGAGTAGTATAACCGCCTAATCGAAGGCACTGTGCTTTCACGGACAGAAGCGACGGGTCTGGTCCGGCAGAAGACTCTGACTCTGTGTTCGTTGAATCGATTAGCCCCACTTTCCGGTCTAATACTTAGTTATAATTCACTGGCCAAATACCAGAGTTTTTACTACTACCGGGACACTTCCATTATCGGCCACCGGTTTACCTATGTCTAAATAGTCGCCGTTTGTCGAGGGGATCTCGTCAATAACAATCAGGGGCTGGTCAATTTCTCGGCGAAGCATTTGTCCGAGGGCCTTCGCACAGTTCTGGCGTGTGACGACAACCACAGGAAGTGACGAGGGGATCGAGTGAAGTGCGGCCGCGAGCGCTCCAACAACGATTTTGAGGCGTTCATACATCAGGGGTCCGACTTCGTCAATCGAGAGCGCGATGCCGTCGATCGCATCGGGGTCATGGAGGTCGGTGAGTGTTTCGAGGGCGACCTCAAACCGGCGCTCAAGTTGATCGTCTGAACAATCCACAAGGTCAGAAACAGCAACGACGGGTGCATTTCGTAAAGGCAACAGCGACAGATCAAGCGAAACGGTGCGGCCGCTGAGCTTTATCGTCTCTGTCCCTGCGCCAGCAACGGTCGCGCGAATGTCCTCCGTGGGATCGAAGACTGACCACGATCGGACGCGGTCGTGAGTTGCAATCGCGGCTGCGAGCATCCCACCAAGGTCGTTGTACGCGAACGGATCTGCCGGTGGCGATGCGATAAGACGACCGACGCCGCCGCTGAAAACAACGCTGTTCAGATCGAGAGGTTCGTCAGGAAGGGTACCGATTGCGAGCACACGCGTAAGAGCGTCGAATGGCGGGCCCGTACACAGGTCAACGATCAAATCGGCCATCGTAACTGCGAGCGTCTTAAGAGCAGCCTTATCCGGTGAACTGCCAACGGTGATTGGTAGGTTGACTGCTTCTACAATTGTCCGCGCGGGCGGAGAAATCGAAGTAACCCGGTCTGCGTCATCGAACGTGACGAGACGACCGCCGATGTCCAGACAGCGGGTCTCTCTAACAGTGACATTGTTGTCGTTTGATTCCGCAGCGTCGAAAATAGCCACGTTCGTCGTCCCACCCCCAATATCCACATTGGCGACGCATCCACCGAGTTCAGCGGCCCGAGCCTCTGCACCCGAGCCCCGACCGGCGAGGACAGCTTCGAGCGATGCGCCAGCTGTCGCCGCGACGAACTGGCCGGTATTGTCAGCAAGTCGGTGGACCAGCGGTTCGGCGTTCTCACGGCGGGCGGTCTCGCCAGTGACGATCACTGCCCCCGTGTCGATCTCTGCCGGCGTGACACCCCCTGCTGCAAGTTCGCTGTCTATGATCGCAGCCACCCGATCGACGTCGATCGTCTCAGGATCGACTAGCGGCGTCTCGCGGACCGTTCCCCGGTGGACGATCTCGCGGTCGGTAATGGTCGGCGAAGTACCACTGCCCGGCAGCGTCTCGACGCGTAGGTGGCTAACGACCGCATGGGTCGTGGTCGTCCCAACGTCCACACCGATGCTCGTCAGTGTCTTCGAATGGTTACTCACGGATTGTGCACCTAGTCCGGTTTGAATTCACGATCGTCCTCGCGGAGGTCGATCCCACTGGCTTCCTTTTCGAGCATCTCAGCGATCAGGTCAACGAGTTCGGCGCCGGCCTCAATCGGCGGCAGGCCACCGTCGTGAATGTTCGAGATGACGGACTTTTTCGCAGTCGGCATGCCGCGTTCCGACCCGTAGGCGAGGTACGCGCTCAGGCTCTCGGCGCTCTTGAGTCCGGGGCGCTCTCCAATAAGAATGATACAGCAGTCGGCATCGAGTTCCTCGCTGATCGCGTCCATCACGTTGACGCGGCCATATTCGACGAACACTGGGGTTCCCACCTCGATGTCGCGATCGGAAAGGCCGTCGCGCAGAACCGGCAACAGCTCCGGGGCGTTCATCTCGACGGCCGTCGAGGAGAGCCCGTCGGCAACGACGACTTGGACCTCAGGTTCGTGTTCGCACTGATCATGTAAGATATCGATACTGTTGGCGGCGAGTTCTCGGCCGAGGTCGGGGCGGGCTAGGTACTGGTCTTTGTCTACGACTCGCGTCTCCAGATGTACTAGGTCAAGTTCTTGGATCACATCGCTGTCGACGTGCGAGAGGACGGCGTCGCGCGCAACGCCGTGATCCGCCCTGAACTCAAGCAGGGAGTCGGTTCGCGGGCGCGGGCCAGCGCGGCCGACCCCCACCCGCGTGGGGGTTCGATCGACAATGTGGCGGAGGATCTCTTCGTCGGTGCAGTCCTCGATCAGGTCGGTCTCGCGGGGAGAATTGTTTTTGAATGACATGATCACGTGAAGATGGTCGAGTCACCCGCTCGGTCGGTCAACTGGCCGTTCTCCCAGAGCGACATCTCCTCAAGCCACTCCCGGAACGCGGGCGTCGGCTCGAGGCCGAAGATCTCCCATAGCGTGGCGGCGTCGTGGTAGCTGTTCGACTGGTAGTTCAACATCACGTCGTCTCCCATCGGCACCGTAATGAAGTAGTTCGTCCCCGCGGCAGCAAGCAGGACCGAGAGATTCTCGATGTCGTTCTGATCCGCCTGGATGTGATTGGTGTAGCAAGCGTCAATTCCCATCGAGATGCCGTGGAGTTGACCCATGAACACGTCCTCTAGGCCCGCACGGATGACCTGCTGGCCGTCGTAGAGGTACTCCGGACCGATGAAGCCGACGACGGTGTTGACAAGGAACGGGTCGTACCGCTTCGCGAGGCCGTAACAGCGCGCCTCAAGTGTAAGCTGGTCAATTCCTTGGTGGGCGTCACTAGAGAGTTCTGCGCCCTGGCCCGTCTCGAAGTACATCACGTTCGGTCCCGACGATCGACAGCGACGCTGCGCGAGGTCGTGAGCCTCGTCGAGCAGAGCGACGTCAATTCCGAACTCGTCATTGCCAACTTCGGTGCCAGCCAAGCTCTGGAACACCAAGTCAGCGGGCGCACCCTCGCGGATAGCGTCCATCTGTGTGGTAATGTGAGAAAGACAGCAGTTTTGCGTCGGAATACCCCATTCCTTGATGAAGTCGTGGGTCGCCTCGAGGATTCGCGTTGTCGTCTCTACGGTATCGGTGACCGGGTTGACGCCGATCACCGCATCGCCGACGCCGTAGGCCAGCCCTTCTCGGGTCGCGTCAACAATATTGTCGACATCGTCTGTGGGATCATTCGGTTGCAGTCGAAACGAGAGTGTACCCGACTCACCGACAGTCGTATTGCAGCGGGCCGTGACCTCCATCTTTGAGGTGACGAGCACGAGATCCATATTTGACATGAGCTTCGTCACTGCGGCAATCATCTCGCTCGTCAGACCAGGCCGAATCGCCGCGATCTCGTTCTCGCCTGTTGCACTATCGACGAGAAACTCGCGGAGGTCAGCAACTGTCCAGTCTTTTATCCGATCATAGATCGGTTCTCGGACAGCGTTCTGGATAACGCGCGTTACCTCATCCTCGTCATACGGAACAACCGGATTCTCCCGCAGCGTTTCGAGGTGCATACCAGCGAGGGCGCGTTTGGCCGCAACACGCTCGGCATCCGATTCGGCCGCGATCTCCGCCAGTTCATCGCCTGTCTTCGGTTCGTTGGCTTTCGCGAGGACCTCGGCGATAGAGTTGAACTGATCCCCGGCAGAGGAATAACTGGTTTGGACAGTCATAATTGGTTTTATTTTTTAATCGGGACATGGATTTTTGTTCGCTCTGTCCGTCGGATAAAGGTACGTCACGAACATATCCAATTGTACGATATATGATGTAGCCAGCCACAAGCCAGCCAATTATTGCTGCAACGTACACAGCAATATCTAAGCTCGCTAGCGTTGACTCACTAAGTTATACAATCGTGTTGAGGTTATTTAATATCGTGGGTTTATTTCAGTTTTGGTGAGTTTCCGTGCTGAATTTATTCCCGTGTTGGTTGCGGCTCGAACGAATCGATCACAGGCAGATTTCTGGTCAAATTACCGTTTGCGCTGAATCCTTAAGCGATAACATGTACTCTTTCATTCTCCCTGTGGATCTCATTGCTACCTCCATCTCACCCAAGAACAGACAAAATGTACTCTCTCACTCTACTGTCCGATCGGATCCCCCATCTATCCAATCACTAATCTACAGACTGAACAGGGCGAGTTCCTCGGGGCTTGTCCCCGAGGCACTTCACTCCGAGTATGAGATCGATGTACCGATTGATGCTGCGCTGTCGGCACTCGAGAATTTGCATATGAGCGGCAAACTGGACATAGAGTCTCTTCGCCAGAATGCAGAACCAAGGCCTATTGTGACTCATCGGGAAAGCTCTCTCTGGTCGGCCTACACACCACCGATTCAAACGTTTCTCGGGGTTTGATCCCGAGGTGGTTCACTGGCTGCGCTGAAAAGAATACCAGTGAATAATATTGCTTTTTGGATATGAACGATGAGAATTCCCACGTCAAGACCACTTCAGAGCACGGACTCGATTCCAACTTTGATTCGCTCGGTTCCCGGAATCACTTCGTTCTCGAGCGCGACGACTTCAACGCTCGAGCAGCGTCGGGGATTGCCGAGACGCTATCGACGCGAGCAATGACTTTCGAGGTTGCCACTGAGGTAGTCGTTGATACGGACTAGTAATATATCAAAATTCAGTCCTAAGACGCAGAGAGAATCACGCTACGGTTTTATCAGGTTCCAAGGCCGCTACGTGTTTCTCGACATCCACATCACCTGCCCTATCGACTATCACTGTATAGCCTTTGTATCGGAATTCAACTTTGGACGGACCCCTGTCAGAGTCACTCGATTGATAGAGCGAATCAAGTGCGTCCGTATCAATTGCAGAGTGAATTGGTGGTTTGAGTTCTTCCGGTTGAACTCCTTCACGTTTGGCGATTTTCTCTACAATCTTCAGACTGAGTGATTGAGTAGTCTGCACAATCACCGTTGCCATGAACCAACATATAAAACCAGATGTTCTTCTAATGACGTGCGTCAGACAACCGGTTATGAACAGTTTTCATGAAGAAGTCTATCATTATAGGAAACCTGTGATTAACGCAAAATAGAATTACTTATTCAGAAGATAGTGTCAATCGGTATTTTCGCCTGTTCGGTCCAGCGGAGATCACCACCTCCATGCCACCGGAGCAATGGTAAACCGCTCGAGCTGAAGGACTACGACAGCGACCGAGAGACGTTGGTGCTTCGGCACCGTCCCGAGCGACGATCTCGTCGAGTTCATCACCTCCGGTCCGGTCATGGCGATGGTCTGGGAGGGCCAGGACGCCACCCGGCAGGTCCAGGCGATGATGGACGAGACGGACCCCGCCGAGTCCGACCCCGGCACCATCCGCGGCGACTTCGGTCTCGACCTCGGTTGGAACGTCATCCACGGCTCCGGCCACGAGAGCGAGGGCGCAAACGAACGGGAGATCGACCTCTTTTTTCCGAGGACGAACTCCAGGATTACGATTGGATCATCGAGACCTGGCTAAACGAGTAGCTAGCCGGTCTCGCCGAGGTACCCCGACACGAGCCGTTCTTCCGCCCGACGCAACCGATAGGAGAGCGTCGACCGTGGCACGTCGAGCTCCTCGGCCAGGTCGTCCAACGTGACCTCTCGCGGCGTCCGGTAGTAGCCGTGATCGAGGGCTGCGCGCATCGCTGTCCGCTGGTCAGGGGGGAGCACCACCGATCCTAAGGAGTTGTGTCCCCACCCCTCGGCGTTGCGGAGGTGACCCATACGAAAGGCAAGTCCCGCCCGCAGATTCGCGTCGAGAGCGTCGTGCAACAGGCCCACATTCTCATCGGACTTCATGAAGATACGCCAGCTGTGACGGTTCTCCCGACGCGAGGTGCAGTAGAGCGATCCGTGGGGGAGATACCGACCGGCGAGTGTCTGAACGGATTCACCGTCCTCGACGTCCTCGACGTGGGTGTAGATCACCCGCTCGTCGTCCGAGCGGTCCAGCACGTCGTGGTACCGCATGGCCGAACAGTCCGCCTCGGTCACTGACGCCGTCCGTACCGTCTCGTCGAGGCGGAGTCGTTCGACCGCGTCGAGCGCCGCCGTCGGACCGATCAGGCGCTCGATGCGCCAGAAGCGGTCCTTGGTTACACAGCCGTGTAACGCCTTGGCGACGAGTGTCGGATGCTCGATGAACACGTCCATCACCGGATCGGAACCCGTCTCGTACACGATATCGAACGTGAACTCACGCATCAGGCACCCTCCCGGTCGTCGTGGGACACCACGAACACACTCCGGGAGTACGTCGGCCAGCGCATAAGGTTTCCCTAAGGTCGAGCAACCGACACGAGTTGTCGCTCGACAACTCAATTATTATTTATGGCCGTCATGTGAGTGTTACTGCCTCGCATGAGCACTGACGAACCCAGCAGCACGGCCGAGAAGCACGGACACGAACACCACGAGGTAGAGGGACCGGGCTATCCGACGCCCGCAGCGATGCGGACCGAGTCGGAGCGCGAGAAGACGGCGTTCGTCATCGCGCTCCGTGTCGGGATGGACGTCGACGGCTCCGACTTCATCGGCGTCGTCGACCTCGACCCCGAATCGGACACGTACAGCGAACTGGTCGACACCGTCGAGATGCCGAACAAGGGCGACGAACTCCACCACTTCGGCTGGAACTCCTGTTCGTCATCGTGTCACACCGAGGGACTGATGCGCGATCACCTCATCGTCCCCGGACAGCGGTCCTCCCGCATACACATCCTTGACGCCGAGGACCCGCGTAACATGGAGATCGAGAAGGTCATCGAACCCGAGGAGATCTTCGAATACGATCTGTCTGCGCCGCACACGGTCCACTGTGTCCCCGGTGGGAAGGTCGTCATCAGTATGCTCGGGGACGCCAACGGCGAACTCCCCGGTGGCTTCCTCCAGTTGGACCAGAGCGACTTCTCCATCGACGGCCACTGGGAAGCCGACCGCGGCGACATGGAGATGAACTACGACTACTGGTACCAGCCCCGTCACAACGTGATGATCTCGACGGAGTGGGCTGCGCCGAAGACCTACTACCCTGGCTTCGATCTCGACGACGTCGAGGAGGGCAAGTACGGCGACAGCATCCACATCTGGGACTGGGAGAACAAGGAGCACCAGCAGACCCTGAACTTCGGCGAGGAGGGGCAGATTCCGCTGGAGATTCGCATGCCGCACGATCCCGAGGAGACCCAGGGCTACGTCGGTGCGGCGCTCTCCTCGAACATCCTCCGCTTCTGGGAGGAGAGCGACGGCGTGTGGGAGTGGGAGAAGGTCATCGACGTCGAGTCCCGCGAGCATCCCGACTGGGACATGCCCGTCCCCGGTCTCGTGACGGACATCGTCCTCTCACTGGACGACCAGTACCTGTTCTTCTCGAACTGGCTGCACGGCGACATGCGGATGTACGACGTGAGCGACTTCGGCAACCCTCGGCTGGTCGATCGGATCTGGACCGGTGGTAACTTCGCCGACCGACAGGAGATTCAGGGCACTGAAATCCGTGGCGCGCCTCAGATGCTCCAGCTCTCCCGCGACGGCAAGCGCATCTACTGGACGACGTCTCTGTTCTCCTCGTGGGACAACCAGTTCTACCCCGAAATCGGCGAGAAGGGGTCGCTAATGATGAAGGCGGACGTCTACCCCGACGAGGGACGGATGGAACTTGACGAGGACTTCCTCGTCGACTTCGGCGACGCCCCGGGTGGCCCGGCCCGCGCCCACGAGATTCGCTGGCCCGGCGGCGACTGCACCAGCGACGTCTGGCAGTAGATGCATCGGGTCACTCTCGAGTGGCGCGACGGCCGGGAGGCGACCGTTGAGGTGGCCGAGGGGGAGACGGTCATCGACGCCACCGAGCGCGACGGCCTTGGCGTCCCCTACGGCTGTCTGCACGGCGCCTGCGCCACCTGCACCGGGCGTCTCCTGGATGGCGACCTCGTCCACGTCGAGCGAGCGAATGGGCTGAAACCCCGGCACCGACAGGCGGGCTACGTGCTCCTCTGCATAGCTGAACCCCGCTCCGACTGCCGAATCGAGGTCGGCGCCGAGGTGCAGGCCGACCTCGTCCCAAACCCGTGGAAATGAACTGAACTGAAATGAGACGACTCGCCCACGCGGCGACCGTTGCCTCCCTCGCCGCGCTCCTGTCTGAAACACGGATATCGATTTGAACAAAACTGGCATAGTATACTCAATCTAACACTCAGAGACCGATGCGTCGGACGTCGAACGTTCCGGCGCGACTAATCGACCACGTATGAAACGGACAGTCGTCCTCGGCGGCGGAGAGGCGGGCTTGATCGCTGCGGCGTACCTGGAGCGCGCGAGCGAGACGAACGTAGTCGTCGTTTCCGAGCGGGAGCGCCATGTATTCTCGTTCCAGCTCTACCGGGTGATCAAGGGGATGCCGTTCGATGGGGCGACGCTTGACCTACGGGACGCGTTCGCCGACAGAGATGTCACTGTCGTCCGGGATCACGTCCGGTGGCTGGACGCAGCTGAGAAGCGGGTTGACCTGCGGAGCGGGTCGATAGAGTATGACACCCTCCTGATCGCGCTCGGCGGTGTGACCAGACTCGACGCCGTCGACCGCAGTCGCGTGTCGGACGTTCGGACAGACGCCAGGGAGATTCAGCATGCAGTACACTCCGGGAGTGTTCGCGATGTCGTCATCGTCGGTGGTGGCCCGGTCGGCGTCGAGACGGCGGCGACGCTTGCGTCGCTCACGATCGACCTCGACGTCTCGCTAATCACGTCAGGCGAGCACCCGCTCGCCGATTTTCCGGAGCGTGCGGGACGCATCGCCGAAGGAGAATTAGGGCGACGAGGCGTCGACGTCCGGACAGGGACACGCGCGACAGAAACGACGGACGACGGCGTCGTGTTGGACGGGGAACGCGTCGAGCGAAGCGATCTGACGGTCTGGGCGGGCGGAGTGGAGCCGAATCCGGTGATCGAGAATTTCGACCTCCCGCGGAACGAGTGCGGCCTGCTCGTCGACAAGTACCTCCGCTGTCGGGACGCCGACGGCACCTACGCGGTCGGAGACGTGGTCGACTACCCCGGAAAGGTCACAGACGGCTATTCGGCGGGGCTGGAAGCCAGACGAGCCGCGAAGAACGTGCTGCGGGACCTCCGGGAACGGCCGCCGAAAGAGTACGACGAGCGGTGGCATCCGAGAATCGTCTACCTCGGTCGGACCACCGCCCTGTTCGCGGCGGACGGGATCGTCCACTGCGGGACGTGGCCGGCGATTCTGCGAGCCATCGCCGCCAGGGGCTACCCACTCTTCTGGAACTACGTGTACTGACCGTGTCTGACTTGCTCAACCGCGCTCAACTGGATGTTCCGTGTTGAGGAAGGTCAAAAATAGTTCTAAATATGCCCCCGAACTTCGTGCCAAATCGCGGATTATAGTCCAACGCGGCCTCAACGAACCAAGATCTGAACTCAGTGTAACCATCTGCCTCGTACACTATACTAGCAGGTATCGTCGAGAAATCACCATGACGTGCAAAGTATACACCGAAAGTTTCGATTTGAGGAAGTGGCTGAATATCGGGCTCATCACTTATTCCCAACTGATCGTATGTTCCACTTTCGAGGAATACGTTGTGTATGTCCGCTAAGACAAGGTAGCCAACGAGTTGCCGCCAATAGTCGGCCTTGAACGTTGCTCTCCCTGTCACCTTTACATCGACGAGCATGCCATCAAGAATTACATCAGCATCGGCTCCACCAACAAGAGAGGAGCCGAGTCCGAAGGCTGGATTTAGGTGAGCATTCTGACCATTGAGAGACTCTGTTGTCTCGGAGATTTTGTTTCACCAGAATCGATAACAATACTAACCGTGCTATAGCTCTCCTATGGACTAGCTCAAACGGCAATATGATGAACTTTTATCTAATTTAGAGTTTTCCATTTCGAGAGTGGTTCTCTTGCGCGGTGTTTTACTGGAAATAGTGGGAGGGGGTGTTCCGTCATTCTCGCCCAAATCCTCTCGCTCTCTTCCGATTCTAGTTTACTGGAAACGGTGGTGTCCGTATCCTATAAAAAGGATCGTTTACTGGAAATAGTGGTGTGAAGCTCTTCACAGAGATCGAATTCGTCAGGATAGCCCTCCGTATAACAAGTATTCTTTCTATAAACTGGAAACAGTGGGGTCAATATCGAATAGCGGAAGCAGTGCCCTATAGTAGTTATACTGTAAATACTGGAAATGATATAATTCAGTAAGCACACGAGGAACGGTCGTTGCCCCGCGGTTTCCACGTCAGCGTCCGTCGGCTCGCCCGTCCTCGGCGTGTGGGTCTATATCCAGCGTGGCTCAGACGTCCGATTCGGTGGTGGCGATGGTTGTCGCCAGCGATTTGGGGATGAACTCGAATTCGTGTTCGCGCTCGAGATGGGTGACGACACTGGCCGTCACCCAAGAGTTGAGGCCATGGATCGCTAATTGCAATCGATACCTGTGTCGAACACTGACCGACAGCACGATCTCGTCGTCTGGGGGGCAACCGGCGTCGCTGGCCGCCTCGTCGCCGAGTATCTCACTGCACAGTACACACCAGACCAGCTCTCGCTCGCACTCGGCGGTCGCAGCGAGAGTCGACTCCACAAATTGGAAACAGCACTCAGAGAACGGCGTTCTGCGTGGGATGACATCCCGATCGTCATCGGCGACGCAACCGAGCCTGAAAGTCTTCGCGCCATCGCCGAAGACACGCGTGTCGTTTGTACGACGGTCGGCCCGTACACGAAGTATGGCACACCACTCGTCGAGGCATGCATCGCCGCTGAAACGGACTACTGTGATCTGACGGGAGAGGTGAACTGGGTGCGGGAGATGATCGACCGATACCACGACGACGCGGTCGAGGCAGGCACTCGAATCGTCCACAGCTGTGGATTCGACTCGATCCCCACCGATCTCGGTACGAAACTCGTTCAATCGTTCGCTATCGACGAGTTCGGGACTCCGTGTGATATGGCACAAATCTACCTGGAAGACAGTCGCGGTAGCGTGAGCGGTGGCACGATGGCCAGTGCAATCGAAGTGTTTCGCGCTGCGTCGACCGATCCGCTGGCCCGGCAGACGCTTCGGAACCCGTACTCGCTGGCACCGAAAGGTGAGCGCGACGGCGTTGATCCGGGTGCACAGTCCGTACCGAAAAAGGACCCACTACGATCGGTGTGGACAGCTCCGTCGCCGATGGCGATGGTGAACGAACGGGTCGTTCGACGCAGCAACGCGCTGCTCAGGTATCCGTGGGGGCGTGAGTTCGAGTGTACAGAAGTGCTGCCCATGGGCGACGGCCTCGTCGGCCTGGCACGTGCAAACGCTGTCTGGGCGGGGATCACGGTCGCTACTGCTGGGATGGCGTTCGGACCAACACGAGAAGGATTACGTCGATTCGTGTTCCCGGATCCAGGCGAAGGGCCGACGAGAAAGCAGATCGAAAACGGGTATTTCACCGTCCGTGTACTTGGCCGTGGGACCGCCACTGACGGCCCGTTCGTCGTGGCGAGTCAGATTAGCGCCGATTGGGATCCGGGGTACGGCGCGACCGCGAGGATGCTCAGCGAAGCTGCGATGTGCCTGGTGCGCGACCAGACAGACTCACCGCTCGAAGGGGGGATTCTCACGCCGGCGTCAGGTATCGGTGACCCACTTGCTGACAGGCTTCGGCAGGCGGGACTGGATGTGGAGGTTGATGTGTGGGATCGTCCGCCCGCATAACGGGAGTTGCTCACCAGAAGCTATGCCATGTGCGAGGGCGACGTCATCGCCACGCTCGCTGAATCTCGGTAAGTGATTCAGCTTGAGGCCACTATCCTCGAGGAGTTCGTCAGAAGCCTCGACGAGCGCCTCGTCAAGGCGTACTGTGGTGAGAAACACGCGCGCGGAAACGGCGACTGCCGTTTCCAGCGCGCTGGAACCTCCACACGAACCGCTGTGACAACCGCAGGAGAACACGAATTCACCCTTCACCACGTCAAAGACACTACTGCTACCGACGACGATCCGACCTATTTCCGTCCGCTCGAGACTGCTTCAACCCCACAAGGGTTCGTCTGTAACTCGAAACCTCGAGATTGTCCCACCGACGCAAGACGTCGCTTCAACCCCACAAGGGTTCGTCTGTAACCATGCCGGAAACCCGGCCATAGGAACCGTTACTTGCCGCTCACACAAATCGGTTTCCGTCGACCTGCAATAACCGACAAAACTCTGGGAGTCGACGGAAACAATGACTTCGACACCCGACCACTGGCTTCTCAGCGCATCCTCTGGATTTGCTCAACTTCGTCACGTTGTTTCCGGAGACAGTTGACGTCTTCAGACAGTTCCACAGGAGGGTCACTCGAGGAAGACCGACGATGACCGATCGAGTGACGTACAAACAAGTAGCCGTACTAGGCAAACCGCCGCTTTCATGCAGGGTTTCAGTGTGGCGTGGAGAGTGTAGCCCTTCTCAAGGGTTGTGAATTGCCTAGAGACACCCTCGAGTGTGGACGTCAGGTGTCTCCGGACTCGAGGCTCTCTCCGGGAATGTCGGCGTCGTCCATCAACAGAACACGGCGCTCGGTGTACTCGAGGCCGTTCTTTCGTTGTCGCCTCTTTTTTACGGCTAACCGGCTCTTCGAGAGTTCGAGTAACGCGTCGATCGTCCGAGAGACCAACTTCTTCGCATAGGAATCACTGACGCCCGTCTCTTGGCGACGGATCCAGTGTTTCAGATCGCCAGCACTGACGTACTCGCGAACGCCAGCGCTCCCTTTCCGCCACGGGTTGTCACCGACGTTCAAATCGATACGCGCCTTCCAGAGCTTCGCAGCAAGCCGTGACGGTAGTGAGGACGTCGTTGCACGGAGCATATCCTCATCCATCTTCGCGAGTTGTTGAATCGGGAGCAGGTCCGCGTGTGAGTGAGCAACGTCTCCACCACGCTCGAGTGGATCCTCGCTCTCGGGGAGTCGGAAGTAGCGTTGCCCGTCGTCTTTGCGGATGCGTTCGAGGCGGCCATCCACGACGTCGATCTCACCTTCGTCGACGTGATCCTCGAGGAGATGCGCACCTTTCTCGAGTTCGCGTGCCTGGAGTTCGCCGACGCGGTCTTTGTTCGCGTTGAGTTTCTTCTCGTGGGCGTCCAGGCGTGCCTCGATTGGCGTCTGGGTTTCTTCGAGGGCCTCGAGGCGTTCCTCAAGGTGTTCGTTTTCCAGTCGGGTCTCCTCGAGGGTAGTCTCGAGGTTCGCAATGCACTCGTCTTTTCGGGTGAGTTCGGACTCGAGGGTCTCGACGCGCTCGCGAAGTGCCTCGAGTTCGTCGGCGAGTGTTTGGATCGTCTGTGCAGTCGGTGCGAGACGGTCTGGGTTCGTGCTCATGTGATGTCTGGGTTCGGTGGTAGTTTGGTCGACAGAGCTGGCGCTGGCTGGTGATCAGAGTTGGGAACGCTGCTGAGAGCAGTAGACCGAAGACTCGAGAGCCGCCTCGAGGATCCACAGTGGGTCACCCCCAACGTCGCCGTCAGGTCTCTGTGATCGGGACGGCCGGTGTCGGATCGATCGGGGACTGGGGGTGGGCACCTCATCTTGATCGACGAGGAGCGGTCGTGATCTACTGAACTGGATGGTCAACGCGATCCCGAAGTGGTGTGCTGACTGAGTTAGCCACTCTCGGGGTGACGTCGACAGTCATGGTTCGCGAGGTCGTCGATCGAGTCGAACGGCCTCGAGCAAATATCGCAGTAGTGGTCCTGGGCAGTAAGAAACGACTCACAGACGTTGCCGCCATCGGGAATAGCAGACTGTCTCCGTGGATCTGGGTCGATCTCACGGGCGTCGTGTTCCTCGAGTTGTTCTCGTACGTGGAGGTCGAACTCGGTAATCGGTTCACGGCCAGTTTCTCGCCACTCGCCAGCACGGCGTTCGTGTTCGATCCGCCAGGCTTCACCACCGGTATCGGGGACGATCGTCACACGTCGACGGCGGCCGGTGATCGACGTATATTCGAAGACAAATTCGACGGCCGTTTCGGTGGACTGGTCACAGCCGCCGTCGGTTGCGATACGTGGGTCGTCATCGGCATCGACGAGAAGAATTCCGTCCTCGGTCTCGAGAGTGTGGGCTCGGGTATCGTCGCCGGCGATAATGATCTCCGAGCCGTCGGTCGCTTCGATGCCGCCCGGTTCGTAGCCGGCGACGGCGCGGACCTCCGCTTGCAGGCGCATCTCGCGAGCACCTTTGCGCTCGAGTTGCTCGGCACGCTTTAGGACAGCTTCGTGATCGTTGACGAACGTCATTGGTCGCCCACCTCGACAGCGCCGACGATCGCGTCAGCCATCGTCTTGAACAGGTACTGCACTTCGAAACCGCCGCGACGGTCGGTGATGTAGTCGATCCAGTCGTCGATCGTCTTCTCGACGTCCTCGAGGTCGTAGCGGAAGGCGCGCTCGCCGTTCTCGATAACGTGAACGGACTCGTCGGTCGTCCGGTAGACGTGGTGTGCACCCTCGTTGTCGATGCCGATGGGGATGTAGTCCGCGCGTGGGTCGGTAGTCTGTACTTCCGAAACCGTTTCGTGGGTTCGCGATTGAACACTCATTGCTTCTCTCCAGAAGCACAGGTCCGGTGCTCCAACACCGGGCCGAGAGTTTCTCCCGGCCACCCCGTGCTTCACAGAACTTAGTACATTTGCTAACCAAATAAAGATTAGCATTTGTTCTAACATTAGCTTATTCGATAATTACTAGAATATACGCTAAGTATTGCCCGGGCAGAGGTGAGCAAACATTACAACCAGCACAGCCGAACGGGGTCGTATGTCGAAGACTCGGGCGCTCCTCACGGAGACTGAGCGAGAGCAGATCGCCGGCGAGCACGGAGACCAGCGACGCTACCAGGCGACATCTCGTGTTCGCCGGCGCATCGATGAGGAATTGTCGAAGGATATCGAAGTCCTCGAGGAACACCACCCGGAGCTGCTTGAGGAGCTTCGCGATGTCACCTGCGAGGAGCGAGATCACGATGAGTAACCAGCAGCCATTGTCGGATCTCAAGGTTCGCGAACAGCCGCTTGCCCAGGTTCGCGACGCACTCGCCGCACTCCCCTAGTCGCCGATCGGACATTGATATGTTCGGTACTGAGATTGGTCACCCTCAGCAGCAGCTCTGAGACGATTCGTACACACGAACCCAGCTTTTTCAAGTGAGATCAACATCGATACGTAGGCAGATCGCCTAAAGAGGCACAGACAGGTCGTTTACTTTGGAATCCCTAAATTGACGACGTGCACACGACGAGTCACGGCTCGTGTGCATATTCGGGAATCGGATTCTGACAACGTGCAACCCCGAGAGGGGAGATCAACTGTAAGAAAGAAAGGTCCCATATTCGTATTATAGTTGGTTTTTGATTCTAACTAAAACGAAGTCAATATACTATCAAGCATACCTAATGATATTCATGAAACAGAATGCATTCATAAGTTGGATGAGTATAATAGCCAGGAAGGGTTTTCTCCCTCTCTCTGGTGTATTCTTAGTAATATTAGCTTTCTATTATACTGTTCTAACCACATACGCGGGAACAACGCGGAATGTTTGGCTCTATCTTTCCTATAATCTGCTCCGACCATTGTCCTTAAGTTTACTTGGAGGATATATCTTATCTCATTTTCTCTGGACAAATTGGCTATCTAATAAGACTTCGGTTAGGGATACCAATCCAACAGTTATCAAATTATACATATCTATTGGCATTTCATCTATTTTTCTCTTTTCAAATCCGCGATTCTACTTAATTTTCGTTGATATAATAACAAACTCAGCTACGTCTCCTGGTCAAAATCAACTTGAAATTGTAACAACCGCGATTGTTGGTGCTGGCGCTGTGTTAATATATGAAGCGATTAAAAAATATCTCTCTGGAAAGTTACATAAAATAATCCCCCTATTTATAACAGTTCCATTGATATCAACAATAATATACTTTCTATCCAACTATCCAGTTCCAGAATATGATATATTTATTTACATTCCCGGTATAACAGCTGGCTTAGTGATCAGTTTCTGGATCGAGGATCTTTCAAAGATCTTCGGAAACACTGAGGCAGATAATACTGAAGCACCAGAAGAGGATACATTGATTCACATGACCAACATAATGACTGGCTTAGTGATCGGTCTCTGGATTAAGGATATTCTGAATTTTTTCAGAAATACTGAAGAAGATGATACGGAGGTATTGGATGAAGGGATAATCAAAGGAAAAGGCGATACCATAGAGACTGGCAGTGAAAATGGTGTGCCGAAAGAATGACGGTATAATCGGAAGAGATTCCGCCCCTTCGTTTCGGGTAGCTGAACTGGATTTCTGCTACGCGGAGGCGGAAAAGGAGCGCTGTATTTTTAACGCTATCATCTTAGCGATATACAGCGATAGCTAATCGATTCTTTAGAAGCCGCCGGGGGTGAGCCGGCGTCAGAGCTCCCCATCAGATGGTGGTGTATCAATCGAATGGGTGTGAATCGAAGATCTGTGTCGACTATATAGGGCGACGCTAGAACGATCTCCGATCAGTAGCGGCTGGATGTCTCGATCGAACGGAATCTATCGGCAACGACAGTACTCCTCCCCTGTCGTGCGGATCATTCAAGCAAGGGTCATTAAGACTACTGGCCGTCAGAGCGGCCTCCTAAGTGAACTCGACAAGAAGGATTATTGAGGTCCCAGTCTCAGGCTACCAGTAGATAGGGCCTCTATGATTCCAGTATCGGCCAGTCCATTTTCCTAGCGCGACGCGCGCTCTGCGCGCCGCGCAATTACCCTGTCCCCTTAGGAGCATACCGCCATTTGACCCATCTTTCGACAAAATCTAAGCCGATTTCGTAACTCATTGAGCCTGGGGAGGTTATCAGACCATAAATAACGAGACCAATTAATGTAGTGTTTGATTGAGTTACTGCTTTATTCCACGATGCCATAAAATACAACTTCTCTGGAGGCAAACGCGGAGAGAAATCACTTTTTGAATATGATATCTCTGTCACAAGTGCTTTTGCAATCAATAGGCCTGCATCAAGTGAGTAGAACAATAACCCAAGTGTTATTGAGATAATATAGTCTGTCATCGAAGGGACTCCAATCCATTGAAAAAATTGAACAAATCCCATCACAATCCATCCTGAAACAAAGATATTGGCGATATTGATGACGTTAAGTCCCCTGTCAATCGAAATATAGAGATTTCGCGTCTCGTCTAGGCCGTAACGCCCGGCGATTGTCCATTGACGCTTGTCTTCTGACGTGGCATCTGAGTTATCCATATGCCGTTCGTAGATGTCGCAACATTCGTTCCGGAAGGATAGGAGTGTTCCATCTCCAAACAACTCATTTAGTTGCTCCTGTTTCTTCCGTACCGGATGATCGAAAATCTGGTCCTCTTGCCCCCCCCCATGATATGATTCACATCTATTTACATATTTGAAAAGATTCCGGCATAGGGTGCGTTTCGATTGCTTCGACTGGAGATCCACAGTGCGGAGGCGGGGGTGGAGCGCTGTAATTTTTTGTGCTGTCCCCTTGGAAACACTCCAGAGCTGCCTCTTTCACTTTCACTAGGGTGAATGTTGGATAGTTGAGAGCTAACGCGTGAATCATGGGCTATTTTCAGGAGAGACCTACGTCAATCTGGCAGCGTAACCTGCCACCTGTCCGACCGTCTCTACTCCCCGTTTGGACAGCGAACAAATGTTCTACAGCCTAATCCGGATTCGTGCGGTAGGCCGGGGGCGATATGCCCCCGGCCGTTTTACCCCGCCGCCCCAGCGGCATAGGCGCCCGAATTGGAGTTCTTTTGTAGCAGGACCAAATACCGATGTCGTTGATTTTGCTCCAGTTAAAAGCTATATGTCTGGAATAGTATCTCTTGTACAATGAGACTTGATTTTGAAAAGCCGCCGATAAGCATAGAGTACCTTACCACAACGCCAATTCGTTATATCGATGCCAATGGCGGAGGCAGTGGTTTTTTCTTCAATCAAAATGGCCATACCTATTTAGTAACTAATAAGCATGTATTATGTCCTGAATTAGAAAATAAACCTACGGAAATTGGAATACGATTACGGGATAGATCCAATTTCAGAAATAGCAACTCACATACAATATCACTATACGAGAATGGTGAACGGAAATGGTTTCAGTTTGATACCGGTCCCAATGGCGAAGAAATAGATATCGCAGTCCTTCCGATCCACCCCAAATTAAGCACGATAGATGATTTAGAAGATAAATCTCATCAATCGGGGAGTATTGCGTTCACTCCAGAGTGTATTGTCCATAAGAACTATTTGATAAGTAATGATGTTCATATTGTCGGCTACCCTGGCGATCTTGTCGATAAATCAACTTGGTATCCAATTCGACGAAATGCCGTCATTGCAAGCGCATATGGTACTCTATTTAATGGAAGTCCCTATTTTCTAACAGATGCACGAATGCATCCAGGTACAAGTGGAAGTCCAATTGTAATGTCAGGTCTTGATCCTGTAACAGGCGGTGATGGAGTCCCTGCAAATCGCCAAAAGTCGGTACTATTACTGGGTATACATTCGGCTACGTTCTATGGAAGCGGATTAGACGAATTTCAGTCAAAAGGGGATTCATCTGACTGTGAGGAGTCTAATCCACCGACAAAATATGAGTTGAATATTGGTTGGTACCCGGAACTAATATGCCGTCTTATCAACTAAAACGAGACTGAAGAATAACAGTATACAACAATAGCGCATGGACTACATCTGGTTTTTCTAATACAGAGTTAGTAGACCGAAGGACCCCCATTTCGTGTGCTTCAACTGGAGATCTGCTGTGCGGAGGTGGGGGTGGGGCGTTGTAATTTTTTGGCGCTGTCGCCTTGGCGACACTCCTAGGCTGGACGCTAGTCTATCTCATCGAAGGGATTACTGAGGTTCTCTCGCATGATGTCACGGCGGCGGTCTTCGCTGGGTAGTTTTTCTCGACGGCAGCCGCACTCGCGCTTCCCTGATACCCGATCACTTCGTCGATTCGTTCTGTAAGCTGTTTGGTCGCCCTCAGGTACGCGTTGTACCAGAACCGTCGTCCCGCTAGATTCTCGAGAGCGACGACCTCAATGCTCGAGCAGTGTCGGGAGATCGTCGAGACGTTATTGACGCGAGTAATGACTCTCAAGGTTACCACTGAGGCAGTCGTTGATATCGACTAGTAATAGATCAAAATTCAGTCCTAAGACGCAGAGCGACTCACGCTACTGTTTTATTAGGTTCCAAGGCCGCTGCGTGTTTCTCGACATCCACATCACCTACCCTATCGACTGTTACTGTATAGCCTTTGTATCGGAATTCAACTTTGGACGGACCCTTCTCAGAGTCACTCGATTGATAGAGCGAGTCAAGTGCGTCCGTGTCAATCGCGTAGTGAATTGGTGGTTTGAGTTCTACCGGTTGAACTCCTTCACGTTTGGCGATTTTCTCTACAATCTTCAGACTAAGTGATTGAATAGTCTGCACAATCACCGTTGCCAGAAACCAACATATAAAACCAGATGTTTCTCTAATGACGTGCGTCAGACAACCGGGTATGAACAGTTTTCATGAAGAAATCTATCATTATAGGAAATCAGTGATTAACGCGAAATAGAATTGCTTATTCAGAAGATAGTATTGATCGGTATTTTCGCCTGTTCGGTCCCGCGGTGATCACCACCTCCATGCCACCGGAGCAATGGTAAACCGCTCGAGCGAGCCATCTTGTCCTGGAGGGTTGTCAGTCCCGATCGCCCATGTGGTCAGTAGACGACAAAACCGTACCAGCCGTCATGTCGCCGGAGTTTTTTGTGGTACTTTCGGTAGACCGTCCAGTTACTGGGTTGGCCGTTGGCGTGTTTGTGCATCGTCGACATGTCTGTGACCGTCTCGTGTTTCGCTTCGTCGAGTCCAGCCGCCGGCACCAACTGGAGTGCGTCGCGGACCTCGAGGTCTGACAAAGGCTGCTGGTTACTCATCATGATCACTCACCGAGTGGATAATAGATTAACCAACACGATCATGGATTCGGCTACCGTGTTGGTTAACACGAGGTGACAGCCGATGTCCTACGAGCCACCGACCCCACCAGCAGACCTCCCGACGGATCTGGTTGACACCCTCAATGAGTGCGGTCCAGAATGCCTCCGACACGCTGCCCGCTACGCCGAAGAGTTGGCTGAACACAAAGAACGAGAGTCCCCGCCTTGCCGAAGAATCGGATGAGGACAAGAGCGAGGAACGACCTGACGACCTCCCGGACGACGTTCCGTCAAAGGCCACGATCACGGTCAAAGAGATCAACGACAATCGCTACTACTGGCAGTGGCGGGATGGAGAGAAGGTGCGGTCTCAATACAAAGGCCCAGTGAACGCTGACGAGTAGGCAGATTCCCCCAAACGTTCATCAGTGATAGCATTTCTAATGGCAGACATAGGATAAGCTAGAGAGGGTGTCATAGAACATTTGACATGGTCGGTGTGAGGTGAGTAATCAGCTGGTTGACTGCGGAAAATAGTGTCCAAACCTGGTGCTACTCTTAACAGAGATCGCTATGCGGCAGGTGTGTGAACTCTTCTATGACACTCTCAGCCACCACAAGAAAAATGCGATAAGTCCCCTTATAGTTAAATACTCAAATCACGACATATCGGTTGTGACGCCCAACGAAAACGACCACGTCACCCGCGTCCCGACAGTCGAGGTACAGAGCCCCACAGGCAGTTTCAATGTGAACTCTCTCGTGAATGGACGAGATGACAATGATCCGTTCTCCGAGCTAGTCAGCAATGGTACTAGAGACAGTGTTCTAGATGGCACTGAGCCAACCACCGTGCCGACTGGCGACGAGCAATCCCCTAACCTCGCCGACCTTGGTAAAAACCTTCTTGCCGGGTATGCTGACTGGAAGGGGGGGCGAGTCGAGCATGATCCACACGACGACCCACTTCGATACCTCTGGAACGACGCGCCAGAACTAATCATTGCTGCTGCAGTCGCCGGGTATCTATCATACGAGGGAGCTCAGGGACTCGGTAGCCTAGTCTCAGCTGGTTCTACGACCGACGACACCGATTCACCGGCTCAGCCTCGGCTGTCCCTCGAAAATCGGCCATATCGGGTGTTCGTGAGTCATTCATGGAAATATTCTGAACAGCGCGAACGAATCGAGAAGTTCCTCGATGATGAAGACCGGCTTGACTGGCAGAACTTCAGCGTTCCAGAGGACGACCCGCTGGAGTTCGAGGATACGAATGATCTTCGGCAACAACTATACCAGCAGGTTCGGCAGGCGAATGTCGTCGTCGTTATTGCTGGGATGTATGTCTCATACAGTGAATGGATCGAAGAGGAAATCGAGATGGCAAAACACTTTCAGAAGCCCGTTATAGGAGTGCAGCCGAATGGGAATGAGCGGCTCCCTGCGTCGGTAAGGGCGGCTGCGGACGAGATCGTTGGTTGGCGTCAGCGGTCTATCGTGAACGCGATTGCGAAACATGGCTAAGGAAGGCGCGACCGGACAAGAGCCTGTATCAGGCTCAAAGACGACATCTGACGATTCCCGCCCTACACGCGATGAGACGCTCATCGATCAGTACACACACTACGCAGGGAGTGCCATGGCTGTGTCCGACCGAAGACTTCAGACGAATCGGTTTTACGTCTCACTCCTCTCGGGGATTTTGGTCATAATCACGTTTATCGCCCAAGGACCGCTTTCGCGTGCCCAGCAGATCGGTTTGGTTGCAGTAGGTCTGCTTGGCGTCTGTCTCTGTGGACTCTGGTATCAAACAGTAGATTCTCATCGTCGACTGAACCAGGCGAAATACGAGATCCTCCACGAGATGGAATCAGACCTTGCGTATCCAGTATATCAACAGGAGTGGGAGAAGTTAGGACCGACCGGAGCGACCGAAGCAAATCACACCCGATTTCCTCGAATCAAAATGCTCGGAGAGGTTCTTTGGGATATCGCACGTAACACCGACGATGTCCAGTACTACGAGCAAACGACAGTAGAGAAGACTATTGCCGCACTTCTGGCACTCCTGTACGTTCTTCTTACGATGTACGCGGGCGGCTTGATAGTGTATACTATAATGGTATAGGGACTGAAATCGTTTCTCAACCCCTTCGCGCTTCTGACGTGGAGCACCGACGTTCAGGAGAAGTCGATAACTTCCGTTCGTGGTCGGTCAGCTTGGTCCGGACGCCACAGCCGCTCCGAACGAAGCCAGCTGTGGCGGCCTCGATAGTCGCTGTTTCGAGGACGTGGTCGGGAGCACTCGAGGAGATCGCGACGGTCTTGAGCCGGCGATCGTCGTCACTGCGAGGTGGTCGGCGTACTCGTCGCGGAAACTGTCAGCCGCTGCTTTCGATCCGAACTCGATTGGCTCCGTCATCAGTAAGATCGGGTAATATAGCGGGCGAGCCGACAGTTCTTGAGCATCCGCGAGTGGCCGTCATAACCGCCGATCAGCTCACTGTTGTCGAGTGGTGAGCGCTCGAGGACATCCTCGAGGTCGGGCGTGACAGGCCACGATTTCTGGCCCGCTGGCGTGTCAACCCAGATGACCGGCCAGTCGTCGTGACGGTACCAGCCCGCGGTGTCCGGTCCGCAGGTGAGTCGCATCGCCCTCGCGAAGGCGATCACGAGGAGATTCCGGTCCTGGTAAACGTCGTCGAGAGTCTTTCTCATCAGTCGGTGGCGGGTTGTCTGCACCCATACTCGGATGGGACTCTCGTACGAGTGATAGCGGTCGAGAATATCATAGTTTCATACTTTTTAGACCAGTTTTAAACAGATTCAGGACCAGTTTAAAACGTAGTCATGCCGATCCATCAGTTGGTACAAGTTGGTCGTACGTCGGGCGGTGTTGTGCTCCCGAAGAGCGAGGTTCGGGCACTCGGTTGTGTTGGCGAGGATGGTAACGTGAAGAGCCACCCCATGCGAATAACGCAGACAGACGATGCTACATCGGAGGTATCGTTGATCGATCCAAATGACTTCCCAGACGCGGAGGCGGAAGTGTGAATTCCACCACGTAAGATCCTCTTTTTCGTTACCAGGGCAAACTGTTATCTCCAAGAGGTCTGTCGATATCGAGAGATAATTATCATAAGAGAAACAGACTGTTCAGTATGACTGATATCGCCAATATCTTCCTCGCTCCCTGTAGCAGAGAGCAGAAGACAGGTACGTATCGGCATTTTCAGGAGACGATCTTGGATGGTGTTGATCCATCTGAATACACTGAAATCCCAGATTTCGATTTAGACAAAGTCTCTGTCTGGGGAGTTGTGAGCGGTAATCAGTCACACTGGGAAAAGATGGAACCTGGCGATCGAGTCCTATTCTATACGAAGAGGAAGAGTTACACTCACGCTGCAACGGTTCTGTCGAAGCAAGAGAACAATTCACTTGCTGAGAAACTGTGGACATCGTACGATGAAGGTCGACGTGTGGAGGATCTGGACGAAGAGTGGCCGTACATCTTCTATCTCACTGATGTCGAACGCGTCGATATTCCTTCAGAGGCTCTACATGGCAATATCGGTTGGAAGGCGTTCTATCCTCAGAGCTTTACTCGCCTCACTGAAAATCGAAAAGGACGGCTAGTGGATAAGTACGGCAGCCTCACCGAAGCCCTTCGACAGCATGCTAAGAACGAGACGGGAAAAGCACCGGAAGAGATCAGCAAAGAAACTGAGAACCTCCTCACAGAACAGGCTCCACCGGAACTGACTGAATCTACGACAGAATACACGGAGACAGAACGCCGGATCCGTTCTTCGGCATTTCGACGTGCAGTTCTGGACGCATATGATGAGACGTGCGCCGTCTGCGGAGCGCAACGGAAATCACCTGCTGGTAATCCCGAGGTCAAGGCAGCTCACATCTATCCGAAGAGTGAAGATGGAAGTGACGATGTCCGAAATAGACTGGCACTTTGTAAATTCCATCACTGGCCCTTCGATACCGGTTGGATTTCGACTAACGACGATCTCGAGGTGATCGTCCGTACTGAACCAAGCACCGAAACATATGATGAGCTTGCGAGTTACAATGGATATTCCCTCTATCTCCCACAAGAATCGAACCATCATCCGCATCAAATCTTCATCCGTGAACATCGGAGACTGCACGGGTTTGAGAAAGTGTAGAAGAATCTCTTAGTTCTCAATCGGTGATAAGTGGTCTGTCCAATAAAATGGCGCCAATAAAATGGCTCTATATCTCTTGGAGGTATTAGGTTGTGAAAGCCTATTCTTTCACTCCTCTATTTTGATTGACTGCTCGTGTTTATTTTGGAATACAGTCCTTATTCAACTCAATTGCCGTCGGTAATTCGCTTCAATAATGTCGTTTTTCGTCCCTGTTTCTTGTACTGAAATATCGTCGAAATCTACTCCAGCAAATTCATCGTCATCGAACGCGATCAATTCACAGATTTCTTTTACGAGATGAGTCCGGTTTGCTGTGACAGCCTCGTAAGTCCAATCACTGCGTAAGTCCTCCAGTTCTTCCTCTAATTCTTCTAACTCCTGGTCGATTTCTTCTTTAAGATCTGTTTTAGTATCGGCCTCTACTTGTATATCTTCGGCAACTTCAACCCAGTCTGCTTCACTATCATCCAGGTCTATCTGATTGAGTTTTAAACACCTCTCAATCATATCAGTTTTTCCGGAGAAAATATCCCCACATATATATTCACTTGTTCTGAGGTCGCAAAATCCATCTGTTCCTAAATACTCTCGTGCCTTAATGTCAAACAGTTTATTACCGATACTGAGATTCTCCTGTGAGCGAAGAAGAGTGAGATTGCCCAAATCACGTTCATACTTGGCTGCAATTTCTTCCAAGATCTCATCTTTTTCGTCCTCGATGAAACTGGATATCATCTCTTGGAGTTCTCTATTTTCCTCCTCAGTCCGGAAGAAGTATTTGAACCAAGCATATTCATCATCACTATTTGAGCGGATTGGTGTTCGTGGGAAAACATGTTCTAGATGAACGATATCGTCATTTATATTGAGTCTGCGGAGGATCAGTTGCTTCTCCTCTTCATCAGCAAAATTCGCGGATACTATCTTTCGAAGCACCTGTTTGCCCCATTGGGTCCGCCAATCCGACTGGCAAAGGGCTTCGACTAAATTAGCACCAACTGCACTTGGATCGTCCGACTCGATATCTGTTAACTTCTGAATGATGTCTCCCTCTAGTCCATTCTCCTGATATTCACCAATGGCATTCGCGTATGCACGATCTCTCGTGTGTGTATCCATCGTTGCGAACTTCCGAATCGCCATTGACTCAATCGCTTCTAACAACTCTTCCAACAGATGTTGCTGCCCAGTATTCCCATTGTCAATGTCATAATAGACACCAACGACAAGTGGTTCCCAGATACTGGTGTCAGCATTGTAAAGACGTGTAATAATCCGGTTAGATTTCTGTTCAATTTGTTCGTCTCCATCCTCACCCAAACCTATCCCACGATTATTGACGTCTGTGATATCTTTGTAATAGCTAGCATATTCTTCGAGTTCATCTATGAAAGTTTCCGCATCATCGACACTAGTAAGTCGACTATCGAGCTTAGCCTCAGAGTTGTCTTCGGGGTCACGAACGAACGCTTCCAGTAGATGGTCTTTCAACTCACCTCTTGAACTGGCCTCTCCTTTTACCACGAAGTAAGTTCGCAGAAACTCGATAATCCGCTCATTCCCAAATTGAGAAACGATATTTTCCCATTTCTCGACGTATTCATCTCTATTATTGCTGCCGCGGAAACAGGCGACGATTCGCGTCCGCATAACATCTGCCTTCTTCAACTCCATCCCTCGGTCATTCAGAATTTCGAAGATCCGCATTAGGAGTCTCGGCTGGTCGTTCTGTACCTCGAAGTACCCAACCTCAAAGCTATGAAGAATGTAGTTTTTGATGTTTACGATTGCGTATGCCTTCTGAGTTGACGAATAATCCGATAACCGGCTTGTTAGTTCGTCTTCAAAGTATTCATATGCCTCCATAAGGTTCTGATTAGAATCACTGATTTCTACCTTATTGGAGAGCAGCGACCGACCTAAATCAGAATCGGGATCGATAATCGGTTTTTCCACTTCCTCTTCTGCCTCTTCTTGGCGGGATTTTACCTTCGATAATTGGTTTGATGTTAGATTTGGTCTTAGTGTTTCGTCGTCTAAGTCATCGTAATAATCTGGATCATCGAGTGCAGACAGGTAGGATTCTTTGGAGATACCGAATATATCGAGATAGTTCTTAATCCTGATTGCGTCATATTTAGTATTCCCGTGTACTCGATCGCAGGTCAAGAGATACTCGAGTAGGTCATCTTCCTCTCCCATCATAGAATTGAAAAATTCTTTGTGATGCCGATTCGGTATAAGAGATGGCTTCGTTTCTACTCCTGCAGAGACGTCTCGGTAAACCTGATTTTCAATCGCTGCTGCTTCGCTACTGAATTCACGCATTAGATCCGTATCATCCTCTGTACACGCGTACAACTCATCAGCCATAATTTTGAATAGAATAGTAAGCGTCGTTATCCGCTGTTGACCGTCGATAATATCAAAAATAACATCAAGTTCCTCTTCTCCGACTTCCTCCCCATCTCGCTCCGCAAAGAACATTGAGCCGAAAAAAGTATCTGCAACTTGTGTCTCAGCAACATTTTCATCAGCATCAAATAACTCTTCAATTTCACCCCAGAGATCACTCCAGTTTTCTTCTTCCCACTCATATCCTCGCTGGTAGTCTGGAATCCGAAAGTCGCTATCAAAGAAAGTGGAAAGTGTGTACTTTTCAATTTTCACAGCCCGATGAGTGACATCTCTAATTATATGGCCTGCAGGAATCTGGTTGTCTCCCTCTGCCTCCCCTGTGAATCTGAGAATGTTATTAGCAATCGCAGGTGGCATGGTTTCCGCGACGCATTCTGTTCAGATATAATTACCCTTCTTCTGTTCTAACCGTAGTTTCAATTCGATTCCGTCCGCGAACCCGGTCTTCGAGGACGGTCGACTACCTCGAGTACATTTGTTCTGCTCTGTCAATCAGTTTTTGGTTAAATTCGTCTCCATTACGCCCATGATGGACCCATCGATGGCAGTTCGGACAGAGCGCGATCACATTCTTTGGGTGATCTACCCCACTGCGTCGGTGAAGGTGGTGGACCTCAAGAAAGGGTTCCCAGCATCATAAGAAACGGAGCATCGTCGCCACAACCTTGACACACCGTTAGCGACTCGGAGCGCGTATTTTCTAACGATCTCTGACCGCGGATACGTGGTTCGAGATCGCGATTCGCTTGTCGTTCGGCCTTCGCCGCTCACACTCGCCTCGGCCTGATCGTACAGTTCGTCTACGGAGATGTCATCGAGGCTCGTGACTCCAGTATCGATTTCTACACCACCGGCGGGGACGAACTCGAATCGAACTGCATCGCGCACATTGTCGCTCCGATCTGGGAGATGCATTCAGTGATGGTCTTCGTATTCAAACTGACCGACGTAGGACACTTCCCACGCACCTTCGCCACTTTCGAAAACATGGATCTCATCGTTATTTTCTTCGTGATCCCGGATTGCTGTATTTCCGGCGTCCATCGTCATGTCTCCGTCACGTTCTTCGCCGGTATAGAGTAGCCTCCCATCATTGAGCAGTTCGTCGTCATATCCGTGCCATTCCCCGGACTGTTTCTCTGATTCTATTCATGGATCGATGCTGTTAAACGAATAAAAGCAGGCAGAATTCTCGATTTCGAGTTTATCAAAACTAAATCCGAGACACCCCGTGGACAGCCGCCGTCTTCAGATACCCATCCAAGACTGTCTGCTGAGGAGTCTGCCGAGACTGCTCGGGGGGATGGATACCCACGACTAGCCAATCCACATGACACCACGCGCGCTCGAGGATTTTGACGCTACTACAACTGATCAAAGACGTCCAGAAAATCCACAGACAATGACCAATTGTTCAACGATAGTCCGCTATCACCGCTCAATCGATCGCCAAAGCCTGGCTAAAGACTAATGCCTGTGCCATTATTGTAAGAAGGGAAGAGTATCAGTATCAGTCAACTCGAAGGGAGATATGTTGGTCACTATGATTTCTGATGCCACTGTCCTATGGGCAGAGTCGCTGTTGATCGCCCGTTCGGCAGTGACGTCGACAACACGAAACGGATCAGGGATTTTATTCGCAGTATACAGGGACTTTGCTGAGATGGAATTGGTGATCAGTACGCGCGCCCCTTTTTTATGAAGTCGAACTGCAAGATTCCGGAGATCATCTTGTTCTTCAGATGCATATCCCTTTTTATTATATTGCGAGAAGTTGGACCCGCCAGACAATTTTTGGTAAGGAGGGTCAAAATAAACTAAGTCGTTATCTGTTACCATCTCCTCGATCCGCATAAAGTCCCCCGATTTGATTGTCGCAGACTGCAGGGCTTTATGAGCTTGACGGATCTGGTCCGGTTGAACACTTGGATCTGTTTTTTGTCTCCCGTAAGGAACGTTGAAATCCCCCTCTTCATTTTCTCGATATAGGCCATTGAAACAGGTCTGATTCAAATAATAAAAGAGCCCTGCTTGGCGAAGAAGGAGATCAGGACATTTGGCATTCTGAGGAATTTCATTGAACTCTGTTCGTCGCTCGTAGTAGAGTTCCTCAGAATGCTTCCGGATCAGTTCGCTAATTACCCCGATCAATTCCTCAGGTCGTTGTTGTACCTGTGTGTAGAAGTTAACGAGCCGAGAGTTCACATCACTCAAGTAAGCATTGGATGGTTCAAGCTCAAAGAATAGAGCGCCGCCGCCTACAAATGGTTCAAAATAACGGTCAAATCGGTTTTCGGAGGGTACACGGGGGAGAATTTCATCTAACATTTGTCTTTTCCCACCCGCCCACTTTAGAACTGGTTTAGCCATGTATTACCTCGAATGTCAGAACACGGTCCATTCGGAATTTACTGATCATATTTGCGGGAGTTTGTACAATCGTGATCATTAATCGATCAAAGACTCGAGGTGGTGCTTCAACTCTTCCCAGACAACCTCGTCTGCTTCGTTAGAAGAGAGGTCAAGTGAGCGACAAATTTTGTTTCGTTCACACTCTAAAAGTCTTGCAACTTGTTCCTCATCAGAACCACGATCAAGGACCAAGTATATTTCTGCGCATCCATTTTCCTCTTCCTCTGAAACCGTCTTTTTCGAGGTCGCTACATTGCTCGAGGAATTAGCAGAGATTGTTTTTTGCATGACATCGTCTGTCAACTCTTCAAAAGTTGCGGGAACCCCCTGTGGAGATTCGTTTACTAATTCCAAGTTGTCATCAGAGTTTTGGTTGACATACCGTTCATACGTTGGACGCCCCCATGCTTCTAACTCGTCAATATAGATGATTCCTTCAGCAATATGCCGTCGTGCCAACTCTTTGATTTGGCCAACTGTTTGGAAAGGCTCTTCAACCACTGAATCAGGTGGCACAGTCGTTACTTCAGTGAGTGTGTCAATATCTCTTTCACATTCCGTTTCGAGTTGTAAGGTATAGGCAGGGAGTTTTGATGATTTAAACGCTGCATCACATCTAATTCGCAGTGCAGCATGTGCTATTGCGGCATCATGGATAGATTTAATTTCTGAGAGATCGGTATCTGGTCGGTGATTTGTTCCAACCCTCTCTCGCCCGCGATAATCATGAATGATAGGTGATCCATTATTAACTGCTTGATCATGAGTGGAATTATAGGGTTCTACGAAGGCTCTGGGCACCTTGTCTGCGTCAAGAAGGTAATATGGTTCAACCGTTCGGCGCAGCCAATTATATACGCCGCGTGTGGTCTCAGTGCCACGCATAATTGGGTTGTATCGGTCGATCGTAGATTTTTGAGTGTCCCACGGGAGTAATCGACCATCTGCCTCCGTCTCAATTTCCACAATAACTTTCAGCCGTTCGTGGCGAGCCATAAACTTCCCAATTCCCTCTGGTCCGTTCCCAAATCCGCCAACTTCATTTCTCAGACCGGATGCGATCTTTCGCTGTTGGCAGTAGATGTCCGTACCAACGTTATCAGCCGTCTTTTTTCTCAGTAGACCAACAGTGATCGAAACAGAAACTGGTTTATTAGATTCTGGATGGTCTATCTCAATATTTTCGTAGCGTCGTGGTGCCAAGCCATCAAATGGTGTATATGACCATTCTGGGAGACCCTCCGCTGTAACTGGCGTACCATTGACAGTTATTTTAAGATTATAATTTGTATCTTTGATGCTCTGGAAGTCGTCGGATAAAAAGCAATTATATGCTTGTCCGAGTGCAGAACACAAATTTTCCGTATTTTCTTTAGTCCAATTATAATTTAGGTCTTCAATCCGAATTTCTGTCGTTCCTGGGCTAATATCTCTGTCTGGGTGAATATTCACTGACCAGTCAGTGTCATCTTCAAACCATTCTTCCGTGATTCTATATGTCCATCCAACATCTTCATCCTCATGGCATGAGCGGATCTGAAACGGAATCCCAAGGTTGACGAGACTCTTTTTTGCACCTACTCCGAATGTCCCAATCAAACCGCGAGAGTCGCCTTTGGCAGTCTGTCCTAAACCGAAAAGCATAGACGAGTCCTTACGACGGACACCGCCCGTATCATCTCGGATTAGTAGTTCTGTTCTCTTATCCTTCTCTTCCGTGGAAATCTCAAGATGAGCAGATCCCGATTGATTCTTATTTCTCTTCCACGCATCTATCGAGTTATCGCAAAGTTCTAGGCAAGCAGACTCCAAAGTCACGTCCGATTTCAGCGCTTTGAGCGTATCCTTTGTTGGAAGGAGTTGAGCTCGCTGCTGAGCCAGATCTTGCGCTGTCTGCTGAGTCACATACTATTTGCTCGATCCTAGACTCATAAATATATCGGGCTGTTTCCGGTGGCCGCTTCTGAATAGTCTTATCCTCTCTTCTATCCTCCCAAAATATTCAATCAAAAATTGAATACGCCTGCACTACCGGTTTGGTCGTAGTTAGTAAGAATAACATCTGTTTCTCCAATATCAGTGCGGTTTTCTGAAACGCTATTAATCATTCGAGACCCCTCTAATCGATCAATTTCAAACCGGTCCAGAACCCCCGTTTCTTCGTAGATATTCATAACAGCTTCTGAAGGGGCATTTGTAATCATTACATAGACTCCTTGTGAGTCCAGTTTGAGCGCAAATTCAGCAAGTTCTTTTTGGCGATCAAGACCGAATCCTGCAGGGTGATAATCTTGAAAACCATCCTCGTTAGGACCGGCCGGGTAAGGTGGATCGAGGAAGACTAAGTCGTTCTGACTCGGTAATTCAAGGACTTGTGCGAAATCTCCTGATGAAATAGTAGTACTGCTTAATACACGGTGAGCCTCATGAATCCGGTTTTCAAGAAATGCTATTTTTGTCCACTGACGTCCAAGTGGGACATTAAAATCACCTTCTTGATTAGATCTATAAAGTCCGTTCCAACAGGTTCTATTAAGGAACAAGAACAAAACGGCTTCGCGAAGTGGATCTTTACATTCTCCATTAGAATTCCGTAGATCGTTGAATTCTTCACGCTTCGTTTCGTAAAACTCGGTTCTGTAGGTTTCCGACGACTTGGGCTCATCCGGAAGTTCCCTTTTGGACATATTGTTGGAATCTCCGTACTCATCTAATGTTCGCTGTCGTTGTGATACAAGCGCCTCAAACTCTCTATCTAATTCCTTGTTTTTCGATATTACTTGGGAGGGTGAATTCTGAATCTGTGAATAGAAATTCATGAGACGAGGATTGACATCACTGATGTACCCATTTGAAGGTTCCAAAGAGAAAAACACACTTCCTCCACCAAAGAAAGGTTCAAAATATGCGTCAAATTCCATTTTTGGTGGCAGGTGGTGCAGGATTTTATCGAGGTATTGTCTTTTTCCCCCTGCCCATCGAAGAATGGGTTCGGCCATAAAGCGAATAGAGAAGGCGCGATTAAAACTCGTTTGATATAGAGTTGTTCTTATCGTTCACATATTTTATATCCGCTACATTTATTTGGAGTGAGTTGAGTTGATTAGTCATCAGTAACAGATGTCATTGATAGACACGAATAAACAAACCTTATTTGATCTTCTAAGATCCTGTAAAATGGGGGAAGCAGGTGCCATTGTTGGTGGACATATCGACCGCAATAGTTTACGTCAAGGGTTATATGTTTCTACGAAAGAAGATGACTTAGTCAAGTCTTTCTTTGTTGATGACTATATCGAAGACGGTAAATTACTAATTATCACTGGAAGCGCAGGTGATGGAAAAAGTGCCCTTCTCTCTCGAGCATATCGATTAGCTCAAGAAGAGGGGATTGACTCATTGACAGAAACGGACATCCATATGGATGCCACTGCATCTACCCAAAAAACGAAAACATATGATGAGACACTTAGCGAGTTCTTCGATACAGCAATACAACGGATAAACGAAGGAGAAGGTCCTCGTTCTGGAGTGGCAATTAATCTCGGTCTTGCTATTGACTTCTTCGAGCGAAAAGGAAAGAAAGAGAAATATCAAGAAATATGGGATGCGATAGAGGGGGCAAAACCTCAGAGGACAAATGAGAAAGTCTCAATCCGGGTTCTAAACCTAAGTCATCGACAACTGTTCAGGACACAACCAGATCACTTTGGAGAAGGTCTACTCCGTGAAATCGTAGACAAATTCGATGCCAGTGATCCGGAAAGTCCGTTTTACGAAGCTTTTCAATTTGAGAAAGAGGAATGTCCTGCACACGGTGATTGCCCACTCCATTATAATATGGAACGATTCACCGATGACGAGGTGAGGGCGAATATTGCTCGTTTACTTGCAGCTAAGAGTCTTATTGAAAACTCGTATCTGAATCCTCGTCGAATCTTGGATTACTTAGCATCTATTCTCCTCCCACCTACGCTAGAATCGATTGCTAAGGAAGATTCGGCATGTCCGATCGGACGCTCGATCGAGACAGATGGAAAAATCACATCGAGAATGATGATCTGGAATAGTGTATTCCAAATAATAGACGATCACGACGGAGAGCGGAGTGGACACCTCGATCCATCTGCCCAGTCTGAAAAAGAAATTGATCTTAGAATTCTTGAATGGGCTGCAAACCCATCTACACTAGATGAAATTTTGGAGTCCCATCCAACTATAGCTAATTTCTCGATCGAGGAGAAGATCCAAACTACGCTTCGAAAACAGTACTTAGAAGGAAAACAACGCGAGCAAATTCGAACGGCTATTGAATGGTCTTGGTTCACCGACTTCCTTGGTGCATATACATATCTCAACCGGGATACGAGTGAAGAAATCGATCCTCAAGTCGAGAAGGAACTTAAAAACTGTGCGGTCAATATGAACCAAACGCTAACAGATGCGCTAAAGGGATGGAGTGGAAAGCATACAAACAGCAATTATATTGAGTTCGTTGATGGAATAAAAACTACAGACTACCGATTTCTGGCACAATGGTCAAACCCTTCGCCGAACAGAGAGAAATCCAGACAGAGAACGAAACGTGAAACAACACCTGGGCAGCTCTGGTTTGTTCTTGAACCCGAACAAGCAAATACTGAAGTTCCAATACCAATCTCCTTCGAACTCTATGTCTTAATGAAGCGAATTAGCATGGGTTACAATCCAAATGTTCGTGATTTAGAGAGATCCGAGGGAATTCGATTAATTCACTCTCGCCTATCTGAATTCACTGACAAGCAAAACTCTGTCCGTATTGTCAATAAGAACGGTGAAGAATTATTATCCGTCGAAAAGGGGGCCTTCGATGGAATCAAAATTAGAGGGAAAGGCCAATGAAAATGGAATACAAAGACTCAGTTCCACCGCTGGAAACGTCGAGCAGTCGCGTAATAAAAGGCTCTCTCTTTCCAACGTCACCGGCACCAACGGTTCGAGAAACAATTTTTTCAGAGATTTTGACAAGTGTGCTGGGAGCCGAGCCAACCGTTGATTCGGTCAAAGAATTTCGCGAGAAGGTTGCTGAAGACGGTCCATTTGAGACCCAAGAAGGTATTGACACTGCTTGGCAAATCTTTTCATCAACATACACCACTACCGGTGAACGGGGCGCCCGTGGAAAGAAGGCAAAACGATACATGATCCCCTTTCATCCTTCCATTCCTAAGTGTATCAAGCCCGAAGAGACTCGGAATTGGGGGAAGTGGTACACGATGTTAATGACGTCGGGTGATGGCGAATTCAATTCAGATCTGCACAAGAGATTCGTTAGTCGACTTGAACAGCAAAATCCATCGAACATTTTCGAACAGGTGTTCGTTGAAGTAGCAGAAGAAAACACACGAGACACAGAAGGTATTGATGAACCCGAGCCGATCCGACCATATGTGAGTGATGTCTCAAAAGCTTTTCAAAAGGATCTCGAGGCCTGGTTGCGAGATGAACATGACTCTCCATCGAACTGGCTCCAGTCAGCTCGTGACCTGTTTAGTTTGCATTTCATGGTCTACTATATTCAACTTTCTGTCAATCTGAGATTAGAATTCCAACAGTTATCGGAGAATCCAGACGACTCCTACTCACCTGAGATTAAAGACACACACTATGGCCTATGGAATGAATCAGCAAGTCAGGACCGAAAATTCTCACAAGAGTACCGTCAGCGAGATGGGGATGGAATCGAACGAGACATCTACGATTCTTGGGGACGTCTTATGGCTTTAAGTATAATCGCAAAGACAGTTCAAGGCAGCAAGTACGATGATGGCCGAAAAGCGTACACATTATCAGAGGCAGTCCAATTACCAGACTCACTCAAGCGATCGTGTGTAGAAGCCATTGAAAGTCACTTTCCAGAAAGAGAACGTCAACCAGAAGTCAACATTGTAACCTCAGCAAGACGACTCACGGTTGCTGTACGCAAAAGCTATGAGCAGCGATCTGCTTCAAATCAAACTCCAATTACAGCTGGTTTAAATGTCATACGACAACTGGGTGACGGGAAAGAACGGAAATACTGGAGAACACAAACAGGCGTGGGTCCAACGCTGCGCCTTAACCAAGCCGCACTACGCTTCCTAGCGCGGCTCTTCATACTTGCAGAAGACGATATGCACTACGACATGTTCATACAATACCTAGAAAACAGAGGAATATACCTTGATTCAGAAAGCCAGAGTATTGCTCTCGACGAACTTGAAGAGATGGGAATGATTGATCGTCAAAGCGACAGTGGAGGTGCTGTATATGTCCGAACGATTTGAATACCGACTCGCAAAGCATTTGGAGGAATTCCTCAAATCTCGCCCTCCAAAGCCTGGTCAGATTTTGCTTGCAAAATTCGATAGCAAAGCAGTTACAGATAGATTTGCGGAAGCCCTAGTTGATGAAATTGGTGTAGATGGGCCACCAATCGAGGTAGCTGGCGACAGTATTTTACTGCCTACATATATTCCAGAAGAAGGTGTCCCTACATATCTTCTCCGTGTAAAACCTGAGGTTACTACACAGAACCCTGATGATCACATCGTCGTCCAAGGGTTTGCTACTAAAATGCGGAATTTGATCTCTGAATCAGCTAATTCAACTGAACCGCGGGCGATGCTTATGATAATGGATACTGATTCTAGTCTGGATACGTTAGAGGCGTCAGAGGACTTGTTTGCGGATGATGGGCCGATAAATCTTGAATCGTTCCAAAATAACATTCTGGACCCCAGTGACATCGAGTCAACGCAAGGTAGTGCTCTGCTGAAGGGGCTGAAAAGCGTTATCGACCAAAATGCAATTCAGGCTGAAAGCACGGAAATTTTGGACACACTTTGTGAGATTAGAGATGTAGTAGAAGACGAAGAATATGATCGCTTACCTAATCTAATTGGTGATTTACCACAATTTTTACATGATGACATGCTAACTGAACAGTTTCTTACTGACAAGAAAAATGAGGAGGACCTTGCGGAGGCCGTGGAAAAAACACTGAAGAGCAATCTCAACCACGCCAAAAATCTTCGGCGTGCACATCGAGCGGGGGTGGACACTGAATCACGTCTCAAAGCAAATTATGAAGAGAGTTTCATCAATGAGGTTCTTGAATTAGGAAACTGGTCATGGGCTAAGCACTCGAAAGCCCGGAAGCATGAAGAGGAGGGAAAGATTCGGCGGTTTCAGGATCTTGAGATTGACGCAGCAGATGAGCGCATATACAACTCCCAAGAGGAGGGATCGAAAATTCGGCAGACACTTCTCTTGGTCGCTAAAGACGGCGATATAAGCGTTACCGCTCAATTTAATGCTGATTTAGAAGATACCCCATTTGAATGTATTGACCCGAATGGAGACGACATCGGTCGTGTATCAAAACGCAAAGAGCGTGTTACTGCCTCGATCGAGGATCTGGATCCCGAGGTACCACACTATGCCCAGTTCCAGTTCTATGTGGGGAAAAAAACGACTCGAGGGAAACCTACTCATCAATTTGACATCGCTGTTGTTCCAGAATGGTTTTTCCGCGCTACAAGCGGTACTACGTTTGATGTGGATGTTGAAGAAGAAACACTTCTCTTACCAGGTGATACAGAATTATACCTAGAGCAGTTAGAACGACTTGATTTCAATTTTGAACCACGAGAAGTGGAAATAACTGAGAGCGGTGAAACGGTCTCGTTCGATAGCGAAACTACGATCCGACCAAGGCCTAGCGAAGTTACAGAACGGTTATCTTTCCGAATTGCTCCCCCTGAAGGGGTACCTGTAGAGGTTGCCTTTCTTACTGAGACGAGTTCGGTAGAAACTGAAGAGGTCATTCTTCCGTTGATGTTAAGCGCTATTGTTGAGCCAAATCATTGGGGACAAGATTCGTTCCACCTACCAGATCAACTCTCTATTAATACAGATCGCGGCGAAATATATAGGACTTCAGGGAAAAGTATTGGATTAGAGGATCCAGCATTAGAACTTATTCAGATTGAGGAACATATAATCAATGAAGGAACTCCACTCGGTCGTGAAGTTGAAGGTGACTCAATTGACTTTGGGACTCTAATCAAGGACGCGAACGAAGTTCCAGAAGCACTACTGAAAGCGTATGAAGATCTTTTCGTTCACTTCAAAAGTCGCGAACGGACGCCGACGAGTGACCAGTGGGACCAGCAGACACAAAAGCTAGTTCGAAACGTTCTGGAGTCTTACGTCAATGCTGCTGCTGAGGTTGGTACGAGTAAGACATTTACTCCGTCTACCCCGCTCCGATTATTAGGAACGATTCAGTCAACCACCGGTGACAAAGTTTGGCTAACACCCTTCCATCCAGTACTATTAGCATATGGTCTACGAATAGCAGAATGGCGCGACGAAGAACTCGTTGGAACCGCAGACACTGGCTTTAGACGGGAAGAGTTTGTTGATAAATTCAGTCCATCTGGTATATTCCCGTATCGCACTTCGGACACTTCTGACAAACTTCTTCGAGGTCTACGGTACCGAGAAAATCCGTTGTGGCAAATTTATTCACCAGTGGAATCACCAGGAGCTGTAACACCCTCGTATATGGAACGAGTAATTCGTGATAAGCTATATACATTTGTTCAAGCTTTCCCCTCCTTATTTTCACTCCACCCAGAGCGGCATCTAGTCATTAATCTGGTGAATATGGGTGACTTAGAATCCGTTGTTAAGGGCCTTTTCCACTTCTATAGAAAAATTAACTCATCAGATTTTGAACCGCCAACGATTCTGTTACGAATATATGGCGATAAAACCGAAGGTGAATCACTCGATCAGTTCTTTAATGAGTCGTCTGAGTCCCGCCTGCGGTCTACGTTAGAGGGGAAAGATGACGAGCTCGTAGATACGCTACGGCGAAAGGTTCACTATATTCACGAAGAAGAATATGTTGAGGAAGATCAGAAGCCTGCTCATATCACATTTTTCCGTGGACTTTTGAAAGAACAATCCGGAATAATGACTGACGTGAGCGAACTTCCGTCGGGCACTTTGAAAAAAGGTCTCTTTTCTCGTGAATCAATTGATGTGGAGGGGTCACCTGATGGAGTAGTTTATACTGTTGGATTTAGTTGTGATGAAGACTCTGACGAATTAATTCATAATGTGGCACGTGTTGCTAACGCCTTAGAAGCAGGGGCAGAACAAGATTCATATCAATTAGGCCAAGCCCCTAAAAAGAGAATTGAGTCGTCTCAGGATACAAATTTGGCAAAGCTGTGGGACAATTCACTCTGGGTAGGCCATGTTCAACCGAACGTCGGCATTGAGTTTTACCTCCGTTCTGAAGCAGATATGCAGCGACAGACAGGGAAATTGATGATTCATTACAGCGATCAGTATGATTCGTCCTCACCCAACTACGATGTTATTACATCAACTAACAAACGGAATCCGTACCTATTGTCACTCCAGAGAGCACTGGCTAAATCAGAACTCAGTGGTCAACTGAATACCGAGAACATTCTGTCAACACTTGTTGGCGTGGATGGTGATCTTGCCCTAAAACTACAGAGAGCAAACGATACCGAAGTAGTCGAGTTCATTGGCTTTGTCGGCGGACTAGCGTTGAGCCGGACCATCCTGGAAGACAGTATACCAGATCATGTGTGGATACCGATAAGCATGAATGAGTTGGTTCAACATGATCGGGCTTATCGAAGCGGAACAACTGGACTATTTCAAACGGATGCAGATGGAAAATCGAGCGATGATCTATGCTTTATTGGCGTACCGACCGACCAGACTGACTCTACCATAAAATTATGGCTTGTTGAAACAAAAGGAGGAAGTTCTAAAATCGATACCGGGCGTGACCAAATTGAAAAGGGGATTGAAAATTTACAGGGTTGGTTGCGACCAAACGAAAATCCTGCAGACGAACAACTGCTCTACAGCGACTTTGGCAAAATAATTCTTGATGCAGCACGACGTCTCTTCAATTACGAAATAATTTCTAAAGAAGAATGGGTTCAGATAGAAAATCGCGAACGAGAACTCTTAGAGGGAAGGTTTGATACATCGTTCCTCAGGGATTCAGAGGGGCATATTGGGGAGGTAATTCGAATCAGGCAAAACACCTTCCAGTCAGAGATCGATTCAGATGGACGAGTGCGATCTATTGAGGCACCGATTGATGCGCTCGAAATCCTGTCTAATAAACCGGCTGAAGAAATTCTACCCGATCTGAATATGAAGCACCTTCAATTCGAAAAGCCCGTCGTCTCTCCCGAATCAAAGACGAGCACTGACGAAGGAGGAGCCGTCTCTGAAGTCGATGTTATGGACTCTGGTTCTAATATAACGCACAGTCGCGATCAAGAAGAGCAACCCGTTAACCCAGAAGTTGATCCGGCAGACGAATCGGATGAATCAACATCCGATGACACACCAACTGACATTTCAACGAATAAAGAAAGAGAGGAAGTCCACGCGGAGGACGACGTAGCAGAAACCTCCGAAGCTGATGTTGAACCGGATGAGACTCCCGCAGATGAGGAATGTAAATCTGACAAAGATCGAGAAAAAGGCAAACAAGGCGGAGATCAAAAACAGAGTTTCCCAGATATAATCAATCAACTCAGTGAGAGTCCTGCACCGGAGACTAACGTAAACCACAGTAAGTTAGTAAGAAATCTAAAACAGGCATTTGAGTCTCTTGATATAGATGTTCATCCACCAAATCCAAATTCGATTTCGATTGGTCCTCGAAAGGTTGGTATTGACGTCATTCCAAAGGAAGGACAGAAAATAGGGGGAATCCTAAGAAACTTAGATACATTGAGTGTGCAAATCAAGGCCCACGGAGATATCGTCGGGACAAGAGTTCCTGAAAAAGGAGCGGTACACCTCGAAATTCCCCATGGAGACCCAAGAGATATATACCTTCGTGAAGGGCTGAAAGCCCTTGAGGAGCGTACATCCGGGCCGCTGGCTTTGCCAATAGGAGTAGATACAAAGAATGAACATCATATCTTATCGTTAGTAGATGAGAGGCATGCGCTAATTGGGGGTGCAACAGGATCGGGGAAGTCTAACTTCTTGACTACTCTCGTATCTGCTCTCGCCATTACGCACAGCCCGGAAGAAGTTGAAATTAGTCTTATTGATCCGAAAGGTGTTGACTTCGGGGCCTTCTCTTCATTCCCCCATGTGAAGGCAGGAGGATATTTCGACACTCCTGACGCAGGGACAGAACACCTATTCAATATCGTCCAAGAAGAGGTAAAGCAGCGACGTGAATATTTAGCCAATACAGGAGTCTCTTCACTTGCAGAACTCTATGAACATCAAGAAACAATTGATGCTGAGCCACTGCCATTCCACGTAATCGTCATCGACGAATACGCAGACTTGATAATGTCTGCTGATGATGAAGACTCCTTAGAGGAGTCTGTGACTCGATTGGCACAGATAGGTCGTGCACTTGGGATCGTTATTCTACTTGCAACCCAGCGACCGTCCGCAGACATCGTATCAGGGAAGATCAAAGCGAACTTCCCGTGTCGTATTAGTTTCCGTCTCCCTTCCAATACAGATTCTCGAGTTATCCTGGATGAGCCCGGAGCTGAGGATCTACAGGGTGCGGGTGACATGATAGTCCATTCTCAGTCAGGTACCCGACTTAATTTACAAGGATATTATTTAACCCCTCCAGACAAAATGAAGATTATTGATCAATTGTCGGATTAAGGTGATAACCGGCCCAATCTTTCGAAGGTTTTGTGGCCCACCGAGAGTTTCCATTCTGCTATTGATTTTGGGTTGGATGTGTATCCTCTGGAGTAGTCGGAAGAAACTGTATCGCAACTACGTTCTGAGGTAACTCTCTTAACAGGATTTATGAGAAGATGCTGTCTCGTGTTACGAAAGAATGACAGACGAGCGCCGAATGTCTACCGCTCGGTTCTACGGGAGAATCGAGGACCGGTTAGAGATTTTCACGGATCTACTCTCACTCCTCACTCAATCTACCGAGAACGACGAAGGAGTACCACGACACGAAGTCGTCGACTGGATCATTGCCAATACGAACGCGAAGAACCCAGATTCGGTTGCGGATCGCTTGAATTTCATCGAGGAACTCGGCCTCATCGAGGACCAAGACGGCACATACTCCTGTACACGAATCGGCCGCTGTTATCTCAGGGACCGGGATCCGATCGTTTTGTACAACGCGCTTCGCACGAGCATCAAGGGCTTCGATACAATCCTCCGTGCGTTAGCTCTCGAGCCCAGAACCGACGAGGACCTCATGGAACTGCTCGTTGGCGAGTTCGAAGAGTGTCAGATGGAGACGCCAGGTGTGGTGACACGCCACCGCGAGTGGTTGCAAATGATCGGCTACGTAGAGCGAACAGACGATCACAACCAACTCACTGAAGCCGGTGACGCAGTTGCCGACCAACTCCACGGTCTTTCTTCTGTGGAGCTGGTACCCGACTCGACCTACAACCGCCAGAACCTCCACTCAAAATATGGGGGCAGTATTCAGGGCGGAATCGCGCCCTCGAGAGACGAACCCGTCGTCTTTCTCTTCACTGGTGGCACCGGAGAAGCACACGGCTATCAGGACGAGATCCGCCCGGACGGGACCGTGATCTACACTGGAGAGGGGCAGGTCGGCGATATGGAAATGAAACGCGGGAACCGCGCGATCCGAGATCACCTCGAGCACGGACGGGAACTGCACTTCTTCACGATGGAAACCGAGGGTGTGCAGTATGTCGGCCAGTTCATGTACGCCGGACACTTCTTCGAGGAGATCCCCGATTCAGAGGGCAACGCTCGGAAAGGGATCCGATTCAAACTCGCACCGATCACAACCGATCAGACCAGCCATCAACCAACGGCCACAGACGACCGACCCTCGAGAAACTCCGATCTTCGCCAGTTCACCGACCCGACAGTCTATCAGGTGCCCGTGAAGAACGGCGATGGCCCGATTCGAACGAATTTCGACCGGACGGTGATCGAGGGCGTTCCACGAAGCGAGGTGGAAGCCGTCTACGATCCGCCGATCGAACACGACACCCTCCGAATATGGGGAGATCAGGAGGACGAACCCGCCACGGAAGGAGATTGTCTGTTGTTCGCTGATCGCGAGGGTCGCCGCGGAGGTGCGTACACTATCATTGCCCGTGTTGCTCACGCGACGGTCTTGGATCAAGAGACGGCAACTGCCTTCACCGATGCAGTCGGTTGGGGCGACGTCACCGACGTGGTCTTCCCCCATGTCATGTTTCTCGAGCCGATCTACGAGGCGGAACTGGATCGAGAATCTTTTTGGGACATACTCGGCTTCAAAAGGTGGTCAAATGATACCTTTAGTGCCATCAACTTCGATCGGGACGGATCTACCTTCCACGACGAGTACGCCTCGACCAAGACGTTCATTAACCAGATCCAAGGCCAAAAGATCTATCCGACGGACACAGTCTCCGAATACGACTCCCTCGAGCACGCACTCGAGGACGTCCGCTCGAAGCTAACTCACGGGGAAGACGAGACGGCGTGGCTGAAAAACCACATCGGTGAAGCAGTCATCAAAGACTGGTCCGACGCACTCACGGGATTCCGACCGGCGGACGAGGTCGACCCCGACACCGCTGCGAAACTCGATCAGATCCGCCGCACGTATGAGCACCTCGAGTCGGAGTTAGAGACGAAAGCCGACGAGGTCGGGGTCGGAACGCTCAATGCGTTCACACCCGCCCAGACGTTATTCCTCTGTGGGATTCGTCTCGTCCAAGACGACTCCGACATGTCGGGACCGTTCAATCAGCCCCGTCTGAATAGCGTTCTCGAGGAAGCGTATACGACGCCCGACGAATATCCTGACCAACCATCGAACGTGGATCATCCACTGGCGACCCATATTCAGACCACTGAGCCGACGATCTACAAGTTCACCGCACCGCCGGACTACTGGCTCACCACAGTCGAGTTTGGATCAGTCTCTTTCGAAGAGGGTCAACAAGACCGGTGGGGCGACCTTGAGGAGGGCGACGTCGCCTTCTTGCACTCTCGAGTGGAACCATCGACTACAGAACTCACTAATCAACCGAGCGGCGTGATTGGGATCGGAATCATCGGCGAAACCTTCGAAAAATCGGATCCGTGGTGGTTGGACGAATATCACGGAAGAAAAGAGTACTCGATGGTTGCGAGCTTCGATCGGTTATTCTTTACTGGAAATATCGCTCGTATCGACACCACACGTGGGGTTGCAGAGAAAGAGTCGTCAGAGATCGAGCAGGAACTCAGTGCACTCACCACGGACTGCCTCCCGATCGACTCGGCCAATCAGCTCTGTATGAATGCCTCCGGAACGGCATTCCCCGTCCAGTCGAGTTTCGGAACGTTCCGCACCGATGACGGCAAAATCGATTACGATCGCCCCATGGCGCTTCTCGAGGCGATGGCCGCCGATCTGACCGAAGTCGCACCGATCAACCCACATAAGCCACTCGAGAGCACGATCCCGAAAGACATCCTCGAGGGGCTGCACTTCGAAGACGACCTCGGCGAGAAAATCCTCGAGCAGATCTCGACTGCGCTCCGAGCTGGAAAACATATCCTACTCACGGGGCCACCGGGCACGGGGAAGACGGAAATCGCCGAGCGCGTCTGTGAACACCTCGCAGAAACACACCCATACCTGTACTCGGATTTCGAGATGACCACGGCGACCGCAGATTGGTCGACGTTCGATACCGTCGGCGGCTATATGCCAAGCGAGTCCACCGAGGACGGCGAAGACCTCTCGTTTACGCCCGGAATCGTCCTCAACCGTCTCAAGAACACGCAAACAGGCACACAGTCGAACGACTTGGTTGTCATCGACGAACTCAATCGAGCGGACATCGACAAGGCCTTCGGCCAACTGTTCACCCTCCTCTCGGGCCAATCCGTCCAACTCCCCTACACCGTCGACGGGCGCGAAGTCGAACTAACCACGTACGACGATCTCGAGGGAGTCCCCACCAGCAATCAGTACATCGTCCCCAATTCGTGGCGCATTTTCGCGACGATGAATGCCTACGACAAGACCTCGCTCTACGAGATGAGCTATGCGTTTATGCGCCGGTTCGCGTTCGTCCGTGTTCCAGCACCAACGCTCCCAGAGGCGACGGACTCCGATGATCCAGTCGAGGATGTCGTCTTGGACTACGCGGAAGCGTGGGACCTCGAGATCACGAGACGAGAAGCTGGCGCAGTCGGACGGGTGTGGCGACAGGCGAACACGGCCGTCGAGGAACGCTCGATCGGACCCGCGATCATCAAAGACGTTCTCGAGTACGTCACCCAACATCCCGACGACCACCTCCCGTACCACCTCACACAGGCAGTTATCAGCTACATCTTCCCACAGTTAGAGGGCGTTCCAAAGCGAAACACGATCGTCAGAGAAATCACTTCGGTTCCGGATATCGAAACGTCGCTACTCCACGGTGCAGCCCGAGAGATGCTCCAAGTCTCACTCGCCACGAATGAATAGAGACCAACTCCTCGAGCAGCTCACCAGCGACATCCTTGCATACGCGATGAAGGGGTCGTTCCCGGAGCGAGAGCTCGCCCGCTCGATCAAACCCGAGCAGCTAGACGAGCGCTTCGAGGAGTACGAACTCCTGCTCGATCTTCACTTTATCCTTCAGGACGATGTCGTCGAGTTCATCAGGCAACTCCCGGAACACCTGCGCAGCATTCGCACTGAGACCCGCACGACGTCACGCACGAGACGCGGGACCGTTGACGGACGAATCAACTGGGGAGACACCATCAAGAAGCGCTACTCACAGTACCCTCGAGACAGCTCGATTTTCGTCTGCGACAATCGCTCGGTGGACTACGATATCCCCGAAAACCTCGTTCTCAAGCGACTCATCTCCGTCGTACATCGCACGATTCGAGAGGCCGAAGAGTATCTTCGTGCGGACTACGACTGGGTGAGTGAGACGTGGAAAGGGAGCGAGGATTTGATTGACGAACTCCAACGAATCGTCGAACGGAACGTCCACGTCCGTCGAATCCGCGAGCCCGAAACCTACGAGCCAACCGAGCGGATGCTGACGACGGCGGCCGACTCACGCCACGAGGTGTATCGAAACGCAGCCTCTCTGCTCAGAGGTCGCCAGCGGTTGCTTCGGGGTGAACCTGACGAGATCCGCAGACTGCTCGAGGAAACCGCTATCGCCCCGGACGACGTGGACTCGCTCTTCGAACTGTTCGTCCTGTTTCGCTTCGTCGCCACGCTCGAGGAGATGCGAGAGAGTCAGCCACAGTTCAAAACGATCGCGACCGACCGTCAGGAAGTCGCCAGATTCGAGGGCGAGAAAGAGATCGCACTCTACCACGATAATTCAGCTCGAGATCGAAAACTTTCCTTCGTCGCCGTCCCGGACGAGGACAAGGAAAATCCCTCTCGAACCGACCAGGTGCAACTCATTGCTCAGGAGGTCGCGGGCAACTACTTCAAGAAAGACTACCAGAACCACACGGGTCGTCCCGACGTCATCGTCCTCGAGATCATCTCGGAGGATGAGAACGAACACGAGTACCTGATCGTCGAGGTGAAGAACAGCACTAACGAGGACACGATTCGACGGGGTGTTAAGGAGACACTCGAGTACCTCGCGTTCCTTCGTGTTAACAAGGAGTACGTCTTCGGTCGTGAGGACGGGAACGAGGACTACTTCGGCTCTGGATGGAATGGACTTCTGGTGGTGCAGGACCTCGAGGAAGAGACCGCGTCACTCAGGGAACAATCCGACCGCGAGATCGCCATCCTCCAGGCTTCTGAGTTGGAAGCCGAGTTAGAAGCGATTCTTCGAGAAGTTGTGTAGGGAACACAAGTGCAGTTGACCTTTGATACTATCGGACGGAACTGTGTGAAGATTCTCACCACCCCGTGGCGGCGAGAATCTTTCACGACTTACGTCCTGCAGTAGAGTAGCTAAGCCAACTCTTGATGAGATTCGTTCGCAATCTGGTCAGCATTTGAAACGATGGATCCACCAGGGGTGTGTCAATCTCTCTGTCTTTGAGTATCGTATGTATCCAGACCCAGTCTGATAAAACTCACAGCACCCCTCAGTTCCGCTCCAAGGCCACTCCTCAGTCTCTCTGTGGGAAGATTTCTCCGGATTAGTGCTTTGAGATTTTGCTTTGGCTCAGGGATGAAGAGTGCACAGATTCAAAATGAAAATCATACACCGCCCGGCGGTTTTGCTAATTCGATGGTTGGAGCGCATTCCGAATGCGACCGTCCAATGATATATCGGTCACAGCCGCTCCGACTGCGTATACCAGCATCACCTCACTATTATCGATCTTCAATGACGTCTTCCCACGTGAGCTTATAACTCCCTTCCTCTTCTGCCCAGGTTACATCAGCCAGTGACGCCCCATACACTTCACCAAGTATTCGTTTTGTCACGTGAAGTGCCCAAATGGGACCTCGATCATCAGGGCGAGTAGCGATTACATCTGGGTCATTTATATTTACTTCCATGTTTTCTTCCCGAGTAATTTTCTTCATAGCTTCTGAGTCGTAGTCCTCATCCTGGAGAGGAACCGAGAATTGCCCATATGAGAATTGAATCTGCTCCTTCTCACCATTCACTGAGAAGTTCACTTTCACCCAAGAACTGAGCGCATCATGATCCTGTCCTTCTAAACGGTTGAGATGGATTTCATATAGTATCTTGAGACGAAGTTCCTTCTCGATATGTTCCACTGACTCTGGTTCTAGCAGGAGCTTCTCGGCAATGCTCCAGAGGACCTCTTCTTGGACACCAGTTTCGTCTACTACCTCAGGAATCCATTCAAGCAATGCGTCGTACTTGTTTACATTCAAGTTCTGACTGAGCGCCATTGTTTGCTCTATCAGATGAATTAGGCTTCTAAATAAGTCTAGATTTCTTCTTCGAAACTACCGTTGCTCATGTGAATGACGGTGCCCCATCTGGCATTGAGCACGCAGATGATGGCCTCGTGTTTCCGCCGGAACGTTGGGTGGCAACCGGAAGGTCGCACGCTCACCTCATTCTCTACCGGTTTCATATCGATATGGTCTAACTTGAGAAGGGTACGTATTATAACAATCTATGGCTCTGGTGAATCACTAGATGGCGGCGACTTACCATGAAGAATCACGTCACTCGAGGCATCACGCTGGAACGATCGTGACTGCACCCTCGAGGAATTCGGCGGTAACGAACCAAGTGACCGATCTCAGGAAGGCAGTGAGACACTACATCCCGACGCTGTATGGCGATTCACCAAAGCCCAATCTATGAATTTTGGCCCTGTTGAAATCCTCGGAGAGTTACAGCTTCGAGTAGTGGGTTGACCGAATGCAGACTCTCCCAAAATCAAGGTTGCTTCAATTCGTAGAGAAGGCATTTCACTTAGCTCAACGAGCTACGGCCCGATACTCCTCCAAGTTCTCGAAGCAACGCTACACGCTCCACCAACACATCGTTCTGCTCTGTCTGAAAATCCGCAAGAACACGTCATACCGTACACTTCTTGACGAACTCATCGAGATGCCACGTATTAGAAACGAAATTGGTCTCGCTGAAATTCCATCGCCGTCAACACTGTGTAAAGCGTTCCATCGCCTTGAGATGGCTGTGTGGCGTGTGCTTCTCAATCTCTCGGTCGCGTTGCTCCCAACCAATGGTGTTGTCAGCATTGACGCGTCAGGCTTCGATCGAAGCTATGCATCCAAGCATTATACGAAACGAGCGAAACTCACTATCAAGCAGTTGAAAGTCACACTCTTGATCGATACCAAAGCGAACGCTATCCTTGATATTCACGTCACAACGACCCGAAAACACGATTCACAGATCGCTCCATCACTCATCAGGCGCAATCGCAACAGCATCCGTATCCTGCTCGGAGACAAGGGATACGACGACCAGACAATCCGATCGCTCGCACGGGAATATGAGATACGTCCACTCATCAAGCATCGGGAATTCACCTCACTCCACTACGCGTGGAATGCGCGGATGGACACTGATCTCTACGGGCACCGCAGTCAAAGTGAAACGGTTAATTCCGCTCTCAAACGGAAGTACGGTGCCTTCGTACGGTCACGGTACTGGTGGAAACAGTTCCGTGAACTCGTCATCAGGTGCGTTGTCTACAATATTGAGATCGATCTCTCCAACTAATCGGCTCACAGAGAGCGTTACGAGACAGTGACCCAGCGGTCATCTGCAATCAAACCAGTGATGAGTTCACCGGTGAGGTCTATGCCGCTGGGCGCATACCGACACTATGAGTGTCGTCGCCGAATTCACTGTCGATGCAGACCAGTTTCAACTCGGTAACACCCTCTCGGGCGTACCGGGTATCACCTTTGAACTTGAACGGTGTGTCCCAACAGGAGACCTTGCTCTCCCGTTCCTGTGGGCTACCACAGAAGAAGACCTCGACGAGGTGGTGGAAACGTTTGAAACGCAACTCCTCGACAGTCAGTATGTCAAGAAAATTCTGGCTCTCGATAAGATAAAAAACGGAATATTCTACCGAATCTCGTGGACAGATCCTACAGAGGATCTCCTCGATGCGATCATTACCTCAGACGCGACTATCCTCCAAGCACGCTCCGAGCAGGGAACGCGATGGGAGTTCAGCGTTCGGTTTGTGGATCACGATAAGTTGGCGTTGTTTCAAAACACCTTGGCTGATCACGAGGTCAGAATCCATATCGACCGTATCTACACGTTCGCCGAGGAGACCGATCACCGACGACAGTTCGATCTTTCGTTCGAACAACGGGAAGCGTTAGTGCTCGCAGTTCAGCGAGGCTACTTTGCGACGCCGAGCAAAGTGAGTCTCGACGAGTTAGCGGACGAACTCGGTATTACAAAACAGGCGGTCTCGGCCCGCATTCGGCGTGCCAACGAGAAAGTTCTCGAAACGACGTTGCTCTCCTCGGCAGTTGCGGAGCGTGGTGGTGATTAACTCCCACGGGAAATAAAAGGGCTTGACTCGTCAGTGAACACCCTTACTCGTAGTTGCTCCGGACTGAAACCTGCATGGCAAACGACGATCCGGCCTCGACGGACAAGACATCACTAAGCGAGGTCTTCGATGTGCTCACCCACGGTTCCCGGCAACGGATTCTCTTGGAACTGGTCGATCACAATCCACGGACTGCGGCTGAATTCGAGGCCGAAGAATTCGCCGGAGGGGAGGGCAATCACGACACGCTCAAAATTGAACTCCACCACGCTCATTTGCCCGCTCTGGCGGACGCGGGGTTCATCAACTGGGACTCCCAGACTGGGACAATTACCCGCGGGCCCCGCTTCGGTGAAATTGAGCCGCTTCTCACATTGATTGACGACCACCAAGAAGAACTCCCGACCGACTGGCCGTAATCCACCAGCGCCGTTTGGGCGTTTAACGTGTCAGACCTGAACGGTTTCAACAAAGCCTGAATTTTCTATCCAAGCTGAAACTCCCGGGGATACCAGTAATCGTTCTCCGGATCTAGTGCCGACTTCGGCTCAATGACAGGCGAATCCTCGTCTAATACGCCGAGACTCCTGAACTGACTCGCTGTATTCGAGATGAATTGGCTGTGAATGATCTGCTTTAGATAGTCCGGATCCTCGTAAATCTCGTCACCACGCCCCTGTTCAATGAGGTACGGCGCATCTCCACCGTCGGCATCTGTATACACCAGATTCAGGAAGGTGCTCGGGTAGTTGTCGATCAGCGTCGCACATAGTTCCTGGATGGATAATCGATCACAGCCTCGTCGAAGCAATACCTCGAACAGGGTTCGGAAATCGGGATTCGAGACGAACCTGTTTCGGAGATACGTCGCGATCGGTGGGTGATTCTCGTAGAGCGGACCGCGTTCTTTCAGCGTTTTCAGCTCAGTGACCGAAGTGATACCGTACCCCTGTAACAGCGTCCAGCCCATCATCCCCTGTTGAGTTAGGTGATAGACCTCGTTTTCCTCACGGATCATTCCGAGATATTCGGCGAGGCGGATCATCCGTTTGTACGCGCTCCGATACGGATAGTCCGTTGCTTCCACGAGATTACCGATCTCGTCAGTGGTAGCGCAATCATGCCCAGCGACTGCGACGACGGGCATCAATTGGTTTAGTGGATCGGCGTAGTTCGGGAGCCGGCGTGACTGTTGGTTTCCAGTCACGTACATGCTCTCGAGTTGGTGACGCGTGTTGTAGAGCAAGTCTTTCATCTCCGCCGCGTAGGGGTGTTTCTCCGAAACGTCCCGTGCATCACGGTCGACTTCGAAAACACCGATGCCCTTGCTCAGCGCGAGATCGTGTACGCGTTGCAATTTCGTCCGGTCGGCAGCCAGGTAAGCGTGATCGACGCCGCGCTGGTAACTGATCGCCTGTCCGAGTCCCTTCCGGAGATTCTGAGTTCCTTTCACCTCGATCGCAAACACGCGGTTCGATGGAGTGTACCCCAACACGTCGGGCTTGTATGGCCCGATGGAGATGGAGTGGGAGGGATACTGATCGTAGAGTTGGGAGTAGCCCTCGTTGGACTGGTGCATATCGGGGACATGGACGAAAAAATCGTATCCGTGGTCATCGAGCCAATCTGCGAGCGGCAAGAAGATCTCAGCTTCTGCCGTCGAGTTCTCCATATCGCTATGAAGGAATACTCATGATAAGAAAGTTCCTTCGGCTAAGGATTCGCTCCTAAGTCCTGCGTCTGTGAGTGATAACACAGATAATACTCCCATTTCGGTGACTGCTGCCACTACTGCAGTCCGGAAATTCATATCTTCAGCAGAAACGCTACATTCGAAGTCCCAGTCATAATTTATTTTCATAAGATTGTACGAATGGTTACTAGAATACCTTCCACTGTGTGACTAATATTCAGTCACTGCTGGCACTCTGCATTTCCGTGAGACGGTCAATATCGACATACTCACTAGCAACGGAGATCTTCTGCTGTTGGTTGCGGATGAACTGCTCGAGGAACTGCTCAAGTTGTTTGTCATCTGCCAGAAGATCTTCCGAGAGTTCGTCACCGAACAACTCCGCGTGTGACTGGCAAAACTCTTGAAGAGTGATTGGGCCAACGTCTGCTCGTTCAGGGGAAGTGATCGACTTGTCGTTTTTCAAATTTGCAACTGCACTGTCGGAATCAAACTCGTCGACGCTTATTTTCCCAATTTCGTCATCTGTAACGTCAAACTCGAACCCACATTTGTCACAGATGTTCCCTTCTAATTCAGCCCCACATTCGGGACAATCAAGCGGGGAATATGTATCTTGTGAGGCCGCAGAACCAACGTCTGACTCCGTTGGCATGTCTGCTTTCTCGTCGTCTGTAACATCATTTTTGTCTTCTTGCTTAGAGAAGGACTTGACGGAATAGTCGGTTGTGGGAAGGTCTGAGATGGAAACCCCATCCTCACGATCTTCGATATAGAGTGCTAATTGGGCGTCGTATAGGGGCTGACGCCACGTTTCTTCCCAAATTCGCCGTTCACCATTTTCATCAATATTAATATCTTCACTAGCAGCGTCTTCTAATCGCCTTCGTTCAGTGTCAATGTCATCGATATCTTCATCTTCAATTTTCCAAGATGAGATATCTGGGAGTTCTGTAACTGGCGTAAGGTGATCCGCAATGACTGCCCAGTCGGTCTTGTCGTCCTCATCGGTCTGTTTATCTGTTTCTGAAAATACAGACTTCGCATCCGTTGTTAACAACGCAGCGCCAAGTGAGTCGAATCTCCCTTCTTCTTTATCATAAAATGCTTTCTGGAATTCGACTCCCAACATGACCTCATACGTGGGCCTCGCTCTCGTTCCCAGACCCATATCATCCATAGATTTAGCCACGATTCCCAGTCGGGCATGAGCAGTCGCTAAATGCGCAACTTCTTGAATTTCGTTATAATTGTTCGATGGCTTCTCATTGATCTGAATCCGGTCTTTCTTGCCCTGTATAAGATCGGTCTGCCTATCGCCGACACGAACAACTTCGGGTTCTGAACGGGTTCTGTAATCACTGTCGGGATCGTATGGTTCGAACACGGCAGCCGTGTGTGGGAAAGTACCATACTCACCAGCGGCCATATGTCGATCAGCCATTAGACGAAGCCACCAGTAGACCCCCTTCTCCGTGTATGATAGAGCTTTGTGGGACGACTGGATGCGACTCTTATCCGAGTTCCACGGAAGATCGGAAGCGTCGCCAAACAACTCAATTTCAATCCGAAGCCGTTTATGCTGAGACGGATTGAAGTTGTTTAATGCATTATGGGTAATGCCATATCCTCCCTTTTTTCCTGTGAGATTACCCTCAACCAGTCGATTCTGGCAGTAAATGAACGTGCCACTCTGCTTCCTACTACCTTTCTTGAGAAGACCAACAGTAACACGCGTCTGAATTGGTTCCGACCAATCTGGATCATTGAATTCTAGTCCTATAAACTGACGCGGGTGAAGGCCTCTGAGCCACGGTGAGTAGGTCCATTCGACTTCTTCAGGCGGCGAAAGCGGACCTGCCTTCTCATCGTCTACTGTGATCACCTCTCCTTCCTCATTTACAACAACCCTCCCGCTTTCGTCTTTAATCGTGAGTTTGAGTATCAAGTCGAGTTCGCTATTAGGATCTAAGAACTTTCGGTAAGTCGTTCTGATCCAGTCCGTGACCTCTTCTTTATGATGGTCCCAGTCAAACGAAAGTTCTTGGATGCGGAGTTCAGTTCCTCCTTCTTCAAGATCGACCTCTTTGAGCGGGAACTCCCACTGATTCGGATCATCGTCCTCGTTCGTGGTTTCGAACCACTCTGGTTCAACCGTATATTGCCAGCCCTGATCCGCTCGAAGGTGTCGACTACCGATAGTTAGACGATCACCTAAACGTTTGAGTGCTTTCTTCGCACCGATCCCGAATGTGCCAACATTTTGTTCGTCAGCGCGTTTCTCACGGCTACGACCTAAACCGAGGAACACTCCCATGTCCTCCTGTTCGACACCGCCTGCTCGATCCCGGTAGACGAACTCCTCAGTTCCATCGTCGGTTGTTCGGTGCTCAATTGTCACTTCAACTGGATTAATTCCCTGGAGAGCGGCGGAATCCAAGGAATTATCGAGAAGTTCACCCACCGCAGAAGGAATTCCCACGTCGGATGCAACTGAATTATACGCCTTCCGGCTCGGGGTGATCCTTGCAGTCGGATACCCATCTTCCTGAGTGTCGGAGTTGACTTCTTCGTTAGACATTATCTATCAAACGTATGCTCTCCAACCTCTTCAAAGCCAACCTCAAATGCCAACACAGTTTCCTCTCTGACTATCGGAAATTCGCTTAAAGATAATCACGAGGTCCATTGAGAAGACTATACGAATCCTCCAGAGCGTTCGGAAGATCATCTGCCACCCTCGGCTACGCAAGTTCGATATTGGCCAACGAGTTGTGCGTCAGTTCGGACCATGGGCTTTGAATGGTTTCCTTACATGTGATAGTTCGGATGGTATTCCCGTTGTGTGATCTCCTGTAATCGGTCAAGGTTGACTTCGTCAGCGCTCGCAAGTTCCCAGACGAAATCGAAGAACTCCAGCGCTGCAGTGACGAAATTCGCGTTCTCCGTATAGGCACTACACCCTGGGTTCTAGTCATTGCTGATCTCCATGAAGTTCGCCGCCCGAGCAACGTAGCAGTACGTACAGACCATTACATTGTGCCGGTTGGGATCGAGTTCCCTAACCAGATTATCGTATGACCGGTGGTGGCGTATGTGGTAGTCTGCAGGTTGAGGTTCCGCTCGTGGACGTATTCGTCAAGCTAATACGACCCCTTTTTGACAACTCCACTGAAACTCGGGGGCATGACAGACGACGAGGATGTCGAACTCTATATCGCTCCCTGTAGTCGGGAACACAAGGAGCACACCTACCGATACTTCAGAGAAACCGTTTTGAACCCAGTTTCTCCAGATCATTTTGAACCGCTCCGCGAGGCAGGGTTCGAGACGCCGACATCGATCTGGGGTGTCGTGAGCGGTAACCGAACGCATTGGGAGTCAATTGACCAGGGTGATGCGCTGGTCTTTTACACGAAGTCGGGGATGTACACCCACGCCGCGGTCGTTACCCACACAGAGAAAAATCAGGAACTCGCCGAAGAACTGTGGGAGCCGTACGACGGGGGTCGAATCGTTGCAGATAAGGAGGAGCCGTGGTCGTTTATGATCTATCTGGATCGCGTTCGACGGATCGATCTTCCTGCGGAGGAACTCCACGAGGCGTTGGGGTATTCGATGGAGTACCCGCAGGGGTTCATGCGACCTACTGATGAGCGGTTCGAGACACTCCGTGCGAAGCATGGGAGTGTCCGGTCCTTCCTCGACTCTTACATCCCTCCAACGAGCCCAGGGCTCTTCGAAACGGTCTGAAGAGTAGTTAGCGAGGGCTAACTGTAGTAACTCGGGATGAATCGCCGCTCAGGAATTTCTTGCAGTCGTTCCAGGGAGAGCTGATCGGCCTCGGCGATGTCCCAGACGATGTCGAAGAACTCGGTGGCACTGTCGACGAACGCGGACTGTTCGGTGTAGACGCCGCACTCGGGGTTCCAGTGGTAGCTATTCTCCATGAAGTTCGCCGAACCCAGCAGCGCGGCGCCTTCGTCGGGAGCGCCGATGACATGGAGTTTGCCGTGGATCCCGACTTCGCTGAGGTCGCGGAGGTCTGTGTCGCGGGTGATCCGCTGTTGCGTTTTGAAGCGCGAGTAGGTCCGGATACGGACGTTCTCGCGATTCGATTCGAGTTGTGCGAGCAGGTTGTCCCGGAGACGACGCCACTCCCAGGGTGCTTTCGTGTGCCGAGTGAGCAGACGGAGTTCGAAGCCGTGCTCGAGAAGGCGCCGCAGTTGCGCGGCGTATTCGCTGAACGTGTCGTCGTCGAACGGCGTCATGATCCGCAGAACACGGTGGTCCAGGTCCTCCTCAAGCCCGAGACTGAACAGGCGGTCGGTCATCGCCGTGTACGACCGGAGGCCACTCGGGCGATCTTCGTGCCAGCGACGGAGGCGCGCACGCTCGCGGCGGAGACCTCGGGAGTCGCCGGCGTAGTCGTCCATCACCTCTTCGCCAAGCGACTCAGGGTCGATCAGCGTGTACGCGAAGTACGTTGGCGCGACCTGCCGATCCCGGAGTCGATCGAGGCGATCAACGAGGTTTGCGTCGGCGTGACGCCCCTCGAGTTCGAACTCGGGATCCGAGAGAACGTCGATCCGCTGCGAGATGGTTGCGTGCCGATCCAGCAGGTACTCGACGTACTCGTCGTGACGACTCGTCCCGGCAACGTCGGACGGGACGCGCGCCACCTCGACGGTCTCGTCTGCGAGTTCGCACTCGAGTCCGGGAACGTCGTTCAGCACGCGGTAGCAGTCGTAGGGCTCAGCGTCGAGGGCGTCGGTGACGTAGCCTGCGTCAATGAGACCGAGGTCGCCGTCAGTAATTGTTGCGACCAGATCCAAGACCGCGTCGACCGATGCGACAGTGGAGGGTGGATCAATGTCCTCGGATTTGACGCGAGGAACCTCGTCAGCTCTTTCAAGTACCGAGACGTCGCCGGTGGCAAGGCGGCGATATCTCCGGGCCGCCTGCTCGTATTCCACTTGTACCTCGTTCACCGCCTCGAGGATCGCATCGCGGTCGATCGCTCGGGGGTAGCCCTCTCCAAGCGTCCCGATGACGTCCGCGGGATCGATCTCGGTACCCGGTTCAGCGCCCAGGAGTTCACCCGTGACGTCCGCCGCTGTCGCGGCGTCGAGGTTCATCGCCGACGAGAGCACACGACGGTAGAGCGACGCCCTGGCGACATCCGTTGAGGTCGCGTCGTACGCGTCCAGGGCCGCCCGCGCGTCCGGTCCGGCGACATCGACGCCGGTCGGGTACGCGGTCAGGAGCCTGAACGAGCCGAGAAGGGGAGTCAGGACGGTCTCCTCCCAGTCGTCGCGGAGCAGTCCGTCGTACTCCTCCCTGGGCAGTTCACCGTCGATCGCCAGGCACTCTCGGAGAAGGCGGCGGGCGCTTCGCCACCTGGCGACGGCGAGGGTCTGCAGAAGGGATCGGGGATCCTCGCCGCACAGAACGAGCGCGCCGACCTCCGAGACCGGGCCAGTTTCGGACTCCTGCTCAGCGTCGACGAGTCCGAGGTCGACCAACAGCCGTCTGTGCAACGAGACGAGAGTCTCGAGGTCACGCTCCTCGTTCGTGGCGGCCAGTTCGACCCGCCGATACCGGGCAAGAGCGGTCTCGAGGGACTGACCGCGGGCGGTCGCGTCAAGGGCGGCATAGACGCTCTCGGTCGAGACACCCCACAGACGGACTGGGTTCTCCACTGCGAGGGCTGCGGCGTGTCCCACGTTCCTACTCATCCGATCCTCCGTTAGCGGGTTCGAGTCGGAGTCCTTCCCCGGCGAGTTTGACGAGTTGCTCTTTGTCGAAGGTGTCGGGATCGTTGTGGTTCGTGCAGCCGTACTGGTAGAGGCAGAACGGACACCCGTCCTCGCAGTCGCAGTCAAACGTCTCGGCGACGATCTCTATTGCCTGTCGGAAGTTCCCGTCGTCGTCGCCGTCAGAGCCTTGGGTCAGGAGGACGCTGATGCCGCTGCCGCCCTCGTCGCCGTCGTAGATGAACGTCCCCTCCTCCTCGATCGTCTCGGGGACCTTCCTGACGCTGACGCCGCCAATGTACTGCAGCGCCGCGCGGAACCCGTGTGCGAGTGTGTGTTCCAGTTCCTCGGAGGCCAGTTGCAGTCGGACGCCGGCAGTCTCAAACTCTGTGGCCAGTCGGATGGCCTTCGAGTCACCGACGTCGTGTTCGGGATTCTGCAGGCAGTAGGCGGCGTCGTCGGTGCGCGCGACCACGCCGGAGCAATTATCGCGGCCACAGAGTTCGAAGACGGTCGGGAGACCGTCCGAACCGCCGCCCTTGTACGTGGCGAAGAACTGGGTCGTCGACGATCGGAGATGGAGGTTCCCGTGCTCCAGCGTCCCAACGTAGTCTCCGCCCTCGGTCACGATGCGGAACCGGCGGTCCTCGGCTGGTTCGTACGACACCGCCTCGTCCTCCACGGGTGCATACGTGCTCTGGACCTCGTCCTGCTGGTTCCGGTAGATTGCTGCGGGTGTCAGCGCGCCCCCGTCTGCCGTGCGATCGATCGGAAGGCTGTCCTTGTAGGCCTGAACGCGCCGTGGGACGACGGTCTCGAGCCGTTTCAGACGCTCGCCGCAGTGTTCGCAGTGCGAGGCGTCGACATCCTCGGTCTCGCCACACCGGAGACAGATCGCCTCGTCCGGGACGTTCTTCCGGACTTCCTGAGTCATGTGTGAGTCCTCGATGACCTCGGTGACGACGTAGGTCTCGTCGTCGCCGTGGAGGTACGCGGCGCCAGGGTGGAGTTCCGAGAGCGCGATCTGGCGGTCACGGTCGAGTCCGCCGTTGGTCGCTGATTGGAACCCATTGCCGATGAGATCGTAGGTCACGCTGGCCGAGACCGACCGAAGACTGAATGCGGCGTCGCTGTACCGGTTCAGGAACGCCTGGAACTGCATGCTCTCGAGTCGCATCAGAAATTCGTCCAGACGTGTCCGGCGGTCCCGGAGTCGATCGAGTTCTTCGCGCTGATCCGTCTCCGGTTCATCGCTTCGCCGCCCGCGTCGCCGGTTTCGCGAGGACCGCCGGAGGTCGCTGATGCGGTCCTCTACGCGATCGAGTTCGTCGTAGAGTTCGTCCTCGAACTCGACGTACCGGTCAACGATTTCCTGCTCGAAACTCTCGAGGGCGTCCTCAACGAGGTCGTCGTACTCGTCGAGCAGTGACACCGTCGTACCGTCGCAATCGTCGTCGGCACAGGGGCCCTCGTACCCCGCTTCGTGCTTACGACCGCAGCGATCGCAGGGGCTGAACCGCACGACGTCAGTGAGGTACTCCTGCAGGCCGTCGGCGTCCTCCTCGGCCACTTCGCGGAGCGCCTCCAGTGGCGAGATGACCGCTCCTGGCTGGAGTTGCCCGCATCCGTTCGCCAAGAGTGTGCTAAAGGTCACTACGTCGTTGGGTCGGGGCGTCTCGGCGCGGGAGCGGATTTCGTCGTCCTCTTCGTAGACGAACAGATCGTCCATCGCACTCATCTCGCGGCGCCACGGGACCCATCGTGTCGCCGCCACGGCATCGAGGACGGCCCACGTGAGCGACCGCTGGAGGACCTCGCGGTTCACCTCGTTCAGTGGCACCGGTTGGGCCTCCGATTGGATGAGTTCCCCTGGGCGCCGGAAGTAGTAGTAGTCGATGGGGTTGCGCTGGCTGACTGAGTGCACGAGCGAGGACCCGGATGCTCGCCCGGCTCGCCCCACGCGCTGGAGGTACGAGTTCGCGTTGGGGGGTGTCCCGTACAGCAGCAGCGAGTCGAGATCACCGATGTCCACGCCGACCTCCATCGCTGGCCCCGAAGAGAGGAAGTTAGGGTGTCGCCCCTCGCGGAACTGGTACTCCAGACGGCGCCGATCGGATCGCTCGGTCTGCCCGAAGTACGAGTCACTGAGCAACACCATTGGATCAGAGGACTCGATACGGTACGCCAGCCGATCGAAGTGGGGATGGGAGAACTCCGCCCGTGCGACGTAGTTGTCGGTAAACGAGACAAGGTTGGCTTCGACGTCGCGGCAGGCTAGGTCGAACGTCGTGTAGAACCGCTCTGCTGCCGGATCATACTCGGCTGGCGTCGACTCGCCGGTCAGCGCGACTTCGACGGCGTCGGGCGCCAGCGCCACGACGACACTCCCGTCCGAGTCCCGCTTTTCGAGGACGCCCATGTCGACCAGTTCCTCGACGTGGTGGCCTGCGCCCTCGATCTCCTCAGCGAGCGTAGAAACGTAGCGCGCGCTCTGGGCATGGAACTCGGCAAGCAGTTCTCGCTTCGTCTCGTCGAGCGACGGAATATCGACGTCGAGACGAACATCGATCAGCCCGTTCCTCGCAAGGCGAGGCGTCCGGCGGCGGTTGTTGAACCGGCCGGACAGCACGCGCGCGGCCACCTCGTCGTGGACGTAGCGCTCGAGAGATTCGTCGTACTCCGTCAGTCGTCGCTCGAGTGGCGAGCGGTGGGCGTCGGCAGATGTCTCCAGCATCTCCTCGTACTCGGAGACGGCCGCCCAGACGCGCTCGCCGATTTCCTCAAGTGTCGCCCAGTCGGTGTCGACGTCCTCGAGAGCACCCACGGTCAACTGACTGAAGAACAACGACGTCTCCGGTTCCTCAAAGTTCCGAGCCAGTTCCTTCATGTCGGACTGGCTGTCAGCGAACGAGAGCAGTTTGGCCCGCTCGAACGTTTCGGGGTCGTCCGGATTGGCCGACGCCCGGAGCTGGTACTGAGAAGAGGTCACGGCCGTGTTGCCCGGACCACGGAGCATCGACTCGTAGCGGCGATGCTTCGAGTACGATTTTCCTTTGTCGTAGCAGGGTACGGCTCCCGGGAAGTCGGTCGGTGAGCGCACTTCTCCGCGCTCGTCGACCATCTTGTAGGTCCTGTACCCCTTCGGCACGGTCTTCACGTCGGGGTCGTCACAGAAGCACTCCTGCTCGGGGAACAGTTCGCGCTCGCAGGACTGACATTGCGAGACGCGGTCGAGGTCGAACAAAGCAGTGCGGGCGAACCGCCGCTTCCCGCACTCGCAGGTCCGCGGGGCCTCGCCGAGGTAGACCGCGTCGCAGTCCTCGCCGCTGCACTGCCAGCCAAGGAAACGCTTGGGTCGCAAGGCGCCGCCGCAGGCGCAGCGTTCTCCAGCAGTGTCGGGGTAGGTCTCATCGCACTCATCGCAGTAGAGAGTGTCGTCGGCGAGGGGGTGAAGTTCCTCGTGCGAACAGGACTGACACTCGTGGGTGCCCGTCGCCTCGGTTCGTGCGCCGCAGTTGGGATTGGTGCACTCGTAGGCCTCGCGGTCGTCCGTAAGCACCATCGGCGCTTCAGCGTCGCAGAACGTGCACCGCCGCACGCGGTCGATGGTCTGTTGGTCACCGCACCCGGAGCACTCGTAGAACGGCCGCCAGAGAGTGCGGATCATGTCCGTCTCGCTCTCAGTCCCCTCGTCGCAGTTGCAGGTCTGGACATCGAAGTACTCGAACCGTCCCTCCGAGGACGTCACCGCGAGCGGTTCGAGGCGTTCGCAGGCAGGACAGAACCAGGACTCCAGAGCTTCCTCCCCGCAGTGTCGGCAGTAGGAGAACTTCGTCACGAAGTGGTGGTCACACTCCGCACACTGGCTCCGGGGCGTGTCGTAGACCGTCCCACAGTGCAGGCAGGTGTAGTACCCGTCAATGGGCCAGGAGAACAGGTGAACCCTGCTCTCGAGGACGCCCGCCAGCCGACCGATTGCAACGAAGTTCTCCCGAATCGTCGTGGCGACCGATTCGTCGACATCGAGTTCGGCGGCAATCGTTTCGGTCAGTCCGTCGAGTTCCTGCGGATCCTCGTAGAGTTCAGCGTACAGCGCCCGGACGAAGTCGAGGTCGTCGTCTCCACCGTGAAGCAACCGCTCGTAGAGGGCGTCCTCGACCCGGCGAAGCGCGGTTGTCGGCGTCGCGTCGCCAGGTATATCGACATCAGCGATCGCAAGCAACCGTTCACCGGCCGGTCCTAACTCGCCGCCGTCGGCCAGCGCCTGCCCGAATGCTTCGACATCGAGCGCGTTCAAGCGGAACGGCTCCGGAACAGTCGTCGGTATCGGTGCATCGAGCGTTTGCGGATCCTCGGTCACGACCGACGTCTCCGGGTCGGTGAACGGCAGGATCCGGTTGAAGATAGCCCGGCGGTTCGAGACGGTTGCGCTCGCACCGATCACCTGCAAATCGTCGTCCTCGATGGCGTCGTTATCGAGCAGTTCCTGGCGTGATCGGGCATAGCGTCGCATCAGCCCGGTGGTGAACGCGCCGAACAGTTCGGAATACTCGTGAATCTCGTCGAAGACGACGAACCGCGGCTGCTCGACGAACGCGGACTGCTCGTCGGTCTCGTTGACGTTGAACAACCGGTAGTTGACGGTGTCGGGGTTCGTCAGGAGGATGTCGACCTCTTCGGCCACGATCTCATCACGGGTCAGGCGGATGAAGTCGAGATCGACCTCCGGCGTTCCGGTTGCATCGTGGTCAACGCGGAACTGCTCGTCCTCAGTCCGCTCGACAGTCAGCGAGCCGTCACAGTGCTCGCAGGGACACTCGAAGAACTTGTAGGCGGTCTGTAGGTACTCGAACTCCTGCGGGTCGTTCTGGGGCGTGTCGCCGTCGAAGATACCGACCGTGATGCGATCGGACCCCGCACGGTTTCGGTTGAGTTCGTAGAGATACTCGATGAGGCGCTTTAGCTGATCCTGTGCGAGCGCCTTCGTCGGGTAGGTCAGGATACATTTGACGCTCTGTGGCGGATGGTCGGGATGCTCGCCCGCTTTCGCCTCGCAGATGTACTGGAGGATCGGGACGAGCCAACTCTCGGTCTTTCCCCGGCCGGTCCCCGCGGTCACCAGAGTGTGGTCACCGTCGAGGACCGACCGTATCGTCTCTGCCTGAAACTCGTAGAGGTGCTCGAATCCAGCCTCGGTAAACGTGCGCGCGACGTCCTCGTGCAGGCCGACTTCGTCGGCGAAGGACTTCCAGTCGGGCCCTCGCTGGGGGAGGTCCAGCGCCTGGAGGAAGGGGCCTCGTGTCCGCGTGAATGAGGTTACCGCCTCTTCCAGTGGTTCATCGGCGTCCGTTTCCGCGTACCGGTCGATCACGTCCCGGAGGACCCGGGACCGACCGGACGCGACGACGTGTTCCGCGTACGCTCGCTTCGTCTGTTCCGCGAGTTCGATTGTGTCGTCTTGTGAGCTCATGAGTCGGGTTTAGTGTCTTCGTTCAGTTCGGTTCGTTCGATGCCGGTACCACCGTCGGTCGCCAGTATGGCCGTCGAGGCTCGATCGAGACGCTCGAACAGTCCTTCGCGATCGAATGAGTGCCCCCGGTTGTGCGTGTCGCAACCGTACTGGTAGAGACATAGCGGGCAGCCATCGTCGCAGTCGCATTGGAAGTGCTCGCGGAGAAGTGAGATCGCCTGCTCGAAGTTCCGCCGCCCGTCGCCGTTCTCGAACAGCAGCCCGGTCACCCCGGCGCCGCCCTCCTGGGCGTCGAACAGATCCACGATGCCGTCCCCGTGGACGACCTCCGAGAGTTCACGGATGCTCACGCCGCCGAGGTACTGGAGCGCGACTCGGAACCCGTGGACCAGGGTGTGCGCCTCGGCGGTGTCGTCCAGGTCGACGCGAATCCCGTCGGTCTGATACTCGTATCCGAGCCGAGCCAGTTCGTAGCCGGTGTCGTGCGCCGGGGCGTGATCTGCGTTTGCGCTGCAGTGCAACTGGTCATCCTCGTCCCGATAGACGATGCCGGGGCAGTCGTCGTCGCCGCAGAGCATGAACGGCGTCGTCTCACCGTCCATTTCACCTGACTTGTACTTCGCGCGGAAGCTGTCCGTATGGAGCAACACGTCGATGTTCCCGTACTCGACTGTGCCCAATTGCTCGCCGTCCTCGTCTGTCAGATCGAAGCGCTTGGCCGGTTCGAACTCGAGAACCTCCGTCTTCCGCTCGGCGTAGGTGTTCTGGATCTCGTTCGACGGCTCACGATACATCGTCCGTGCGGGATCACCATTTGCGGACATTAGGAGGTCGGAACGGTGGGCCCGTACCGACTCAGGGACGACCAACCGACGCCGCCGGAGGTCCGCGTCGGCGCCGCAATTGCAGGCATCACCCGGAGCGTCGTGGCCCTCTCCGCAGGCTGGACAGACGTATTCCTCGGCAAGTCCGCTCGCCTTGCTCCGCCGAACGCGCTCGCGGAGTTCCGACGACGCGAACTCGTCGGTCGAGAGTTGGGAGACCACGTACGCGTCGCCGCCGTCGAGGTACGCGGCACTCGGGTGAAGTTCGCTGATTGCCATCCGCATCGACCGTCCGTCGTCCTCGCCGATGCTACGGGTCAGGTAGCCGTCCTCGCCCGCGTCAACGAGGCTGACGCCGACGTTGTTTGTCACGCTCCGCATGTTGAACGCGTAGCGACTCTGGCGCGACTCGCGCAAGAAGTCGAGATAGGACATACGCTCAATCTGGTCCAGTCGCCGTCTGAGTGCCTCCTTACGATCGGCGAGCGTGGCGCGCTCCTCCGAGATGCGTCGTGCCTCCTCGCCGGAACTCGCCCGGCGGCGATCACGCTTGAGCTTCCTCCAGCGCCGCTGGACATCCTCGAGTTCGTCCTCGAGTTCGCGGCGGTACTCTCCGTAGTGGTCGATAAAGCGGTCGGCAAACCGCTCGACCGCCTCGTCGATCAAGTGCTCGAACTCCGACAGTGCGTCACGGAGTTCGCCCGAGCAGTCGTCGTCGACGCAGGTCCCGCGGTCGGCGTCGCGGTCGTACTTGCGATTGCACTCGACGCAGTACCGGTGGTCCAACAACCGCTCGAGGTGTTTCCGGATCTCCCGGTCGTAGTCGTGGACCACCGTCCCCAGCGCGGCTAGCTTCGAGTTCCGCGACTGCAGACCGAGTTCCTTCGTCCGCGCGGACATTACGTGAGTCAGCTTTGCAGCGTCGTCGTCGGACGAGGGCACACGGTGTTCGAACTCGTCGCCGCCGCTGACCGACGCGTATCGTCCGCGCCGCTCGACGTCCCACGGGACAACGAAGTTCGCGGCGACGTAATCGAGAACCCCCCATGTTAGCGAGACGCGTAGCACCTCCTCATTGTACTCCTTGAGCGGAACCGGTTGTGGGTCGGCGTCCATCAAGTCCGCCGGTTGCTCGTAGTAGTAGTAGTCGATAGGGTTGCGCTGGCTGACCGAGTGTACGAGCGAGGACCCGGAGTCCCGTCCGGCGCGACCGATTCGCTGCAGGTACGCGTTCATGTTTGGCGGCGTACCGTACAACAGGAGCGCATCCAAATCACCGATGTCGACGCCGAGTTCCATCGTTGGTCCCGTCGAGAGGAAGTGGGGCTGGTTCCCCTCGCGGAAGAGGTACTCTAACTCGCGCCGTTCCTTCTTCTCGGTCATCCCGTGGTATACCTGCCCGACAAGCATGCGGGGCTTCGAGTATGTCGTCCGGTACGCACGAGCAGTGAATCGGGGGTGTTCCGGGTCTGCCAGCGCATCAATCGACGCATTCGAGGGAACGGCGTCTCCGCTTCGCCCACCGAACTGCGCGTCGATCGTGTGCTCGTAGCCCCCGGTCGACAGCCTGTAGTGCAGGTCATCGCCGTCACCCGCGAGCGTCACCTCGAGCGCACCTGGATCGAGTTCGACGTAATCGTCGTCCGCCTCGAGCACGCCCCGATCGTCGAGTTTGTCCACGACCCCGCGGACGTCCGTTGACGGGGACGGCGGATCGATCTTTTCGATTGAGGTTCCAGAGCCGTTCTTGACGACCTCCTGTACGATTCCTCGCTCCTCGGCGGAGAGCCCCGCTCGGACATCCGGATTGAGTCGGATGTCGACCAGTCCGTCGTCTGCGAGAGCACCCCCAAACTCCCCGTACCGACCAGCGTAACTGTGTGGATACAGCCGGCGCCGGAGTCGGTCTCGGACGGCTTCCTCGGTGTCCATGTGCCGCCTTGGGACGTCGACGAGTTCCTCAGCGAGATTGAAGGTAACCCCGCGGACATCCTGAGGCGGTGCCAGTTCGTCGCCGAAGTCCTCGATCAGTCCCATCGCATCGTCGAGAACGGTCTCAGCGTCGATCCACGGCTCGCGCTGACGGGTGGTCTCGACCAGCGTCTGGTCCAGCAGCGTCGCCACTTCGGGCTCAGAGAAATCACGGTCAACCTCCTTCATGTCGCGGTGGGAGTCCGCGAACGAGAGGAGCTTGGCCGCTTTGTGCCCTTCTTCGTCGGCGACTCGCCGGAGAAGGTACTGGCTGGTCGTCACTGCGAGATTCCCCGGCCCTCGGACAAGCTCGTCGTATCGTCGGTCTGTATTGTAGTTCAGCCCTTGGTGCGTGCAGGGCGCGACGCTCGAGAACGAGCTTGCTGCTCGCACGCTCCCGTCCGGCTGAATAGTCTGGTACGCCTGGAACGGCGTTTCTCGCGTCCTGACAGTACTGTCGCAGTCACAGACCGGATCTCCGACGGTACTCGTCCCGCAAGACTCGCAGAACGAGTCGGCGAGCACTTCGAACAGCCCCGCTCGCGCGAACGTGTAGGATCCGCAGGGACAGGTGTCGGGCGGGTCGCCGAAGTACTCCCGGTCGCAGGAGTCCTTCCGACACACCCAGGGAACCAGTCGCGTCTGCGTCAGCGATCGGCCGCAGTCACAGGTCTCCGGAACGTCCGCTTCGTACGATTGCCCGCAGCCAGGACAGTCAACTGGACCGTCGCCTGTGACCGGTCGCTGGTCTCCGCCGCAGGCGGAACAGCCGGGTTCGTACTCGACACTTGTCTCACAGTCAGGATTCGGGCACTGGTACCGGTCCGGTCCGACATGGACGAGATCGGTTGCGCACTCCTGACAGGACGTCCGCGTCGACCGCGTCGTCCGCTCCCCACAGGACTCGCACTCGAGTGTCGGCTGGAAGGTAACCCGAAGTGAGCGTACCTCCTCGTTGCGGCCCTCCAGACAGCGCTGACAGTGGTGTTCATCGTCGGCACGGCGTTCACCCTCCTCGCTCGGGACATAGGGGTCCAGTTGCTCGCACGACGGACAGAACCACGCGACCAGCGACTCGTCATCGCAGCGGCTACAGTATGTGCTGCGTGTGACGAAGCCGTGACCGCAGGCCCGACACGTCTCCTGTGGCGAGGTATACACCGCATCACAGGCGGCACAGGCGTAGAAGCCGTCTATCGGCCACGAAAAGAGATGGGTTCGGTTCTCGAGGAGGCCGGAGAACGTCCCGAGGAGAGTGAAGTTCTCCAGCGCCTGTTCGGCCTCGGGCTCCGTTAGGTCGAACTCTTCCGTGACCCACCTGAGGAAGGCCTCGTAGGTCCGGGGCTCCGTGGAGAGTTCGGCGTGTAGCGCCCGGAAAGCGGTGACGACGGGTGACGCGTCCCCGTCACTGTTCGCAATGACGTCGAAGAGTTCGTCGCCAAGGAGTTCGAGTAATCGGTCGTCGTCGTGTATCGACGCGTCAACGTCAAAATCAATGTCGGCCAACAACGGAGGAGTCTGCTTCCCGCGTGCGAATGCCAGCAGATCTGCCTCGTCAAGCGTCGACTCAGTGAACGCGGGCGGCATACCCGTCTCCAATGGCGCATCGAGCGAGCGGGTCTGCTCGTCGACGTGCTTTACCTCTGTCGCGCCGCTGATCTGCTGGAATAGCTCGACGTCGTTCTCAACGGTCGCACTGCTGGCGATCACCTGAAGATCGTCGCACCCGCGGTCCTCGCGGAGGGCGCGCATGCGCTTGGTCAGCGTGGCGGTATAGCTCCCGAACAGACCGTCGTAGGTGTGTACCTCGTCGAACACGAGGTACTCGGGATCATACACGAAGGTCTCGTGTTCGTCGGGTGCGTTAACGTTCACGAGCTTCATGTTGATCGTGTCCGGGTTCGTCAACAGGATGTCAACGCCCTCGGTGAGGATCGAATGCTTGGTGAGGCGGATGAAATCGAGCGGCACGTCCTCGGTGCACTGACGCTTCTCTGGGCGGAGTTCGTAAGACTGCCCACTGTGGTGGACGTGGACCCCCTGACCGCAGTTTCGACATTTCTCGAGATCCTCGTTCGCGCCGGGACACTCGGTGTACTTGAACGACGACTCGAGATACCCCTGAGCGTTCGCGCTCACGTTCGTCGGCGTGTCGCCGTCGTAGATACCGATCGTGATCTGCTGATTTGTCGGCCACTGCTCGTTGATCCGGTAGAGGTACTGGACCAACCGCTTGAACTGGTCCTGTGCCAAGGCCTTGGTGGGGTAGATGAGCGTCGCGGTCGTGCCGTCCGCCTCGCCACGGCGCTTCTTCTCTAAGATGCGGTCGAGGATCGGGATCAGCCACGCCTCGGTCTTCCCCCGGCCAGTGGCGGCCGTGACGACGGTGTCGTGACCGTCACGGATCGTCTCGATGCTCCGCTCTTGGAAGTCGTACAGGCGCCGGAACCCTAGATCGTCGAAGGTCTTCTTGATGAGCGGGTTCAGCCTTACGCGCGAGGCGAACGATCGCCATGACTCATCGCTCCAGTTGGGCACGTCCAGCGCCTGAAGATACGGCCCACGGACGTTGACCAGACCGTCAGGGTCCTCGAGCAACCGCTCCTGACGGTTCGCGATGCTTCGCGCGGCCGGCCCCGTCCGGCCGACAAAGTGGTTCCGGTAAGCGCTAACGGCCTCGGTGGCGCGCTGAGTCGGGTTCTCCATTCCTACAGCGTCACCTCGAGTACGTCACGGAACTCGTCGACGTTCAGCAGTTCCTCTACGACGTCACCGTCGAGGTCACGGAAGGAGACGTTCTCACCCTGTGCGAGCTCCTTCAGGAGGTCGATCGTGTCGTCGCCGAGGCGGTACCGTTTCTGCAGTTCGTTCCAGCTGACGACGCCGTCGTTCCACTTCCGCTCAAGTCCCTGCCACTCCCCCTGCAGAGAGTTGACGTCGGTGGAGTCATCCCATATGCGTTTGCCGACAAATTCCTCGATGTCGTTGAGCAGCCGGGACGACTCCCGAGAGTCGGGCATCAGCGTCTGAATCCGTTTTGCCGCCCGGACGTCGCTCTGCCAAGCGGTCTGGAGATCGTTCAGTTCCGCACGGAGGAGTGTCCGCGCGTCGTCGGCCTCTGACTTCGCAGTCTGGACCTTGGCCTTGTACTGTTCGCTCCGGTCGTCGTCAATCACCTCCCAGTAGTCGTCCGCGGTCCGGTCCAGAACCTGACGCGCTCGATGGCGCGCGTCCTCGACTGCCCCGGGCGTGTCACGGCCGAAGACCCGCGTGTAGATATCGTTCAGTCGTTCAACCTCTTCCATCCGCTTTCGAAGCCCGACGAGAGACGTCTCCAGCGACGACGCGCTCCTGGTGTGTTCCCCTAGTTTAGCCTCGAAGTTCGTTGCCTCCTGGTAGTCATCCGCTTTCGATCGCAGCGCTTCGACTGTTTCTTCAAGATTTGATGACATGGTCACTCACCTCCGATGACGTCGGCAATCTCGTTGCGTGTCCCGACGAGGTCATGGAACTCCTCGGAGTCTCTGACTGCGCTCTCCAGTTCGTTGTCTATCTCGGGAATATCGACGACTCGTGCAGTCTCGATCATCTCGCCGATGGCCTCGTAGATTTTCCACTCTTCGGCTTTCTCCCGACTTTTCTCGAACTCGTGCATCAGTCCGACGAGTTCATGTCCACCTGCGGATTCAATCTCCCGGAACCGCTCGATGTCCTTCGCGAACGCCCCAAGCTGGAACTGAGCCTCGTCATCGAGGCGTTCCCGTCTCTCTTCCCACCTAGTACGCATGTTCACGTCGAGGTCGCCGATGATCTCTAGCAACTCGTCGTATAGCTCCCGGAGTTCGTGCAGCGAGTGGCTCTTGTCGTACCATTCGTCAATTTCTTCTACGGTTTTAGTAATATACTCGATATCACTCGGACCGAGTCCGTTGACCTCCTGTGAGAAGACCTTCACGCACTCAAGGACGGACGCTAGCTTGATTGTCGCCTTCTTCCGCGTCGTTCCAACCTTGTACGCATCTGGGAGGTTATTGGTGTCGATGAACATCGCTTCCTCGAGGTATGTCTCGAGGTCGTTGGCGACCGCTCCGTAGGCCTCGTTCAGCCGCTCTGAATCGACGAAGTTCTCCTTGATCTTGAAGAACCCCTCCGCGAGGTCGGCTGGAACGCTGCTCTTGGTGGTCAAGTTGCTGAACGCTTCGAAGAAGGGGTGAGTCCTCTTGAACCGCTTTTTGAATGGGTGGGGGTAGTCGTTCGTCGAGAGATCGTAGGACTCGAACACCAAGTCGCGCGTCAACTCGGTTTTCCCCTGCGCCGCATTGATGAGGAGGTACTGGGCTACGACGACGAACTCCTCGATGGTCCAGCCTTCGAAACAATCCTCGATACGCTCACGCATCCCTCGTTTAAACTCGGCAACGGAGTCGTCTGCCCAGTTACGCAGTAGCCCGTAGTTGAGGTCGTAGCGGTCCTCACGGGGGAGTTCGCCATCAGCGCTGACCCCGTACCAGAACAGTGGCTCGTAGATCTGGTCGTACTCGGAGCCGAACGGGAGTTCGACGCTGATTCCCGTCCGCTCGTCGACCCCCTGCAGCGAGACCGGGACCTGGTTACCACGGGTGTAGTAGATCCCCTCTATTCCCCGTGTCGACGAGTTGGGGTTGGCGAGGCGAGTTGGGTCATACCACCCTTCGAGTAACTCCGCCGCCCCATCTCGCAGCGTCGTCGAACTAGAGTACTCCTCGCCGTTGGACACCCACTGCTGGTAGTCGAAAAGGTACTCGTCAACGGTCTCGCTGTCGTAGTCAATCTCGACCGGATAGGTCCGAGCCCCTGCAATCCGGACTTCGATTTCGTCTTCAAGATTCTCGTACTCCGCGGCGATGGTCATCGAGGGCGGATCGTCAGCGGGGAGTTCGAATGTCCCGTCCTCACCAGTCGTACCAAGCACCTCTCCATCGCGTTCGACTGAGACCCCCGGTGTTGGCTCACCGTTGACGCGGGCGGTAAGCCGCACCGTCTCGCCTTCGTTCGGGGTGGACGGCGTCGGAATCAATGCGAGCGAGTCCGTTCCGACTGCAAAGTCAAGCGTCCCAGTCAAGTCGGCTTTCTCACCGCCGAGAACCACTTCGCCTTCCTCGTCGGGAAGTGTCACCGACAACCGGCCGTCATCGTCGGAATAGCCGACGATTGTCCCGTCAATGGTCACTTCGACGTCCGACTCTGGACGGTCGCTCAGTAACGCTTCGACCGTGATCGTCGCACCGGGCTCGATTTGTCCGTCGATCTGCCGTAGCCGAAGGTCGGGCGCTGGACCGGTGTCCGCGTCGAAGACCACGTCAGACTCTGTGGTCCTGACAGTGCGCTCGGGGACCGGGACGTCGAAGAGTTCGAACACACTGCGGGGCACCCGCATGTTACCCTCAGCAGTCGGAATGCCGTACCATTTCACGATCGACTGGACTTCTGCGGGGTAGTCCAGCGAGACTGGCGTCGGGAACTGCTTGACGTACGGGTTGCCGTCGATAGCTTCGAAGGGCGGTCTCGTCGACGTGAGACATTCACGGACGATACGCATGAGCAGCAGCCTCGGTGTCCGACGTTCGTTTCCGTCTTGGACGAGGTTCTCGTAGGCCCGCTTGACGAACTCCGCGTTGAACGGATAGAGACCGTCGAAGTCCCCATCAGGGATCTCAACGTCGGCTGATGTGCTCGAATCCTCTCGAATGACAGAGAGGTACTTCCTCGCAAGTTCGACGGTGACGTCGTCCGTGAGGAAGTACGCTTGGCCCGTGTCGTCAGTGGTGCTGAGGTACCCCTCGGCGCGGTCCTTCATGTACGTCTGAGCATCCTCGTTCGTTCCCAGTGCCTTGTCGACGTTGTCCTTCTCCCAGCCGGTCGTCCACCCGAGCACCACGTCGTAGTGTCCACTGTCGAGTTGGAAAATGTGGTCCAGTAACTGCTCTTTGAGGACGCTGAACGTAGTGAGGTCCTCGCAGATCAAAACGGGGCGGAGCCCCTGAGCGACATATTCCTCGGAGATTTCCTTAAGCCGTTGCTGGAAGTCGCCAACACCGAGCTTACTGGACAGTTCTTGATCGATGAAACTCTGAAGCGCGGGGAAAATCGTGTCGCCACCTTTCGCCATCCCGAACGCCACCATAGAAAGGTCGCGGTAGTCCTTCTCTGTGATAAGTTCCGGAATGTCCTCCTCATCGTCGCTCAGGACCGCCTCCTGGTACTTGCGGACGTTCTTTTCAAGGATACCACGGAGATCGGTGCTCTGGGGACGATCCTCGACGAGCGATTGAATCTCCTCCTCTGTGAACGACTCGAGCATCGGATTGTACGCCTCGAGATTCGCAATCATCGCGTTCGCGACCTTCTCGGGATCGAGCCCGCCGACATCGCGTACATTGACATCCATCTCGAGTGGTTCTGTGAGAATCTCGACGATGTCTTTGATTCGGGTTTGGCTCCGGGAGACGTGCAGAGCAACGTGCGTGTCGTCCACACCGGAGTCAGCGTCTTGTCCGATCTGGTACTCGAGCCACTGGCACAGCTGGCTCTTGCCACTCCCGGTCTCCCCGCGCAGGATAAAAATCCGATTGTCGTCTTTGGTGTTTGATTTCAGGATCGCGTCGCGGAACTCCTCCTGCGTGACGAACTCGTCGTTCGTCGAGTGGGGGAACAGGTAGTCTGCCCTGAGCTTGTCGATGTCGATGTGAGTACGCTCGAACTCTTCTTTGGACTTCTGGTGCGCCTCCGCAGTCAGGTATTGTCGAACGGTGTCGTCGGACCAGTCAATGGGATACTCGCTCATGCGTCCACCTCCATGAATCGGTCGAGAGGGTAGCGTTTGCTTGCGGGTGGTTCCTCCGGCCAGCCGTGAAGTTCGAACTTCGTCACACTCGGTTCCTCGTTTCGGGAGTGCGTCGAGGGCAGCACGACCTCGTTCTTCGCATCCGACATTCCGCGCACGTCGATGTAATCCTCGTCGATCAGGGTCTGCAATGTGTCGGTGACACCCTGGTGGAGTCGCGGGGTCCCGGGGCGGGTCGTAAGGACGGTGAGGAACTCGTTCTCAATCCAGCCGACCGCAGCGCCGAAGTCGGTTGAGTTCTCCTCGTCCCGGAAGGTCTCGAGGAGTTCGTACAGCAGCGCCGGCCGCGGCGACAGCACCAACTCCCGAGAGTCGGTGTACGACAATACACCGATGCCCTCGAGGAGGTGGTACCAGCCATTGATTTTTTCCTTATTCCAGTTGATGTATCCCACCTCGTTGTTGAGTTCGGTCACGAGGCGCTCACGCTCGACTGTCTTTGGGGCGAACTCGAAGGCAACGCGCTGGGCCTCGACGATGTGGTCCTGTGGATGGTCCTGACGGTTCATGTGGTAGAGCAACCGGAGCTCGAACGAGAGATCGGAATAAACGTCCTCGTTGAGCAGTGAAACCACGCGGTCCTCGGGGCGTTCGAGGAGATCGATCGCGCGGAGGAACTTGAAACATGCCTCAAGGTGGGCGTCGTCCTTCGAGCCATCGTCGTCGCTCGGTACCATCGCGTCCTTGAGCGTGGATACGTTCATTGGCCCGCCATCAGCGGCCTTGAGGTTGCGGTAGATGAGCCGTAATTCGGGGACGCGAACCGTCGTGTAGTTCACGAGGTCTTTCTGCGGTTTGTTGTCGTTCGTCTCGTAGGTAGCTGTCATCTGTAGTTAGGGTCTCGTTGTCGGTAGTTTTCGAGCGTCGATGCGTCGTAGTCGCAGATCCGGAGCACCTCTAAAATGTGGTTGGCGACCCGCTGAGTGTCTCCTTTCTCAGTCCATGAACGCAGGGCCTCGCGGATGTGGTCAGAGTAGTCTTCTAGCACATTTTCGAGGTCGTGCTCGACGAAGTAGCGGGCCGAGTCCCACACCGGACTGTCAGTCGGTGCTCGAGTGTAGTCGAACACCGCTTCGATACCGTCGGCCGGAGCGCCTGCCTCAGCGTGGATCGCTGATGCGGCGTGGAAGAACACGTTTCGCGTGTCGACTACGGGAATCCGCGATCGACCATCGAGGGCGTCCTCTAGAAACGAGTTCGCTAGCGAGGCGTAATCGCGGACTGCGATAGCTGGGAAGTCGTCCACGACGGACCGCCCGGGCTTTTTTGTATAGGTCGGTGTCCGCGGCGCCGTCGTGTCCGTAATCAGGACGTATTGTCCATCCTCGTCGAGCGAACGCTCTAGGAGTCGACGGACGAGGTCCTCTTCGCCGTATTCAAGGATACCGTCCTGCGTAACCACGTGCACGAGGGGGAACTCGACCTCTTCAGGATCTACGTTCTCGCTCGAGATATGTTCATAATCGATTGGGCTATACTCGTTATCCCACAGGTCTGTGTGAACAACTCGATTCAGTCCAAGCGACTGAAACAGGGGGAGCGATCGGAGTTGCGCTCGCGCCTGTTTTCCCCGCTTTTGTAATTGTGAGTCTTTGACGACAATTGCCGGTGTTCTTGTGTGTACTATGTCCACGAGTTGAAACGCTTCCGAGTCATCAAATCGTTCGTACCAGTGTCCTGTAGTCATCCTGTTACAGTGTTTCCACTATGTGTCGCGGCAAGCATGTTCTAATGTCGATACGTCGTTCAGTCGTCTTTCGCAGCAACTCCGATTCGTTTGTTCGTGTTTTCGAGGAGGGCTATCATCACATTAAACTTTCTGTTATATTGATAACTGTTCAAGTGCACCAGAATTCGCTAAGTGAATCCTAGATTTATCGAATCCAACTCGGAGTTCTGGGTAAAGCCTTTGTGGTCGTCTGTCGTGACCGACGTGCTGCTCCGATTGATCGTTGCAAATCGGTTACAACGAGATAGGACTGTTCTACGACCGTGCAACACTACTGTTTTACTTGGGACGTCCAATACAATGGCACGAATGACGACATTCATCGCTACGATTGGATTTGACAGTACCCGCGTTACGCGACCAGTACTCACTTACGGACTCGAGGAGGGCGACGAAATCGTTTTAGTACAACCAGCGGACGACGGCGAAAACGACCGATCGAACGAGGCACGCGAGGACGTGCGTCGAATGGTTACCGAACTGCAACCGAATGTCACCGTTGATTCGGTCGCACTTGATCCCGAGAAATTCTACGAGGGCATACGACAAAGCATCGATCGTATTAAATCAGAAAGCGACGACGTCGTCCTCGTTCTCGGTGGGGGCGCACGAGATATCTACCTCCCTGTCTCGTTCTCTGCCTTCCTGGCACGTGATGAGATCCACACAGTCCTCCAGTTCAGTGATATCACTGGGTCCGTCTCAGAGATACAGATCCCCAACTTTGTGGATCCCTTAGGCGATTCCGTTGTTGAAACCCTCGAGGCGATTGTCGACGCTGATGAAGAGACGTCATTGACGTTTATCTCGAATACACTCGACGTCGCGAAGAGCACCGTCGCCCGTCACGTTAGCGAGCTCGAAGAACGAGGATTTGTCCGTAGCGAAAAACACGGTAAGTCTAAGATGGTATATCCTACGGAAGAGGGGCGTCTCGCTATTGATATTAACGTCTTCTAATTTTTGTCGCACCTGATAGACGTTTCATTCGTAGCACTCATTTGCAACGGTTTCGCTTAATCGAATGTGTTTTGTGGGTGAACTATTTAGTGACATTCTTCTCGCAGCAAAAGGCGAGGTTTCCCACGGCACGGATCTCGACTGGATTGGGGAGATTCATATGCAAGAGCGAGCAATCATCTCGTGGTGAATATCATCTGTGAGGTTCTACGTCCCTGAATGGGATGACAACGTTGACGCTCACTACGATTTCGAGCACGACGAGCATTCTGAACTCGGAAAGGACGAGCGAGAGTTGCAGTATATCTGGGACATCTTTGATTACGAAACGACCCCGATAGACGGCGTTCTCATTTCGCGCGAACAGGTTGAAGAAAGTGCAACGAAGTTCGACCAACTCACATCTCACGGCGTCTATGACGAACAATCGGGGCTCAACGTGCCTGACTGGCTCCCGACAATCAGCGACTGCGGCGCCTGGGGTTACAAATCGCTCCCGTTTCCTCCCTATGGGAACGACGAAATGCTGGCGTTCTACGAAGACCTTGACGTCACGGTCGGCGTGACGATCGATCACCTCGTGCTTAGCTCTGACCACGAAACCCGACTCTATCTGAATAAGCGTGCGTTCGCTGAGTCTGCACTCACATCGAGTGACCTTCCTGAAGAGTTAACTGACGAAGTCGACGTTATGATCGACGAATGGCCGACGGAGTGGCCCGAGTACGTCGCCGACCATGATTCGACGATTTTCGATGTCTCGTCGGTCGACCCGTTTGAGCAGGAAGACTTCGAAGGCGAGCCAGCCGCCGTACTTGAGCGACTCCGAGACGATCCGCGGGCCGTCTACAGAGAAGACGACACGGAGTTCCGGTACCAGCTGACTCTCGACAATGCCGCGGAGATGAAGGACCTCTATGACGCAAACGACTATTCCTTCCGTCTCATGGTTGCAATTCAGGGCTGGGACCCGATGTCGTACGCACAGGCTGCAGATCAGGTACTTGACCTCGGATACCAGTACGTCGGGATCGGTGGTGTTGCAGGTACCAATGCCAGCAGAATTCGTGACATCGTCACTGGCGTTGGGAACGCAGTGAAAGAACACGAGCGAGCCCGCAAGACGAGGGTCGACACACACGTATTCGGCTTCGCAAAAACCGACGCGTTCGACGCAATCGGGCGAACTGGGATGTCGAGTTTCGACAGCGCGAGTATGCTTCGGGCGGCTTGGACCGGTGGCGACAACTATCATCTCGACAGCGAGCAGCGCTACGACGCCCTTCGTGTTCGGTTCGGATCGAACAGGGATCCACTTGACAAGCGAATCCAAACGGCTCTCCGGGGACAAGAACTGCTTCACTCGCTTCGTGCATTCGACGAGTGTGAATCCATCTCACAAGCAATTCAAGCATGGGCCGCTGAAGCAGAGCAAGCGCTCAATGAGCTCTCCTCCTATCTGGAGGCCCATCGACATGACGACGAGTACGACCAACGTCTCCTCCGTGATATCGAGGAGCACTTCCGCGATGACTACGACCACGGTCGCGAGCTGCGGGCAAGTTTCAGCCGCCCTTTCCGGAAGAAAGTGATCAAGCTGCTCCGGGAGGACGATCCTGAATCGCCGGTCGATTTCGAAGAGTACCAGACGTTGATCGATACGGCTCGAGATCATTTCGAGGGAACGTTCCCGCGAATGGCGGACAAACTCGAGCAGCGTGAGGAGTATTCAGGAGAGGTTGCGACATTCGATCAGGTTTGGCAACTCGTCGAGGATTACGCGTCGTGGATCGGCGACGACAACTTACTCGAGGAGTACAAGACACTGCTTCGAGAGAAGCCGTGGCGGGAGTGCGATTGCCGAATCTGTGAGGAATACGGGATCGAAGTCGCAATCTTCCGCGCGAACAATCGCAACCGCCGCCGCGGATTCCATAACACGAAACGGTTCTACGATCAGTTCCGAGAAGCACTGCCGAAAACGCTCATCATAACGCCGGCGACCGATACGATCACAAAGACCAGTACGGTCGAAGCCCACCTCCTCACGGAACGGACGGACTTCTGGTCCAATGTCCACGATCTACCGGTAGCGGAGGTCGGCGTGATAAGTGATACTGGTGTTCACGAGTGGTGGGCCAAACCGCCAGAAACCATTTCGTACGAGTCGGAAGCCATGGCAGCATCTGTCGGCGAGTTCTGCGCACGCTATCAGAACGCATTCCTGTACGATCCCGAGGAGACGGTTTCGAAGGACGCGATTGAGGCGATTGAACGCAATGGATGCGTTGTCGAATCGTATGAGAACACGGAGGAACTCCGAACGGCTGTTCTCGACCGCCTCGGATACGACAGCGAGTTCCTGCCGGAGTTTATGGTACAAAAGGGGCTGATGGAGTTCTAGTCATGGACATACTCGTTATCGACCAATGTTCGAACAGCAAATCGTACCCGGACGAAAGCGCCGTCTTCGACGCAGCCGAAATCGACGACGCAGGTCTCGATGAGCTTCGTGCTCGTGATGATGCCGTCAGTGTACCGGCGAGAAAGCTCTACGATGGCCGGCAGCAGCAGTACATCAGTGAAGCGGTCGACTCGCTTCGAGCCGATAGCCATACCGTCGATCGATATTTCATCAGTGCCGGATTCGGGCTCGTTGCAGAACGTGAGGAACTCCCACCGTACAACGCCACTTTTGCAGAGATGGCTGCAAGCGAGATTGACTCACGGTCGGCCTCCCTCGAGATTTCGGAGCGAACACGTGATGCACTCTCGTCTTCCTCTTACGATATCGTCTTCTTCGCACTCGGGAGCGATTACTATCGTGCTTTGGAATTGTCCGACGTATTGTCTGCGTTGCCGGCCGACACACTCGGCGTGACGTTCAATCAAGAAGAAGTGGCAGATCAATACGAGAACGTCATCTCGATCCCAGCACGCACCGAACAGGCGAAGGAGCAAGGGACGATCGTCGTCGCTCTCAAGGGGAACTACCTGAAAAACTTCGCAAGGCATCTCGCTATCGGTAATGAACCCGACTCACCCGACGATGTGAAATCGGCATGCCTCTCTGAGCCGACATCGCAGAAAGATCTGACCGATTTCTAGATTCTGTATCTAGTTCTAATATATCATTTCGTGTCATAGTATGACCATTACCTTGAGGCGACCAGCTGAGCTAAAACCCGATGCTGTACCGGCAACGGGTGCTCGATCTTCCCCATGGAGAACTGCAGACCCCAGTTCTCTTTCCCGTCCGAAATCTCGGGAAGCGATCGAGTGACAATACACCAGAATACGTAGGGACGATCCCGGATCTCCCGACCGCGATGATAAACGCTCGGGCGATCAGGAACCGGGACCCGATGTGGAATCGGCTAACCGATGGACTGTCACTCCGGGATGAGATGGGCGTCCCGGAGAATACGATCGTCTACGCCGATAGTGGCGGGTACGATTTCAGTCAAACAGAACCAGACACAACGCCCCGAGAAACACTCGAGACCCAACGGTTGTTCGAAGCGGATATCTTTGGTACGGTAGATATCCCCCTCTCGCGGGAGAACCGAGCAGCGGAGAACCAGCGTCGAATCGAGCAGAGTATCGAACTCGCGTTAGAGGCAAGTGATCGCCATGACGGCGATGAACTTTTGCTCGCAAGTGTCCATGGGTACGACCCCGAGACAGTTCGAAACAGTATTCAATATCTAGAAAGTCGTGGTGATTTTGATGGCTACGCGCTCGGGAGTCTTGTTCCTGTTCGGACGGATTACGAAAAAGTCACAAAGCTAGTGTTGGCCGCGCGAACTGCGACGGACAAACACCTTCACGTGTACGGGCTTGGTGGCCTGGTTTACCAACCGCTTTTACTCTATCTCGGGGTGGACAGTTTCGACTCGTCAGCCTTCATTCGAAGCGCGGGGAATCGAAACTACCTGCTTCCCGGGTTCGGCGGTGAAGAACTATGGAACATTGACGACCTCGAGTACCTTCCCTGCCCCTGCCCCGTCTGTGGTTCCCGAACGCTTGACGATATCAGAGAAGATCGAGACGCGTTGGTAAGACACAATCTCTGGGCCCTGGCAGCGGAGTTACGTCGGTTCCGATACGTCGCAGCTGCTGGCAAGGATATCGAGAACTATCTCGATCTTAGATTCCAGGGCAACAAGGTGACACAACGGGCGTACAGAATTGCCAAGCAGCAAGTTCGGAGGTTAGCGTGACATCCGAACGCCCGACAGTCCGTCCGGTAACACTTGGCCGACTCACTGAACTCACTCATCTCTGTGAGACGGCTGGGAAAACGACAACCGGGGTCGAAGGAGCGCTGGATATTACACATCGTCGGGCTCGAGAGACGATCCTCGAGGCCACCCGGATCGGCCTTCTCGAAGAACACGACAGAGAAAACGATAAGGACTCGATCTATCGGACAACCCCTGTTGGTGAAGAGTTTTTGAGCGCAGTCCGAAACGAAGACTGGTCGAAAGCGGATAAAATTCTGGCCGTTCGAAGTCCGCATTATGGTGCCTTCGTCGAGTCGTTGTCCGAACTCGAGCCGGTTGGTCCTGACGAGTTGCTCGAACACCTCGAAGAGGCACACGAGTTCTCGCCCTATTCGTTCAATCAGACCGGAATCGAGGTCGTTGGCAGTTGGGGCGAACGACTCGGCGGAATCCAACGAAATGCCTTCACAGGCGACTATTACACCGTCGATCGCGAGACCGTTCCATCAAATTTCCAGTACGTCCTCCTCGAGATCTATGATGACCTCGAAGAGAGGGCTGGTGTCGACCTTCGACAACGCTACCTCTCGATTCCCCGTCTTCGAGAGCGAACCTGTGAACGGCTTGGATGCCCTCGAGCGACGTTTGACCGAGGACTCTCGAAACTCTGCCGAGAGAACGTTGGCAAACTCGAACTCTCGGGAGCGCCACTAGACACGGAGGCCAAAGATTCAGCACTCGGAATCAAGCAGATAGAGCTCACAGACGGCGAGTCGCTCGTCTCAACCTCGCAATCGACGCAACAGGTAATGGCCGGACTCGAACAGTTCGATAAACAGTACTACTACCTCGCAGTGTACGACCGCGACATCACGTTCACACCAAACCCATGAGCGAAGCCTTCGATATCACCGACGAGACGCAAGACTACGACCAATTCGGACTCACCGGGAACCCGTTCCCGTACAGTCCAGTCCCTGCAGAAGATCCAGAGATTTACTGTGGACAAGAGCAGGCAACGAACACGATCAGTTCGACAGTATCAACGACCCTCTCGACAGGGAAGTCGAAGCACCTCGTCGTCACTGGAAAGTACGGCAACGGCAAATCGCATACGCTCAAATATACCCGGTCGCTCCTTCGGGATCAAAACGACGTTGTTGTCGGCTACGTCGCTCAGCCTGGAGAAGGGTTCGTAGATATCTACCACGAATTCATGTATGATCTCGGCTTCGCCGAGGTCCAAGATATCGCGTACGAGTATCTCGCATCAATTGCACGGGACGTCACCGAGACGAACCCAGTTAGTGCGGGTGCGATGCGTTCGCTGATCGACGATGGAGACGTACTTCTCTCCGAAATCGTTCCCGAAGCCATCAAACGATTGAGCGACGTGACACAGTTCGCAGACTTTGCCAGAGCGATCGTCCACATGGTGTATGAGGATACAAATCTGTACGCCTGGCAGTGGCTCACAGCCGAGGGGATTCGATACGAGCAGCGAAAAGAGATGGAGATCCATACCGCCCTCGACGACGATACCATGGGTGTGCGGGCGTTTACAGCGCTGAAGAACTTGCTGCTCGAATTAGGGTATACGGCCGTGTTTGTCTTTATCGACGAATTCGAAAGCATCGCCCGGCTTTCCTCGAAAGACGAGCAGGCGACGCTAAACAGTATTCGCCATTTGATGGATCAAAACAGTGATGGTCTCTGTCTGTTGTTTGGGTGTGCGCCGGAGGTGTGGCAGGATGTGATGAGTGAATACCACGCGTTCAGCGAACGAATCGGTCAAGAAGTCGCACTTCGACCGCTTACGAACGAGCATCTCCATGAGCTAGTCGAAGAGTACCTCAATCAAGCACGTAAACGGGAAGAATTCGGAGTCCAACCGTTTACAGAGGACGGCTTGAACATGATTTTGCAGCGATCTCAAGGGAATATCCGTCAGGTACTCTCAGTGTGTAGCCGACTGCTTGACACAGCGGCACGAGAACAGCGCTCAGAGATCACCGCAGAGTTCGTCGAAGAATCGATTTGATCAATAGCAGTCTCTGATCGCTCATCCAGAGGGATCTGATTCTTCTCAGTTCCGTAATTCACTCTCAGCCCTTCTGTTCGACAACTTCTGTCACTGCATAGAACGGGACTGTGTCAATGAGCGCAACCAGTAGCTTGACCAAATACTGACCGACGATAATCGAGAGCAGCGCCCAACCCAACGTTGGATCCCCACCGAGCCCAAGAGCCGGAAAGATTGCGAATCCAAGTGTGATGAACACGACTGTATCGATACCCTGACTAACGGCTGTCGACCCGCAGTTCCGTATCCATCGATGGCGACCGGATGTTCGAGCCTTGAGCCTCGAGAACAATCTCACGTCCATGTGCTGAGCAATTGCCAATGCCACGACTGACGCGAGGATAATCGACGCGGAGTCGCCCAACGTAGCTACGAACGCCGTTTGCCCGTCATAGAACGGTGCTGTCGGCATCCAGATTGCCGCGAAGACCAGCAGATACGACACAGCGAGCGTGAAAACGGTCCCGTTGACAACTGATGCCGCGTACTCACGACCGTGGTACTCAACAAGCAAGTCAGATGCGAGGTACGCGACGCCAAACGCAACGAATCCAGCAGGGACGGCGACGCCACCGATGCCAGGTAGCTCAACCCACGTCAATTTCGCCGCCAGCACGTTGGCAAGAACGATGGAGCCAGCAAAAAGAGCGGTGAATATCGCTCGAGTATCCTCAATCTGCACGTTGAACCACCGTCTTAATCTGGATTGTTATCTTACCAGTCGGTAATTCGATACTACTTGGAGCACCTTCAGGTCTTCTTTGAATCATACTAGGGGAATACTTTTGCGGAATATAGTCTTACTGGTTGATCAATCCGATGTGTCGAGAGCTGTTCTTGGATATGGATCAGAGGCTCGTCAAATATTACTGTCAACTTTCGAATCCAGCAGCCTGAAGCGCCTCTGAAATGCTCCTAAACTCGTCACGATACTCAAGGTAGCCAAAGTCTGTCTGTTCATCCAAGTTTGCCGCAGTAGGTGATTCGCTGAGTTGCTGGTAGAGTCCGACCAATTGTATGAGTATCTTTCACGTATCTCGCACAGTATCAGAGTGCCCGTCACACCCATCTATGGCTCGACATGAAATTCAATAAACGAACTCAGGAGAGACTACTCGCTCTATCTTGTGTTTCTCGGCACGATTAACGAACACCGATAGACGATTCCGTTTGCTGATTTCATATCGAAGCTCGATATTGCTGAGGGAGATGGTGGTAGCTCGTGGGAATTCAATTTTGACTATGGGAATAATGGGGAGATACTTCCAGAATACTGTGGTCTCAAACCGTTGTTCGAGTATTGATAGTAGAAATGTCTTATGAATAGAGTACATATCTGTGCAGCCTACAACATCATGCGTGGCGTGAGATAGAACATTTTGTTAGTATCATATAATTTTATTATGAGGCAGCATAGATGTAGGACTGATGCCAGAAAAAACGTCCAACAAAATCAAAAAAGGTGCTGACAAGGTTCTCCGGAAGATCACTAACGAGGAGTACAATGAGGATGCTGGACGGTTCCGTGATAAAGACAATAAGAAGTTCACTCGAGGTCCCAAAACGAACGACGAAGAATAAGTCTTACGATAGGACTGCCAAATCAGTCTTGACTCTCAAACCCAGCAGCCTGAAGCGCCTCTGAAAGGCTCCCAAACTCATTTCGGTAATCAAGATAGCCAAAGTCTGTATTCTCGTCCAATTCCGCCGCGGAAGGTGGCGCACCGAGTTGCTGGCAGAGTCCTACCAACTGCATGAGCATCTGCCGTGTATCTCGTCTATCGCCATCAGTGCCGACATCTTCCGACCTATCGGATTGCAGAGGAGCGTCAGATGTCCAGTCCAACCCAACGTCACCGTCTCGAATATTCTCGATGTTTTCGACGATAGCACGATACTCAGTCGCTACGGTTCGTGGATTCGGTAGGTTCCCGTCGGAACCGAACCGAACACATGCGGGACACACCTGCAGCGAGACACCGAGATTGATCCGCCAAGAGTCAAGTTCTCCGTCGAACCGCTGACGACACACATCACATACTATTGAGTCGGCTATCGATTCGTCAAACGAGAATTCCTGAAGGCTGTCTGCGAGTGATTCGTATTGATCCCTTGCGTTCTCGTACTCCTTCAATGCGACCTCATACTCAGAGTCGTGGAAGGCTCGGTCTCCTGCAGCAGCGTGCTCCCGAGCGGCGGCCACGAGATCACGGACCGTTTGGTGGGGCTCAGACAGTTCAAGACTTTCTTGACGAACTTGGACGCTACGAAGGTGTCGATCGATCCCCGCTACTCGGTCAGGAGCCAGTTCCGTCGCTAATGTTCTGGCCTCTTCTAACGCGTCAACAGCTTCTTCGTACTTCTGTCCCGCAAAATTAGAATCGCTCTCGAAGTGTGCCTTGTCACCAGCATCGGTGGCGTTCTCGGCCTGATTGACGAGATTGTCGATCAGTTGTAGCATCTCTCGGCAGCGACTCTCAATGGACGATACGTCGTCTGCGAATAATTTTGCGCACTGAAAATTATGGAGTGCGCCCTCTAGGTCTTCTATCGCTTCGTCGAATCCACCGTGGTCTCTCGCCTCTCGAGCATTTTCCTGCAATCGCCGTCCTTCTGTAAGATGAGCGTCGTAACGGAACTCGTCAACGCTTTCTATTACGTGATCCACAACTTCGAAAATTGATCCTTCGAACGAACACGTGTCCGCCGGACAACCCATGCTATCGGTCATACCGTCCTCCCTGATGATCGCCCGTCCATCATTATCCCATTCTAATCTATCGTGCTTGAAATTATATCCTAACATCGCCTGAGACTTCCGATATGGTGTCGCAAACTGTTCAGCGCTGATTGCGACTTCTATTGGCGTACTAGCATTTTACTATATTTTAACAACAATTCAATAACCCTCTTGAGTTTGCTATCTTAGACTCGGAACCTTGATTAGCGCGCTTCCGGCGGCCTGCCACTCGGAAGGGGCTACTTGGTTTATCACCAGTAACAGGGTCTACCAAATGAACTTCTATTGTCTGCTTCCCACTGTCTCTGAGCACGGTAAGATGGGCTTATAGTTTATAAATTCTCAGACACTCACTAACATCGCTGAGGGTTCGGAAGAGAGATCGTGAGTTAATCGAGATGGTTCTCACAGTACGTTGCAGTCGCACAAAGAGCACTTGTAGAAAGATTGCTATAGACCACGTCCTCCGCAAGATCCATCGGGATACTCAATTCAAAAGCGACCTGAGAGTAAGCATGAACAATGACCTCAATTCGGTCAACAGGATCCACCTCCATTGTATTGCTCATGGGGTGGTCAAAGTCGAGATGGCTCAGAGTTTCAACCGTGTATTCAAGTATCCGAAGCGATGTCTGTAAGCACAAGTCGGTGAGTTCGTTACTCGTTTCAATATATTCACCAGACACTCGGTATCTGATTCGGGCGACAATCTCGTTTGTCTTCCCGCTGCTTGGCGTATCCAAGACCAGTTCTAGGATGTCACTGTACTCTGAGTCCTCATGTTCAAGTCCCCGTAAGATCCCAATCAGGGACTGCTCACGGCTGTACAACTGACGTGCGAGTTGAGGATGGTCAATCGCTGCTCGGATGCCGCCCAGCTGTGAATTGAATCCATCATACCACGCAAACCACTGTTCTGGATTACCGTAATCCTTGCCGAAGTCGCTAAGAGGGTCTTCAATTCGCTTAATTGCGTCCTTGGTTGGTCTAGGGGGAGTGTGATGGTCTATATCTTCACGATCATCGTAGTCATTGATATCGCCAGTGTACGGGTCAAAGCTTATCCATGGATAAATTTCCCAGTTGGAGGGAGAATCCGATTGATTAATACGTTCCAACTGAGCGGAGATCTGCCCTTCAAGCGGATCAGAATACTCCTGGTTGAGAATATTCGAACCACGAACTGATAGTTCGTTTTGCACTGCATCCTGATCTCTCGGGTTTTGGGTCACGACTCTCACACAGACCGGAGGCGACACAGACGAAGCTCGTATCCCGGAAGCAATTGCTGACGCAGTGGACTGTGTACTGAGTCCGCCAGCACCAGCGCCGATAAGCGGAAGCACAACGGACGGCAACCGGAGATCGGCCACGTAATGGAGACCATTTTTTACCGCTCGCTGAACACTTCCTTCAGTTGCTCTTTTTCCCGCTTTGGCTGGTGTCGCTGCCACGAAAATCAAGTACGAATACGGGAGGTCAAATCCACCGGTGACGACGGCGTCACCGAGTGTGAACGGCGCTTTATTTTGTACGAGAGGCCGAAGTGAGTGCTCTGAGGCATCACATACCGCTCCTGCAACACCACCGTCTAACGACGGATCCGTGGTAATCCCACATATGAGCGCATCAGCACTCTGATTGAGGATATCACCTTCGATGACTCTCGCTATTACTTGGTCCTCTGATGAACCCCTTACTTCGGAAAATTGTCTGATCGAGTTGCCTTCTGTGGGCGGGTCTGGCTGGTTGAAAGTATGGATCGGCCCAGAATCATCGTAGTGTGTGTCGTAAAACTCCTCATAGTCGTCGCACGCAGTGGGATCACGTAGGGTCAGCCACGCACCCTCCTTATACCGGCGAAAGCATCGAATTCCATCAATGAAAACAGGGTTGTCACCATATTGAGTCGGTGTTCCTGGTTCAGATACTGCTCGACTATCGCAGTTATCACAGACGGGATTTGGGTAAGTTTTGTGGGGGATGTAGTCGAATGACCTACCACAGATAGAACAAAAGTGAGGGAAGTCTTCGGGGGTCTCGGCAGTCATGAATAATACTGGCAAACATCCCATTTACTTTTTTCTAAATCAGTTATAGAGTGGCAACGGTCGATCATACGGCAAGTTGAATCCGAGCGACGCACTGTTTCTTTCGAAATTCTTGAATCGGCTATCCGACTCAATGCGCCTTCGAGCCAACACTAGCACCGCGTAGACATGCTTGTACGCTCTTCGGAAGCAGATTGGTGGTCGGAGAGAGCTGGCGCTGTGAAAGCGTAGCGGGCATGTGATACGTCAGCATCATCCGACTATGATCCCAGTTGAAGTGTTTCGCTCGGAGGCGAGCGCCGCGCACCTGCACCAGCAGGTTCGCTGGCGCGAGGGCCTCCAGTGCCCGCGCTGCCAGTCTGAATCGGTGATCAAGTACGGCAGCTATCGAGAGTATCAGCGGTATCGCTGTAAAAATTGTGGACGCACGTTCAATGACAAGACTGGCACGATCTTCGCGTGCGTGGAGATCGGCCTCGATAAGCTGTTGTTCGCGTTCTATTCGTTGCTCCGGTTCAATACGAGTATCCGTCAGTTAGACGCTGAACTTGATGTCTCGTATCGGTCACTTCACCGGCGCGTCGAGCATTCTAGTGATGCGCTCGACGCGCCTCGGATCGATCTCGCTGGGCCAGTCGAGATCGATGAGTTCTACGTCTCCGCCGGGAAGAAAGGCGGCGAGCGCGACGGTTGGTCGCGCTCGCGTGGCCTGTCGAAACGTGGACGAGGAAGCTACGACGGAGATAAGCCACCTGTGTTTGCCCTCGTTGATCGCGGCAGCGATCAGCGATACGTCATCCCGTCGAAATCCGCCGACGAATCAACCGTGCGACTCCTCCTCGATGACCACGAGGAGGAGTCGCTGACAGTCTATACCGACGGATTTCGTGCCTACGACCCATTGGAGAAGGACGAAACGTACCAGCGAGAAGCGGTTATTCACGGCGAAGGCGAGTACGTTGATGGAGACGCACACCTGAATACGTGCAAGAGCCACCGTCGAGGCATCTCGAAGAACAAACTTACCGCGTATCTCAGACTCTTCGAACTTCGCCGGAAAATCCTACGCAAACCCGGACGAGACGCCCTGAAAGAAATCATTCAAACTGTTCTCTGACTCACCAACAATGTCCTTCACAAGAGCGCAGATGTTAGAGTTGGGTAAGCCGGGGTTCGATTACGTCACGGAACGCGTCCATCTGATCAGTTCCCCAGTCGATCAGTTCGTTCTGCTCGTGGGAAGTTAGTTCTTCGACGGGAGCGGGGGTTGATCGTGGAACTTTGATCCGACAGGCTCGCCCGTCGGGAAGTGGTTCCCAGACGACGTCGTTTTCGAGATTCGATTCGATGGTCGTTCGATCCTCTTTGAACGTCTCGAAGATTACTTCGTTCTGATCTGCATCGCCCGCGTCGATATACAACTCGACAGAGAATTCCGTCTCGCCATGAAACACCCATCCGAACGAGATGCCACTGATTCCCGCGCCGAAAGTCAAGTACGACCGTGGTTGCGGGGTTAATCTATTCCAACTTGGGCGGTGTTCTGCATAGGCGTCGACAAGAGCGGTGAAGAATTCCCGATACCCTTGTTCTCGATCGGAGAGTGGGTCACGGAGTTCTCGTTCCCAGTCGTTCGGTTCAACGATGACCGTGAACTCAAACCCGAGGGGAGCGTCATCGGTACCGACGCTGACGATGCGGGGTCGGACACCGAAGAACCGGGCCCCGGAGGAGTCTCGAGTGTTCAGCCAGTCGAGAACGGATCGATGTTCGTCTCGAAATCCTTCAGCGACCCACACGACGAATCTGGCGTCGATACCGGCGGCATATGTTAGCAACTTACCGAGATGGTCGTGGTCAGTTGATCCGAACTGGTTTTCGATTACAACGGGATCGTCCGTTGTGGGTTCTGTCCCGACAAGGTCGGCGGTGTAGTCTCCAACTGCGGTCTCTCTATTGACATCGTTGATCTCAATGCCGATCAGCGACGCGAGTTGATCAACGTTTTCGAGAAGCCACGGCGTAAAATCCTGCTCTTCGTGCTCCCAAACCTCCCGTAACGGGACTTCATCGATCTTCTGAAGTTCACTGATATCCATAGATGTTGTTTCGCGGAAATCCAGTATAGAAATATTGCCTCGGGAAACTTGTGCTGGTTTCAAACGGCGTTCAAGTCCACTTATCTGTATGATAAATTTGACATTTTTTCAGTGAGTGTAGCAATCTCGACTCACTCGACACAGGGTTCGATGCGCGGCAGTATTACCGGATCGTGCTTGCGTGCCGTGACTTTCGGGATGCAATGCGCAGGGAACTCTCGGATGCGTCGATGCTAAACGTCCACACGTTGATCCACCTGTCTCAAGACTTCCAGAACGATTAAGCGCAGGCTGAGAGGGTCCCCACGATATCTCGTCTATCCGTCCCATTCGATGGGGCGCTCGACGATCGGGTCATCGCTGAGGTCGAAGCTCCGCAGGTTGAGTTGCACCTCACGCTCGCGGCGTTCGTGATCTATATGCGAATTGTTGTCCGTCACGTGAGAAACCAGACAACTCGGAAAAATTTCCGTGAGGAAGCCGACATCGAGATGCTGCGTGAAACTCTGGATATAGGTGGTGCTGACATTATCGAAATAGATAATGAATAGACCGATATGGAAGAGACTTGCAAGCGAAGGGAGAACGAGATGGATATGGGCCGAGACGGGAGTAGTTACTCGCGGTGTTTGAGAACTGGTTCGACAGAAGTCGTCGAACCTCGTCCCTGGTCAGTCATATCTGTGTTGCCAAAATATATAAATATTAGGTGTACCCCTGAACCGGTTCGTGCGCCATTTTCAATTCCTGCTTTTCACGGCTTGTGAGTTCATTTTTCTCCTTAAAACATCATGAAACTATCTCCCTTGAAACGCTGATTTCGACGGTTTCGAGGTCTAAGAGTCAATTATTCATGGAAAGTATTATATGACATTCAGTCGTAGGTGAATATACGGCAGACAGCTACCCGCGAACCTCGTCCCTGGTCGGAGAGGACGTGTCGGTAGCAATACGCCGTGAGTCAAAACTATGTCAACCGACACTGCACACGCAGCGGGGATCCAATATCTCTGCCTGACGACGATAGCGTCTTGTATCGCCACTGCCGCAGACAGCGCCGCGACGGCCATTGACGCAGCCGCCGGCACTCTCATGGAGGGATCTCGATGAGTCACAAACTGACGATCGCAGCGGAGTTCGATCGGGGGGCACTGGTCGAGGTGACCTACACTGGCACGCTCGAGATCTCCGGTGAGGACCATGCGTACTACGTCCCCGATAGGGCGCTGCGAGATGCTGGAATGCAGAAAATCAACGAAACAGAGACCTCAGATGCGTACCGGGACAGTGACACCGGATTCGACTGGGACGCCGTCGAGGACCTTGTTAGCCCGATTGATATTGTCGAACTCGCCGAACAGGAGACTCTGAACCGATCGGATGGTGACGTCGGTAGGGGAGGGAAACGAGGGCCCTACTGGAGCAGTCGAGGCGCAGACGAGGAGTTGACGGTGCCCGGCGGCGTCGTCAAATTTGCAGACCCCGACGCAGAGGACGGGAAGACAAAGCGCGACCCGATCGAACGCGGGCTACTGTGGGGCACGCTGAAAGACCGCGTCCTGGTCGAGGCGCGCCAGGCTGAGTTACAGTACCAGAACGATGTCCGGCAGAGTAGTGTCCGCACTGTGCGCCTCCCCATCGCCATATTCAATACGGGCACCGAAACGATCGCCGCTTACCTTGCGGCGCACGACCACTACGACCGATCAATCGCGCACGTGACTGACACCGAAGAGGAAGAGGTTCAAGAGATCCTCAATCGATTTGTACCAGACGATTACCAGTGAGCCACTTCAGTATGGAAGTGCAGCCAAGAGCGCAACCATCGCGATGAGTTCACCATCCCCTGCGACAACCCCCAACCGCCGACTGCCCTCGAGGCAGGTGGCTACTCGATCGACGACCCACGAACTCGCCGTGCACTGAACGAAAAGCTGGATATCCGCTTTGCGACACTAGGCCCGATCTACGCGGTCAAAAGCGAGAGTAGGAACACCTACGACGTCGATATCGAGGCAGCGACGTGTACCTGTCCCGATTTCGAGCAGCGCCAGACAGATGACGGCTGCAAGCATCTTCGTCGTGTCGACCTCGAGATCCGTACTGGACTTGTCCCTGCGCCGGATGGCACGTTTAGCCGCTGACTGTGGAGTGACCTCGTCACTCGAGACGGTTTGTATCCCCCGAAAGGGGGGCGGGGGGTCGAAGGGAGTCCACCGCAGCAACCCATGAAACGAAGAGACACAGCAGTCACGTCGATAGAGAGTGAGACAAAACCATTCCTGAAGCCTGGAATTGCCAGATGATTCTCAAAGTTAAGCAGACTCGAGGAGTTCACATCATACTCGGCGCAGACGCTGAATTCTGTGAGAAAGTCGTGTCAGCATGTGAGCTGCGTGGAGAGTGGTTCGAATCACACGGTGACAAGGAAATCGGAGACCGACTGGACGCGATCGCGACAATCTGGATGGTGGGACGTCGACACGGTCGGATCCACACTCGAGTTACGCGGCTTGCCCTCGCCGCTGACGCCTGTGAGTGGTACGCTGAATCGCTTCAGAGAATTCCCGAGGGTGAACTCGCACATCAAGCAAAAGAGGCTTGTTGGCAGCCACAGAGCGTAATTAGAGAGTTTTACTCAATGAACGACTGTGACGGCAAAATTCTGGGACAAGGTAGTCGCTTTGTATAGGTTCGTTCGGCGGAAATACTGGAAGCAGTGGTGTGTCCTACTTGGAATTGAATTAGCCCACAATGAGAGAATCGTTCAATGAAGTGAGACCACGATCAGAGACCACCGATTCAATCGTAACAGGAACCTTGGTCTTTCTATCCTCACGACATTACACAAACTCCAATGGCACTACCAAGAGTCCGGGGGTGAGAGACACCACCCATTCAAACGTTTCCGGCCAAAATTCCTTCTGATTGGCCCCAGATACCCACCACCGGTTCAAACGTTTAGAGCCGATAAATGGACTCTACTACCGGATCTCATCGAAAATCACCCCTCAGTAAAGGAAATTACCCAGAACACACCACCAATTCAAACGTTCTCAAAGCACTAGCAGTGCGGATCTAGTTATCACGCAGTTATAATAAATCTATCCCAGTCACTAGACCCTCATTCGAAGAAATTGAAGCCATCAAGTGCTCTCTCGTGGTAAAACGATTGAAGGAGTGGTGTCTCTCTCCACCAGTATCGATCGAAACGAACGAATCGTTCGTAACGTTCGCACCGGTGGTTTTATTGGAGTGTTGGAAGATTAGCAAATGATGACGCTCTTCGAGCGATCTGAGGCGATCTTTGAGGATGAAAACGTTCTCCATGACGACTATCAGCCCGAATCGCTCGAGGAACGAGACGAGGAACTCGAACAGTATACTGCATATCTCCAACCCGTCATCAACGGTTCACAGCCTCGAAACATCTTCCTCTATGGAAAGACGGGTGTCGGGAAAACAGCCGTCACGAAGTATCTCCTCCGCCATCTCGAGGAAGACGCCAAACAGTACGATGACCTCACAGTGACGACGGTCTATCTCAACTGTGAAGATCTGACCAGTAGTTATCGGGTTGCTGTTGAACTCGTCAATACATTTCGTGAGCCATCCGAGCAAATCAGTCGCACTGGCTATCCGCTGAATGCCGTCTATGAAAAGTTGTGGGCAGAACTTGATCAGATCGGTGGAATGGTCCTGATCGTCCTGGACGAAGTCGACTACATCGGCGATGACGACTCGATTCTCTATCAACTTCCGCGTGCACGCAGCAACGAAAAAATCGAACACGCTCGTATCGGGATCATCGGCATCAGTAACGACTTCAAATATCGCGAAAAGCTCGATCCACGTGTCGAAGATACCCTCTGCGAACGCGAACTCCACTTTCCGCCATATGACGCAAACGAGCTCCAGAATATTCTCGAAAAGCGAGCAGCGCTAGCGTTCAAAGACGGCATTCTCGAGGGCGACGTCGTCCCATTGTGTGCAGCATTTGCTGCGCAGGATAAGGGCAGTGCCCGCCAAGGGCTTGATCTGCTTCTCGAGGCAGGGGACCTAGCCCGCCGGCGAAACGATCCCGTCGTTACCGAAGATCACGTTCGCGAGGCAAAGCAACTGCTCGAAAAGCAACGGATCGAGGAGAGCATGAAGGAGCTCACCTCGCATGGACATCTCACACTCTTAGCTGTGGTCACTGCAACAGTTGTAGATCCCTCTCAGATCCCATTTCAAAAGCAACAGCTCTATGAGCAGTATCAAGATCTTGCAGTCGCGACTAATCGAGATCCGCTTGGTGGGAGAGCCTTCCACAATCACTTAGCCGAACTCTCGATGCTCGGCATCCTCGATCGAACAAAACGAAACGAAGGCAGAGGTGGTGGAATCTATTATGAGTATGAAATTGACGTGCCGATTGACGCCGCGCTGTCGACACTCGAGCATTTGCATATGAGCGATGAACTAGATATGGAGTCTCTTCGACAGAATGCAGAGAATCAAGGCCTTTTGTGATTCCTTGGGAACTGATCTCTGATCGGCCCACACACCACCGATTCAAACGTTTCTCGGATTGGTACAGCAGTCACACTTTACAGAGAAGTAAGGTGAGTGCCTTGAGGCTTGACCCCGAGGCGGTTCACCATATCTCAAAAATCTCCGTGGCCTCTCCAGTATGACGAACACTCAAACTACCAGGTTCCTTGTCAACTACCCCATCCTAAGCGCCTTCGGCGCTTTGAGGGTGGAACTTGTCCGTGGACTCGGCGTCAAACCCTTCCGGGTGGGCGGTGAATCCGCCACTCGGCGTCACAGTCCCAGACTTCAGGGCAAGTTGACTGTTGCCCGTCCGTCGAGACGACTGTTGGCCCCGGCGGACATACCGCATACCGATGTTCTTCGCTGCGTTGTAGTCCGCGTTCGCTTCCGACTCGCAATTCACACATCGGAAGTCGTTGCGAGTCGAGCGATTCTCGCCAGCCGTGAATCCGCACTCGGCGCACCGCTTCGATGTGTACGCCGAACCCACTTGCTTCACCGAGAAGCCTTCCGCTTCGGCCTTATACTTCACCTGTTCGTACAGCGTTCGGAACGCCCACCTGTGACCCCACGACGCTCCCGTGCGGTCGCGGATGTGGGTTAAGTCCTCGAACGCTATCACGTTGCACTCGTATCGGAGTGCTTCATCCACAATCGCGTTGGACGCTTGGTGGAGTACGTCACGGATATATCGAAGTTCCCGGCCACTCGACTGTTCGAGTGTCCGGTGGGCGCTTCGCGTCCCGGTCTGTTGGAGTCCGGCACGTACCTTCTCAAACTCGCGGAGGTCGTGTGTTGACTCTCGCCCGCTGAAGAAGTAGGCGGTGCTTGTGACGGCGAGATTTTCGATACCGAGGTCAACCCCGAGGACCGTTCCGTCCTCGGCGGTGTTCTGCTCGGTGTCGTTCTTGGGTCGGCGAAAGCCGATATGCAAGAAGTAGTCGCCGTCACGGGTGGTGAGCGTACTTTCCGTGACGCTCCACGTGTCCGAGTCGAGGTACTGCCGTTGGTAGCCATCATCGGCGTCGGGCAGAGCAAGTTCACACCGGACACGACTCTTCGTTGTGGAGAGAGAGACTGTGCCGTCATCGAACAGTGTCATGGTCCGAGTGTCGTATTTCACCGTGGGTGCGGTGAACGTGGGCTTGCTGACTTTCTTGCCTTTGGACCGGCGCTCGATACAGCCGGTGATTGCTTGTGCGGCTTGGTGGGTGGCGAGAATCGCGTGCTGACTACCGAGGTCGGTGTGTTCGCGCACGTCGTCGTAGGCGAGGGGCTGTACGTCGCTTTTTGTGTTACACTTGCCCCACGCCATGTCCGTGGCGATTTGGCAACCACGCTTCCACTCGGAGATAGTTTCCTCAAGCAACTCGCGTTGCTCACCGTCTACCGAGAGGCAGGTGATTGCCGTCCGACACACGTAGTCGTCCACCACGTATTCAATGTAGGCAAGCGGCTTCTTCTAGGTTGGTATTTGTGCCCTATACGAACGCGCTCCTCCCTACTCACTTGCTTCGCTCGTTCTTTGAGGAAGGGGACTCCGCGCTACCGCATCAGTTGAAGCAAGCGCAAGCGTCTCTATAATAAAAGCAGGCAGAGTACCCCGGGCCACCGTGCCCGGGGGTGAATGCCGTCGACTTAATGAGCAACCCACGTCGCGCTGGTGCGTGGTTTTAACTTGAATTGGTCTGATGAGTTAGATGTAACGATGGATGAGCTTGTTGAGACGCTACGTTTCCGCCTCCACATAGAGAGTGGGGAGCGCTGGCGTCTCAAACAGGCTCGGTTCGACGCTCGGCCCATCGCTAATCACACCTGGGCAATGCGTGAACTCGGATACAGTAAGACCGAGATTGCAAAGCAAGTCATGCCGACCGAGAATGACTTCGTGAAAAATAACGCACAAGCCGTTGTGTGGAAAGCTTGTGACGCTTACGACGCGTACGAAAGTGCGTTGAAGAAGTGGCGTAACAGCGACAACCGCGACGAGTTACCGAAGCCACAGCCGCCGTCGACTGATTCATGGGGAGCGTTCCCGCTCGTTATGAACCACAGCGAAGGATACGAACTGCAAGTTCGTGACGACAACCGTGTTGGCTATCGCATCAGTGCCCAGCCATACAAGGAGAAGGTACGTGGGTTTCTTCGCGGGGCAAAACAGGATCTTGATCGCGTCAAGCATGCGCTAGATTCCGCGAGTGATTTAGAGGTGGGTCGGGCTGAGGTTGTGTATCGAGAGGGCGTGTACTACCTACACGTCCCGATACGACACCCCATCACAATTGACGCTGCGGAAGACGCAGAGTCAGTCATCGCCATCGACATCAACGAACGCAACATCACCACCACCGTTCTCGACCGAGAGTCGCGTGAAACGCTCGCGCAACTCACCATCGATTACGGCCAAGTAAAGCAAAAGCGCCAGCGATACTACGACATCAAACGTCGCTGCCAGGAACACGGCAAACACAGCGAAGTTCATCGAATCGGAAACCACGTCGAGAACTTTACTGAGTGGACGCTACACCGACTCAGCAAAGTCATCGAACACTACGTACAATGGTTCCCGAACCCGGTTGTGGTGTTTGAGTCGCTCGAAGGCATTCGCAACGACATCGACTACGGTAGCTATATGAACCGCCGATTGCACAAGCTGCCGTTCCACGAGTTTGAACGGCAAGTCACGTACAAAGTCCACCGTCACGGCGCTCCGGTCGAGCATGTCGATTCCGAGTATAACTCACAGCGTTGCTCGATGTGTGGCGAGAAAGGCTCTCGAAACGGTGGACGGTTCACGTGCAAAAACGATACGTGTGCTCTCAAGCAAGATCACTCGGATCGAAACGCGTCGGTGAATGCTGCGGTACGATGGATTGCGAAAACAGAGACTGGCGATGACAGTCACAGCAGCGCGGATAACTACCGACCTCGCAAAACCCCGCCTCAAGTGCGGGTGCGCCGGGTCGGGTCGGGACGCCACACCACCACCTCTTGTGGTGGCGTGGACGTAAACCGTCCAACCTCATCCCACGAGATCGCCTCACAGGGAGTGCTTCACAGCTAAACTTGAGGGAACTACAAAAGCCGCGGGCCACCGCGCCCGCGGTCGTTTACATGTCTTTTCCAGTGATTGCCGTAGGTAAGAGCGTCTACAAGAAGACTTTAGACGTTGGTATTTGACAATCATTTTAATCAGAACGGATGTCAAATCGACCTACAACCCTTAATGATCACGACCCTCTTGCTCACACCATCCTGCGAGTCTTAGAAGACTTCATCGATGAGGTCGGGGCTCGTGAGTGCACCGCACACTTCGACAAAGTCGTCGACGGAAAGTACTTCCTGAAGGGGAAGCACCTCATTCAGAAGCCAGAGCGTTTCACTGAGGATCACTTGGTGTTCCCAATGCTCCGTCGAGCTTTCGGGTACTCAATCCGTCCACAACCGAAGCAGTACGCGCCTCGGTGGCCAAGAGGTGGAGGTGTTCCGGATTTCTGCATTACATCCATTCCAATTGAGGCAGCAATGCAGCACGATCTCCGGTTCTTCGGAGAGGTAAAACCTCCAAAGAAGATCGAGAATGCACGGAACGACGTAGTGGATTATCTTGATAGCGATCTCAATGTAAACGCTATCGCAATCCTTACTGACGGGTTTGAATGGGAGCTCTGGGTTCGACCAAAAGGCGAACCAATAGACGACTTGGAGAATCCGTACGCTGCAGCCAACCTCAAGCCCTCTCTCAAAACCGTAAGAACACGGAACAAAGTCACTACTCCGTATCAATCACATGAGGTGCGGAACAACATCGACACGGAGGCATTTTCCAATTTCGCACTCGATGCTGTTTTAGACGTGATTGAAACGGAATTCGGTGTAGACACTAACTCGTTCTGACTAAAGTTCAACGGAATCAGAACCGAGCGGGCCTCGAGTACATCGGCGAAACCGGACGAAGCACACGTGGGCGAGTGAGTGCGTTAGCTCGAAACGTCTACTCCGACGAGATGCCGTTCCGTGATCCGCATACTGCTGCGCCGTGTCTCTGGACCGTCCGGGATCAGTCCGGGCCCGGATTCGAAGTGTCGACTGCGAGACCACCGCTTACCGACGATGCCCAAGACCGGAAAGGACTCGAGGCGGCATGCATCGCACTCGCTCGTCGAGAAATGGGTGAGAGCCCAACGGCCAACTTTGGACGGATCATTCCAGGGTATTCCCAATCCAGCTACCGAAGTGACGGCTACGTCGGCGGCCCACTCGAGGACGTCGAGGGGCCGCAATGGCCAGCTTTGACCGGGCTGTTATAAATCGGAAACATATGTCAGCGCATGTCGTGGGCTGTCATCCTTGTCCACCCGGGTTCGTGATAATGACTAACTTACCACATGGTATTGGAGGTGTCGATGGCAAGTTCAGAAGACGATCCCACAGCACAACACAATGCAGAAATCCTGTCGATCGATGCTGGCGGCACGATGACGGATACGTTCCTCATGGACTCGAACGGCGATTTTACCGTGGGGAAGGCGAAAACCACGCCGGACGACGAATCACGGGGATTCATCAAGTCCTCTCAGGATGCCCTCGAGGACTGGGGGTTGAGCGTCGAAGAGGGTTTCCCGAACCTCGTCTCGACGGTCTACTCCGGCACGGCGATGCTCAACCGACTGGTCGAGCGGGAAAGTGAGGTCGACGTCGGCATCCTCATCACTGGCGGGATGGAGGACACCCTTCGGATGGGACGTGGCCGCCAATCGTACACCGGCTACTCCTATTCGGATCGACTCCACGTCAACACGCACAAACACCCCGAGCCGCTGATCCCGCGCAATCGGATCCGCGGCGTTCGAGAGCGTATTGACGTCAAGGGGAACACGCTGGTGCCGCTGTACGAAGACGACGTCCGCGAGGGCGTCGACGACCTACTCGACCAGGGCGTCGACCATATCGTCGTCATGTTCCTCCACTCCTACAGGAACGGAGAGCACGAACACCGAACCGCCGAAATCGCCCGTAAGATAATCGACGAGCGAGGGGCAGAGACGTCGGTCATGCTCTCGAGCGAGTACTACCCGACGCTCAAGGAGTCCGAACGGCTGAACACGGTGACTGCGGAAGCGTTCGCTGCTGAGCCATCACGCGACCAACTCTCGAACATCCAGGAGGCCGTCGACGAACAGGGCGGTAACGTCGGTGTGCGGGTGATGGCGAGCCACGGCGGGACGATCGACATCAACGCGAACGAGTTGGCACGGACACTGATCTCCGGGCCGATTGGTGGGATGATCGGGGCGAACTACTTCGGACAGAAACTTGATTACAACAACCTCGTCTGTACCGATATCGGCGGGACCAGCTTCGACATGGGCATCATCATCGACAACGACTGGCAGATCGATTACAGCCCGGAGATGGCGCGGCTGCTCCTATCGCTGCCGATGGTGAACATGGAAAGCGTCGGTGCTGGGACGGGCAGCTACGTCCGGGTGAACCCCACCTTCGACAAGATCGAACTCGGTCCAGAAAGCGCCGGTGATCAGGTCGGTGTCAGCGCGGTCGAAACCGACGTCGAGACGGTGACGGTGACCGACTGCCACGTGGCGATGGGCTGGATCAATCCGGAGAACTTCCTGGGTGGCGACATGCCGATCGACCGCGAGGTGGCCGAACAGGAGATCAAAAAACAGATCGCCGATCCGCTCGATATGGGCGTCTACGAGGCGGCCCAAGGCGTCATCGATATCCTCGAGAGCAAGCTTCGAAACGACCTCGAGGCCGTCGTGACCGGCGAAGGCTACGCGCCGTCGAACTTCAAGTGTCTCTCCTACGGCGGTGGCGGCCCAGTCCACACGGCCGGATACACGAAGGATCTGGGCTTCGACGAAGTGCTGATCCCCGAGTGGGCGGCCGGGTTCTCGGCGTTTGGTTGCGGCGCAGCCGACTACGAGTACCGCTACGACCAGACGACCAGTATCGACATCGATCCCGATCTCTCGATGGAAGAGGCAGCGGCGACCGCCGGCGAGGCGCTTACGGAGGTCTGGAAGAACCTCGAGCAGAAGGTCGAAAACGAGTTCGAGAACAGTAACATCGGCCGCGATGAAATCGAGTTCCAGTACAACATCCTCGGCCAGTACCAGGGCCAGCTCAACAGTATCGACATCGAGTCCCCGGTTGGCCGCGTCGACTCGCCGGAGAAACTCGAGCGATTGCTGGATACCTTCGAAGAGGGGTACCGCCGACAGTACTCCGAAGAGGCCCGTTCGCCGGAGCTCGGACACACCATCACGCAGGCATCCGTCCGCGGTGTCCGGGACGTTGTCAAGCCAGAGATTCCGACCGAGGAGCTACAGGGACCGGAGCCACCCGCAGACGCCTACAAAGAGACGCGGGAGGCCTACTGGGACGGCGAGTGGCTAGACACAGAGATCTATGACCTACACGCACTCCAGCCCGGAAACGAACTCAGCGGCCCAGCGATCCTCGAGGGCGCTGCCACGACGTACGCGTTGCCACCGGATTGTGAGACCCGGTTAGACGAACACCGTGTCCACCACCTCACCACGATCGAATAGCGCGGAAAACCGCTTTCGTACGGAGATGCATCTGCCCGTCTCCGTGACCGCCGCTTTCGAGTTCGGTCAACCGGTGTGGCAGGTGCACTGTACGAGCCCGCATCTGGCTCTGAGCAGATGTGACGAAATCAATACGAATACACCATGAGCACGGAACCAGACGAAGGGGAAAGCTTCCCCCGGATGCGACGCGAGAAGGAAACAGTCCGAGAACAACAGCAGGAGGGTGTCGGCATCGGCTGGGACGGCCAGACGCTTCGCGAACAGTTCGAAGCCCTCGAGGAAGAAACCGAAGAGACGGGACACTACGCCGGCTTCGAGAAACTTGAGCTGAAACAGAACAACCCGATCGAATACGAGCAGATGTTCGCCCAGCTCCGTGGCGACCTCGTGAACGCGCGTGAAACCTCGAAAGAGGTCGCCGCGACACCGATCGTCGAGCAGGAGGGTGAGCTGTGCTATGGCCTCTTTACCCCGGAGGGCGACTCGATCGCTGTCTCGACGGGGATCATCGTGCACATCCACACGATGAGCGAGGCGATCAAGTACATGATCAACCACGATTACGAGGAGAGTCCCGGCATCGAGCCTGGTGACATCTTCGTCAACAACGACACCCACGTCGGTGACGTCCACGCGTGCGACATCATGACGCTCATCCCGATCTTCCACGAGGGGGAGCTCGTCGCCTGGGCTGGGGGCGTCAATCACGTCATCGACACCGGCGCGATCGGCCCGGGAAGCATGAACGTCTCACAGGCGTCTCGCTTCGGAGACGGTGCCTACTACACGGCCCGCAAGGTCGGCGAAGATCTCAAACTGTACAACTCCTGGAAGAAAGATTACCCGGACAAGACGCGGACGCCGGACTTCCTGAAGCTCGACGAGCGAACGCGGATGACTGGCTGTCTGATGATCCGCGATGCGGTCAAAGATATCATCGACGAGTACGGCGTCGAGCAGTTCAAACAACTCTCGCGTGAAGCGATCGAGGACGGGCGCCGGGGCTTCCGGAACCGCATCAAGAAAACGATGTTGCCCGGCACCTATCGCGGGGCCTCCTTTGTCGACGCGCTGTATGAGGGACAGGACAACTTGACCCGTGCGTACGCGGACGAAAACCACCTCATGCATGCTCCCTCGGAACTGCACGTTCGCGAAGACGGCTCGTTCCAAGTCTCGTTCGAAGGCGCCAACAAGTGGGGGTGGCATCCGTACAACTGTACGCCCGCGGCAATCCAGGGCGGGATCTGGGTGATGCTCACCCAAACGGTGATCCCGAACTCGAACGTCAACGACGGCGCGTACTACAGCTGTGACTTCCACCTGCCGGTCGGTTCGTGGGCCAATACCCAGAACACGGAGACCGCCCATGCCTACGCCTGGCACTTCCTGGTGTCGGCGTGGGCACCGCTCTGGCAACACCTCTCGCGAGGGTACTACTCGCGCGGCTTCTGGGAGGAGATCAACGCCGGGAACGCCAACACCTCGAACTGGCTCCAAGGCGGCGGTATCGACCAGTTCGACAAACTACACGCTGTCAATTCCTTCGAGTCTGCCTGTGAGGGCGTCGGCGCGCGTTACGTCGAGGACGGCGAACCCCACGCCGCGGCGATCTGGAACCCCGAAGGTGACATGGGCGACGCCGAGGTCTGGGAGATGACCGAGCCACTGCCGTTCCTGGGACGGGCTGTCAAGCCAAACACCGGCGGTGCGGGTCGTCGTGCAGGTGGTGCTGGCTTCGAGTCCATGCGAACGGTCAAAGACGTCAGCAGGTGGCTCCTCTACGAGATGGGCAACGGCTACATGACCAGCGACGGCGGCCTCTTCGGTGGCTATCCTGCCGCGTCAGGGTACATCCTCAACGCGCAGAACACCGATCTCGAGGAACGCTTCGAGAATCAAGAGGACTACCCACAACACGATCTCGATCCCGAGAGCGGCGACTTCGAATCCAAAATCAACGGCGATATCACCCGCCGGCCGGAGGGGATAAGCACGCCAAAAGAGTTCGACGACTACGACATGTACCTGAACTACCTCCGCGGTGGCTCGGGACTGGGCGATCCCCTCGAGCGTGAGCCCGAGGACGTCGTCGCAGACATTCACGATGGATACGTTCTCCCCCGGCACGCCAAGGACGCCTACGCCGTCGTTGTTGAGAAGGTCGACGACGAGGCCAAGCACAACTCCGCGGTGCAAGGCGAGTGGGAACTCGACGAAGAGGCGACCAAGGAACTACGTGAAGAGCGGATGCAAGAACGCGCCGAGACAGCCAAGCCGGTCACGGAGTGGTACGAGGAACAACGCGATCGCATCCGCACCGAGACGGACCTCATCGACGACGTCAAGAAGACCTACGAGAGCAGCATGCGGATGAGCAAGCAGTTCGCCGAGTTCTACCACGAGTTCTGGGAGCTGCCCGAGGACTTCGAATTCACGCTGAGCGAGAAAGCGGAAAAATCCCTCGAGAACCGATTCAAGACTGGTCTCAAACAGAAGTGGGACAATCCGACGAAGGGCCACGAGACGTGGCTCGACGTCGGCCGCGATGACGAACCGGAAGTGCCCTACACTTGGACGGCCGGCCGGACGATTCAAGACTTGCCAACGCCCGATGCATCGTTCAATGACATGACCGCAGAACCAGCAACAGACGACGACTAATACGAGGTACTACCAATGCCAGAATCATACCCACGCGAACACATCGAGGACCTGGTCGACGACAACCTCGAGTGGAATCAGCTGCACGACATGATGAGTGACTTCAAGGACGCGGATCGGTTCCAGCAGGTCCGGGACGTCCTGCAAGAACGGGTCGACTGGGACGACCCGATCATCATCCCTTACGCGGACCATCTGTACGTGGTCGCAAAACCGGACAACAGATGGGTCATCAAGTGCGACTGTGGCCACGAGTTCTGCGAACACGACCAGAACTGGAAGATGGATGCACTCATCAACGTCCGCGACTCCGAAGAGGACTACCTCGAGATCTACCCCGAGGACATGCACCCCCACCCGGACTACATGGAGCTTCGGGAGTTCTTCTGTCCGGGCTGTAACACACTGCTCGAGGTGACGAACGTCATGCCGGGCTATCCGCTCATCCACGAGTTCGAGCCCGACATCGAGACGTTCTACAGCGAGTGGATCGAGGAGCCGATCCCGACGGCGGAGCCCGAGTCGGCGTAATCTCCTGAGAGATTCCTTTCCGTTCTGTACGATCCGATCATCACGTGACAGATTATGCTAGATAAAAACACACCGACGCTCAAGCAGCTCTATGACTCAGTGCTCCGTCGGTACAAGACGGCACCAGCCATCTCGTTCGAGGGCGAGACGCTTACCTATGGGGCGCTCGACGATCGTTCGGCACGGCTTGCCAACGCGCTTGTCGATCTCGGTCTCAAACCGGAGGATCGGGTCGGGCTCTTGCTCTCGAATCGCCTCGAGTACCCCATCGCGGATATCGCGCTCGCTCGAGCGGGGCTCGCGAAGGTTCCGTTGAACGATATGCTGTCGGCGGGGGACATCGAGTACATGCTCGACAACAGCGACGCCAGTGCCGTCATCGTCGGCCCAACGTTCAGCGAGATGATCCAGACGGTCGCCCCGAACGTGCCGTCGCTGGACCATATCGTCACCATTGATACCACGGCTCTGCCTGCTGTGGCGGACGACACTCGCGTCAAGCGACTCGAAGACCTCCTCGAGACAACGGCCCCGGAACCGCCGGCCGTCGACGTGTCGACGGACACTCTGGCCGGAGTTTTCCACACGGGCGGGACGACCGGCGACCCCAAAGGTGTGAAGCACACTCAAGAGAACCTCGCGCTGAACGCGCTGGCACACGCGATCGAACTCGACATTCGGCCGCGGGACGACCTCCTGTTGATGACGCCGCTTCCCCACTCGGCTGGTCTCATTATGGCGGGTGGCCTGACACAGGGGAGTACCCACGTCATTACGCAGGGGTTCGATGCCGAACGGGCCCTCGAAACGATCGAACTCGAAGGCATCTCGTGGACGTTTATGGTCCCGACGATGATCTACCGCGTCCTCGACATCCTCGCCGAACAGGAGTACGACACCTCGTCGCTCGAGACGCTCGTCTATGGGGCAGCTCCGATGAAACCGGCGCGGCTACGCGAGGGCCTCGAGGAACTCGGCGACGTCTTCGTGCAACTGTACGGCCAGTACGAGACGCCGGATCTCATCACCGTCTTACCGAAGGCGGCGCACGACCCCGACGACGAACAACGGCTCTCCTCGTGTGGGCTCCCGACCGCGATGTGTGAGGTGAAAGTCGTCGGCGAGGACGGCAAGGAAGTCTCGCCCGGGAAGCCGGGTGAGATCCTCGTCCGCGGTGCGTACTCCATGAAGGGGTACTACGACCTGCCAGAGAAGACCGCCGAGACGATGGACAACGGCTGGATACACACCGGCGACATCGGCAAGCGAGATGCAGAGGGATACGTATACATCGTCGACCGCGACTCCGACGTTATCATCAGCGGCGGGATGAACGTCTACTCGGTCACCGTCGAAGACGTCATCCAGCAACACGCAGACGTCGCGAACGTTGCTGTCATCGGCGTCCCGGACGACGAGTGGGGTGAGGCGGTCAAGGCCGTCGCCGTCCCGGCCGGCACCACGATTGACCGTGCCGATCTCGAGTCGTTCTGTGCTGATCGGCTTGCCGACTACGAACGCCCGAAATCGTTCGACGTCGTCGACGAACTCCCGACAACACCGTACGGCAAACTCGACAAGAAGCGACTCCGCGAACCCTACTGGGACGATCAGTCACGGGAGATCAGTTAACGATGGTTTCCAAGATCGATCATCTCGGCATCCTCGTCGACGACATTGAACAGAACCGAGTGTTGTTCAAACAGCTTGGTCTCGAGGTCGGCGCGATCGAAGAGGTGCCATCGTTCGGCGTCGAGATCGCCTTCATTCGCGTCGGCGAGAGCCTGGTTGAACTCGTCGAACCGGTCGATCCGACCACTGACCTCGTAGCCGACCTCGAGGCGGCAGACCAGACGGCGATGCTACACCATATCGCGTTCCGCGTTGACGATCTCGAGAGCCAACTGGCCGAGTTACGGAGTGCTGGCGTGGCCCTTGCAGACGAAACGCCGCGTCAGGGTGCGGGAGACGCGTCCGTCGCGTTCCTTGAGCGACAAGCCGCCAATGGAGTTCGAATAGAACTCGTCGAGCGCGAGGAGAAATTGACAATGAGTTGATTGGAATTGTTGAAATGGTATGGGTTTTTATAGAAGGTTGGCATATGATACCTACAGCCGTGGCAATTGCCAACAATACTGTATCTATTGGATCTCGTACTGGTAACAGAAGAGACAGCAGTCAGCGAACGCTAATCGATGCCTGCAAACATTCGTGACAGTACATCGATGAGAGGTGTGGGAGTAACTGCGTTCGTGACAGGGGACTGTAGAGGACCGCGCTGAAGAGATGCTTCGAATAGAATTTCAGATCGAGTTAGCGGGGATCTCGTCACACCTGTTCGATATTGACGAGCCAGTCAAAAGCACCGAAATTGACAATGCACTGCCGGTCTCGGGAGACATGGTATTCCTCTTCTTATCAGTTCAATTTGATTCTAAAGTCACAGCAGAACGGTTATCGGAAGAATTGTCAAGCATAGAGATAGTCGACATCACACGAGCGGAACTGAACCGTCATATCTACTATCTCGGTGTGATGGCACACCTTTCTGACGCCTCCGTTCTGTCGCTGCTGACCGAAAAACAGGCGATCCCACATCGAATCGTCGGAAAGAACGCGCATCTCGAGGTGATGGCGTCCGTTCGTGATTGGAACCATCTCAAGGAGGTGGCCGACGCGATCGAAACGGAACACGACTCACTCGAGTTGCTCGGGTCGACCCAGACCGAAAGTATCGGCTTTCCGCTCGGAGGCAACAAAATCAAGCAGAGCATGACCGGGAAGTTGTCAGAAGAACAGTTGGAGGTACTAGAGACGGCCTATCAGATGGGCTATTTCAAGGTGCCACAAGAAGTGACAGCGGAGGAGATCGCAAGCGAATTGGACATCAGTCGCTCGACGTTGTCCGCACGCCTTCGCCGTGTCGAGCACAACTTCTGTGCACTGCTCTTCGGTCCCCAAGAATGACGACGATCATCATCATCAAATCGGCCGACGATCACTCGTCTGTCCGAGAGATTCTCGGTTCGGTCGTCGATGCAGGTGAACGCGTCCACTTTCTCCGACTACCGACTGTCCAATGTCTCGGATCGCTCATCCAGGAAGTCAATCCCATGATTAATTACAGCGTCGATTACACTATTCATCCCCTTCCCGAGGGATACGACGTATCCACGCTCGTCGAGTTCGCGACTGAATACAACGCGAATAGAATCTGTATCGGCATCTCCGACCGAACGCTGACCGGCAAGGCACGGATAGACGATCTGACACAGTCGATCCTGCTCCACGACAATATCTCCGGCGACTTCGTCGTCGGCGAACACGCGATCATTCTGGAGGAACTCGAGTATGGTGACTAACTGTACGAGACAGTTGCAAGCCCGAATTGGCCCACGAACACCAGTTTACCGAACCAAAACAACACTCAGCAAGCTATGAGTCCGTCTGATCACGCTGACGACCGACGCGCCGAAGCACGACGTGAGAAAGAAGCAGTCCGAGAGAAACAAAGACGAGGAGAAGGCATCGGCTGGAACGGCCGAACGCTGCGCGAGCAGTTGGCCGAACTCGAGGATAAGACGGAAGCAACCGACCACTACTGTGGCTTGTCAAAGTTGACGTTGAAAGACGAGGATCCGATCCGATACGAGCAGTTGTACGCGCGCCTCCGTGGCGACCTCGTGACGGCACGCGAAACGTCGAAGGAAGTGTCCGCAACGCCAATCGTCGAGCAAGAGGGTGAGCTGTGCTACGGCCTCTTTACTCCGGAGGGCGACTCGATCGCCGTCTCGACGGGCATCATCGTGCACGTCCACACGATGAGCGAGGCGATCAAGTTCATGATCAACCACGATTACGAAGAGAGCCCCGGGATCGAGCCCGGCGACATCTTCGTTAATAATGATCCCCACGTCGGCGACGTGCATCCGTGTGATCTCATGACGATAATGCCGATCTTCCATGAGGGTGAACTCATCGCCTGGGTCGGTGGCGTGAATCACGTCATCGACACTGGTGCGATCGGCCCAGGAAGCATGAACGTCTCGCAAGCGTCTCGCTTCGGCGATGGTGCCTACTACACGGCCCGCAAGATCGGCGAGAACTTCGAGCTCTACAACTCCTGGAAGAAGGAATATCCTGCCAAAACGCGGACACCGACTTTCCTCAAACTCGACGAGCGGACTCGGATGACCGGCTGTCTGATGGTCCGACAGTCGGTCAAAGCGATGATCGACGAACATGGGGTAGAGACGTTCAAACAACTCGCCCGAGAGGCCGTCGAGGACGGGCGCCGTGGCTTCCGAAACCGCATCAAGCGAACGATGCTTCCGGGCACGTACCGCGGTGCCTCCTTTGTCGATGCACTCTACGAAGGCCAGAAAAACGTCACCCGCGAGTACGCCCAAGAGAACCACATCATGCACGCCCCCTCGGAGCTCCACATTCGAGAAGACGGGACGTTTCAGGTCTCTTTCGAAGGCGCCAACAAGTGGGGCTGGCACCCATTCAACTGTACGCCGGCCGCAATCCAGGGCGGGATCTGGGTGATGCTCACGCAGACGGTCATCCCGAACGAGTTGGTCAACGACGGTGCCTACTACGCCTGTGACTTCCACCTGCCGGTCGGTTCGTGGGCCAATACCCAGAACACGGAGACAGCCCACGCCTACGCCTGGCATTTCCTCGTGTCAGCGTGGGCACCGCTCTGGCAACACCTCTCGCGAGGGTACTTCGCTCGCGGCTTTTGGGAGGAGATCAACGCTGGCAACGCCAACACGTCGAACTGGCTCCAGGGCGGCGGCATCGACCAATTCGACAAACTACACGCTGTCAATTCCTTCGAGTCTGCCTGTGAAGGTGTTGGTGCCCGCTACGTCGAGGACGGTGAACCACACGCGTCGGCAGTATGGAACCCCGAGGGCGATATGGGTGACGCCGAAGCGTGGGAGATGGTCGAACCGCTGCCATTCCTCGGGCGGGCCGTCAAACCGAATACCGGCGGTGTGGGGCGTCGGGCAGGTGGGGCTGGCTTTGAGTCCATGCGAACGGTCAAGGACGTCAGCAGGTGGCTCCTTTACGAAATGGGCAACGGCTACATGACCAGCGATGGTGGCCTCTTCGGTGGCTATCCTGCTGCGTCAGGCTACATCCTCAACGCTCAAGATACTGACCTCAAGGAACGCTTCGAAAATCAGGAGGACTACCCACAGCACGACCTTGACCCCGAGAGCGGCGACTTCGAGTCGAAGATCGATGGCGAGATCGCCCGCCGGCCGGAGGGTATTAGCACGCCAAAGGAGTTCGACGACTACGACATGTACCTGAACTACCTCCGCGGTGGCTCGGGACTAGGCGATCCACTGGAACGCAACCCTGAAGACGTCCTTGAAGACATCCACGATGGGTATGTCCTTCCCCGACACGCCGAAGACGCCTACGGAGTCGTTGTCGAGAAAGTCGACGACGAAGCTCAACACAACTCCGCAGTGCAAGGCGAGTGGGAACTCGATGAGGAAGCGACCGAGACACGTCGCCGAGAAATGCGCACAGAGCGAACCGCGAAGGCACAGCCAGTCTCTGAATGGTATGATGAAGAACGTGAGCGCATTCGTAACCAGAACGACCTCATCGACGACGTAAAAAAGACCTACGAGAGCAGTATGCGAATGAGCGAACAGTTCGCCACCTTCTTCCGTGAATTCTGGGACCTATCAGACAATTTTGAGTTTGACCTCAGTGAACAGGCACAGAAATCACTTAAGAACCGGTTCGATTCCGGCCTCCGACCAATGTGGGACAGCCACACGCGGGGACATAAAACGTGGCTCGACGTTGATGACGAACCATATGTTCCATACACGTGGACGGATCGTTCTATTCGGGATCTCTCTGGTCCGGAATCGACGTTTGCCAAGCGGGAACGAGCGAGCGACGACGATTGAGACGGGCCACGATCAGGAGTGTCTCGGCGTGAGCCATCCGGCGGTCACACTGGATGGGACTGATATGCTCGGTTTTGACCTCCTCCCACGCCTAAAGTCGCGAGAATCCCACCATGGAATTTCAGGCCAACCGGTTCGACCACAAGATTTCAATTTCAATAATACCATCAGATATTTCGTGCTGAATACAGCGAATCTACTGGGAGAGCGATTCCTTTACATTAAGAGCGTGTTACTGGATCTGACCCGGCTGCTCTTCGAGTGATTTGGAATCTGCTTTGACCGATGCGTATACGCGTTCGGCCCACTCGCACGCAATTGGCGCGTCCGTATCGACGAACACCTGCATAAGACCGGTGGTTTCGTCGTAACCCCCGATCCCGACGCGGTCGTCGAACAGCGCGAGGCCGTACGGCAGGTCTTCGCGCGTTCGGAGAGTCAAGTGTCCGCGATCGATCGCCTCGCGGGCGCGCTCAGGGTACGTCTCGAAGAGCTTCTCGACGATGTGCGGCAGGTAGATGATCTCGGTGTCGGTTTCGTCGAACACTCGCTGGTGGAACTCACCGAGGACCAGCGGTGCCATGTGCGTCGTGTTGAACCCCCGGACGGTCTCCGACTCGTTGACAAGCGCGACGAACCGCTCGACTGGTTTGTAGGGATCGTCCGGTTCGGCGACGGTGATCGTCGCGTCCACGAACGGTTCGAGGACGAAGTCCCGGTGGTCCTCACAGACTGCGTCCAGAAGCGGCATCATCCTGTGTGCGGTCCGTACGTTCGCCTCGAACCGGAGGATTTCCTCGGCAATGACTGCGCCGCGCCAGGTCAACTGGAATCGGCCATCGACTTTCTCGACGAAGCCTTGTTCGTCAAGCCACTGCGTGTACCGGTGGCTCGTCGCCTGCGAGACGTCGAGGCGCGCTTCGATTTCCCTGCGATCGAGCGGTTCCTCCAGCAGTGCTTCGAGGACGGGGCCGTGCCTGACGATGTCGCCGAGGAGGTCCGTATCGATACGATCACCCGCGGCGTCCAGACGCTTGCCGAGATAGCGACGGTTCCGTTCGTTTTCCAGAATCGCCTCCAGGACCGGCGAGCCCGGCGGTGGACGACTATCTTTGTCCGATCGGTCGTCTTGGTCAGGCACCATGTGACTCACTCTCTATACAGAGGGAAGCACTGATAGTAACTCTATCCCGTGCCCGGTCCGAAATTCGTCTCACCGCCTGAAACGGCACTCTCGATGCCGAATGCTGCTCGATGGGTGAGGCCAACACCCGCGCTGCCGTCCACTTCTATATGGCACAACACTCGATCCCCGCCGAACAGATCGAACAGTTCGAAGCCGGATTCCACGGCGATCTGATCCGTCCCGACGACACCGACTACGACGACGCGCGTGCAGTGTGGAACGGGATGATCGACAAACGTCCGGCTCTAATCGCCCGATGTCAGGGCGTCGGCGACGTCATCAGCGCGGTGAATTTCGCGCGCGAGAATGATCTGCTGGTGGCGGTTCGCGGTGGTGGCCACAACGTCGCGGGAACTGCCGTCTGCGACGACGGACTCGTCATCGACCTCTCCGAGATGAGGAGTGTCCGGGTAGACCCCGACGCGCAGACAGCGTGGGTCCAAGCTGGTGCCACGTGGGCAGACGTGGACCACGAAACCCAGGCGTTCGGTCTCGCAACGCCGGGTGGGGCCGTCTCGGAAACGGGGATCGCGGGACTGGCGCTTGGTGGTGGCATCGGTCATCTCCGCTGCAAGCACGGCTTGACCTGTGACAACCTCGCATCTGTCGATCTGGTCACGGCAGACGGCGACTACCTGACCGCCAGCGAAGACGAGAACGCGGAGCTTTTCTGGGGGCTTCGCGGTGGCGGCGGCAACTTCGGCGTGGTCACTGGCTTCGAGTTCGACCTCCATCCCGTCGGCCCGGACGTAGCGATTTGCCTCGTGTTCTATCCGGCCGACCGGATGGTTGAGGTCTTGGAAACCTACCGTGACTACGTCGCTGATGCGCCCCCGGAAGTCAGCTTGCTTACCCTATCTGGTGTAATGCCCGACGAGGACCTCTTCCCAGCAGACGCGGTACACGAGTCTAAAATAGCAATCGCAGGCTGTTACGCTGGGTCGGTCGAGGATGGCGAGCGCGCGCTGCGGCCGCTGCGAGAGATCGACGAGCCGATCGTCGATTTCAGCGGGTCGATGCCGTACGTGGAGTTTCAGCAACTCTTCGACGAGGACTACCCCGACGGGATGCGCTACTACTGGAAATCGCTGTACCTCGACAGTCTGTCGGACTCCGCCATCGATCGAATCGCGTACTGGACCGATGTGGCACCGTCACCGCTTTCGACGGTCGATGTCTGGCAGTTGGGTGGCGCGATCGAACGGGTGGACGTCGAAGACAGCGCGTTCGCGGGGCGGCACGCTCCCTTCCTGCTCGGCGTCGAAGCGAACTGGGAGCGCCTGAAGGACGACGATGCGAACGTCGAGTGGGTGCGCGACTGTCTCGACGACATGCGCCAGTTCTCGGACGGCTCGGTGTACCTGAACTTCCCGGGATTCCTCGAAGAGGGCGACGACATGATGCGGACCACGTTTGGACCGACGTACGAGCGGTTAGTCGCCCTGAAAGACGAGTACGATCCGACGAATCTGTTCAGCCTCAATCAGAACATTGCGCCGTCCGGAAGCGCTGAGGCCGACGGAGGGATGTGCCATGACTGATTGGGATGCGGAATCCCCGGCCATCGGGCCCCGGTTATCGACAAGCTGGGTCGTACTACTGGGTATAGCGGTGGTAACCCTGAGCGTCCTCCTAGTCGCTCCCGTCCTCGGTGAATCCGGGCAGGCTGCTGCCACGGTCGGGTACGTGCTGGCTGAAGCACTCGTGCTGTACGTCGGATACGGGGCGCTGGCGCGGGTTGCTAGTCCGGTCGCTCGTGATATATTCGTGAGTACCTGACTATGGAACCTCTTGGCCTCGGTCTCCCAATGATCGGTCTCTTCGTCGGGTTCGGCCTGCTCATCGGCATCCTCTTCGGGTTCTTCGGGATGGGAGGCTCGTTCCTCGTGACACCAATGCTGTTGGTGATCGGATACCCGGCGCCGGTTGCTGTCGGGAGCGGACTCGCGTTCGTCTTCGGCACCAGTGTTATCGGTGCGCTCAGACACCGCGATCACGGCCAGGTCAGCTACACGCTGGCGGCGGTGATGATTCTTGGAATGATGTTCGGCATCAAGGTCGGCACCAGGATCGTGTTCTTGCTTGCGGATCTCGGCAGCGCTGACTTTGTCATCAGCGTGGTGTACGTTGGCCTTCTCGGAGTTGTCGGACTCGTTGTCCTCCGAGATGCTCGTACTGACGGTACCGAAGTGGGAACGGGCCGAGTTGCTACCGAAGTTCAGTCCATCACGCTCCCACCAATGGTGTCGCTACCTGGCGGTGCGACCGTCTCGGTGTGGGTTATCCTCGTTGTTGGGTCGAGTATCGGCATCCTCTGTGGATGTCTCGGTGTCGGGGGAGGATTCCTTCTGCTCCCCGTCATGGTCTATGGGTTCGGCATTCCCACTGCAATCGCTGCTGGAACCAGCATTCTCCAGATTTCGATTTCGGGTGCGTTCGGGACGTTCGTCTACGCTCAGTCGAATGCCGTCAATATCCCCGTTGTCGCCGCGCTGCTCGTCGGAAGCGGTTTCGGTGCTCGCATCGGTGCAGGTGCAACATGTCTTGTAAACGAAACTGACATTAAGGGATACTTCGCTGGTATGCTGCTCGCTGGGAGTGTTGCCACCGCAAGTAAGCAGGTGAGTGTGGTATACGGGGTCGAGACGCTTGAGACAGCAAGTGTAGTCCTCGTCTTTGGGACTGCAGTTCTGGTCAGCGGTGCGGTCGTCCACACGTCGGTCGATTCGCTCAGGAAAAATCGAGAACATGGGTCACCACGGACCCACTAACTACGAGCACGGCTCTGACTGATGCTACTACGGAGTCCGAACGGTAGGATACCCGCCGGCCTGTCGTGGTTTCTGCAGGAATATCGCTGGCGTTTTCATCGAGATCATAGAAACTACTGCCCCATGATAATAACTAACACAACATGCCTCTTGACGTCCTCCACACGGCTGAAGCCGTGGGATTCCTCCGTGGGCAATCCGGCCAGACAGTGATTACCCCGGCTGTGAACTTGCGGGTTTGTTGATGCTGGTTTGGTCGAGCGGGCTCGACTACCTTGAGGCCAAGCCACCCGAATCGGTGCTCACGTACAACGGCGACCGGTTCGACCTGCCTCACATAGAGGGGCGAGCGCGAATCGCCGCAGAAAAGATCGAAGATCGATTTGACGTGGCACAACGGGCCGAGGCGTTCGTCGACCGCGTGGAGAGCATCGACCTCATGCCCGAAGTCTGTGATGACGAGTATACATCGTTTGAAGATGCCTGCGAAACCTTCGATGTCGACGTGATTCGAACACCACTCGATGAGTACAGCTTTGATATCGATGTTATTGCCCACCGACCGACATCGAAAGGGATTGACCCGTACATGATGGGCTGTGATATTCCGGTACTTGGTGAGCGGTATCTCAACCTGCTTAGCATTGGCACAACAGACCACCCAGCGTTTCAGGAACTCCACGAAGCTATCAAACACTACGCAACGACCGATGTCGGACCGTTGTTCGAACTCGATGATCGGCGACCGTTCAATGAGAAGGTTGTCTGACCTCTAGAACGGCCAAGAACTCCGACCGAGATTGTGTGTGGACGGAGGCCGTGTTCTCCAAAACCCCCGGCCGTATTTTGAGCAAACCCGTCTCAGGCACCAGTAATCAAACCAGTTTAAGAGCGGTATGATTAACAGGCTGGATTCGTGGTATAGTCAAATGCAGACTCGAGACCTTCCGGAAGAGGCACCCGGGCACTATCGCGAGTCTCATCCACACCCATACTACATTCCAGTAGCGTGTCATAGAATTCGTCTCATACCCTCTACCTAGCGATTACACGGCTCGCATTTCGCGTGTACCCTGTGGGTCTTATCAGCTGTCGACTTTGTTCAGTATATGGCTGATGGATAATAGCTATCGGGAACCATTGTATGACACGGTCTTCCAGACAAACTCTCCCTCTCAACACGGATCGATGTCGACGACGAACACACGGAGCTTATCGCCGATGCGTCCTTTCAGCTCGGCCGAATCGACGGTATCAGTCCAACTGTCGATTTCTCGCCGGTTCTCTACAGGCGGAGCAGGCCAAGTGCCTCGAGGCTTGATTCCGAGGCGATTCACAGGGGGCCGCCGTTCGAGTCACTCGTCTGCCGATACCGCTTCGCCGTCTTCCATCTGCCATTCGAGTTCGACTTCCAGCTCGGCCTCGTCGTCGGTGACCTCGTACTCGACTTCCAGTTCGAAGCGCTCTGGTACCGCCACCGTGAAGCCGTTCTCTCCTTCGATATCGATCGTCCCGTTCTCGACACCGGCAGCGATTTCTCGCAGGATCTCCGCGCCGTCTGCCCGGTTCATCACTCGCTCACCTTCGCGTTCCGTCTCGTTGTCTGTCGATTCCGCTTCGGTCTCGGGTTCTTGTTCGTCGTCTGCCATACTGAAGCTACAACGGCTGCCGGTAAAGTATATCGGGCTTCATACCCAGGTTGCTCGGCGGTGGTCACAACTTCCGTCAAGACATGAACGGGAGGTCTCGCGGCTATACTGAATGGGGTTTCCACTACCAACTCTGAATAAAGAAACCGAATTACAGACCTCAGGTATGGTCAGAACCGGAACACATCTCGTCGACCACATCGAAGTAGTGTAGATAGCGACGTCCACTGCGGAGGCTGTGCCGTTCCGGTCCATTCAGCGCGACGTTTGACTGATATAGACCCATAGAACAGCCCGCCAGAAGCACAACAGAAACAGCATACAGATACCCAAGAAGACTCAGTACGTCACAAAGCGACCCCAACTAACTGGCGCTGAAGCATGATATCTGACAAAACAGACCCGGACTCGTGCTCCGGGGTTCTGTTCTGGCGTCAACCGGTGGGAAGTCTGCATCAAATTGCCGAGAGAGCAGAAACGACGAAAGAACGAGTCACGGAAAGTACTGGGACACTCTCGCGACTCTGAACGGGACCTGCCCGATCTGGCGGATGGTTGTTCGTGCGACGGGTTTCATACATCGATGACGGGGGGAGGGAGTGGGTTTTGAGACACCTCATCTTGCGGTAGCGAGGAAACCCCGTCCCTTGGGGCGGGGAGGAATCGCGTTCGTTCGTGTCCTAACTCGCTCTACAATGGCCCCTCGGTGTCCAACGATTTCGCGCCTTGGATCAGCACCCCCTTCCAAGTGAGGCCGTGTGCGTCTTTGATTTCGCTCAGGCGGTCGTACTCGTCTTGATCAACTTCGATGTTCAGATTGGGCATCTACACATGTGGTTAGTTTTTCGTTAGTTTTTACTATTACGCTCTCGTACTCGTAGTTGTGACGACGACCGCCACGAAAACGCTCGAAGCCACGCTTGCTCCGCCCACTACAGGCAAAGAGCAACGGCTCGAGCGAACCGTGGCGACCTACCGCCGTGCTCTCTCGGATGCTTTCGAGAGTGGCGCGGATACGCAAACGGCGGTCAACGATATTGTCACGGGCTACACGCTCACGTCCTACGCCAAGGACGCCCTCAAGAACTACGTCCCGCAACTCCGCCGGACGTACCATGCGTCGGAACTTGAGGACGACCATCCGGTTCGGTTCACGAACCGGGGGTTCCGAATCGACCACTCCGACGAGCGAACGCACGAGTTCTGCTGGCGCGTTCCACAGGCCGGACGTGGCACCGCCTTCTGGATTCCGCTTCGGATCAACCTGGAGCAAGAAAGTCTCTGGTTCGACCTGCTCGACGGGGATATATCGGTCGGTGAGTTCCGACTGCAACAGTACCGCACGAGTTGGGTGCTGCACGTCACCGTCGAGTACGAGGTCGCCGACCCAGAGATCCCGGACGACCCGACTCGAATTGGTTTCGATATCGGTGAGTCCAAGCTTCTGACGGGCTGTGCCTGTCAGAACGACACTCCGACTCGACCGTACATCTACGACGGCGGTCGTGCGCGAGCACTTCGCAAGGAGATGCACACGACGCTGAAACGCCTGCAAAAGCGTGATGCCGAGCAATGGCGCGTGGACGAACGCTTCGACCACTACCAGAACGCCCTGACGGACATCGTCGAGAAGGCGTCTCGAGAAGCCATCGAGTATGCAGAGTCCTTTGGCAATCCAGTGATCGTGCTCGAGGACTTGTCGTACATCCGCGAGAATCTGGATTACGGGAAGTACATGAATCGACGCTTGCATTCGTGGGCGTTCGCCCGGCTCACCGACCGTTTCGAGGACAAAGCCCTCGAAGCCGGTATCCCAGTCGAGTTCGTGAATCCGCGCTACACGAGCCAGACGTGCCATGCTTGCGGTCACATCGGCCGTCGTGGATCGCAATCCGAGTTCAAGTGCACGAACGCAGAGTGTCACGTTTCGACGTTTCAGGCAGATATCAACGCAGCAGCGAACATTGCTGATCGCGTTGATCCGTGGGGAGAGAGCGTTCCTTGGAAACCGGAGCGCGATGACTCACCACGGAACGGGAGCCGTTGTGACACGGCCACAGGACACCGCACGCCGAGTCGGCAATCCCGACAGACGACGCTCGCGGTCTTTGAGTCCTGAAACCTCCCTCGACACGAGGCTTCCCTTGTAGGAAGCCCCGTCCTTGAGGACGGGCGAGGATGTCACACCGTCGCCTAGATTAGCAAACGGCCATATGGACGAACAGATTTATCGCGACTCGCTCGAGTCAAACATCGGTTTGTATCACCAGATTCATTTATATTTTGAATACACGGTCATATGTGACAGATAGTACTAATTTGCCGAACTGGGTAACTGAACAGCTCGGCTTAACTATACTCGCACTGGTGGGCAGTCTTCTCGCGCTGTTCGTTTTCCTGCCGTATCTGCAGTACATCCTCTTCGGAATCGTGCTCGCATATATTATGTTACCAGTACAGCACTACCTTGAGCGATATGTCAGACCGACAGGCGCAGCGATCGTAGTGGTCACAGCAACTGTACTCGTCGTACTGCTCCCGCTTGTCTACATCATCACAACTGCGGTTCAACAGTCTTTCCGGCTTGTCCGTGCGATCAGGCAGGAACAGCCCAGGGTTGAGACAATCGAAGAGATCCTTGGGACGATCGAGGTCGATCTTGAGAGCAACGGGTATGCAGTCGATCTCGTTGGACTATATGAAGCAAATCAACATCGGATTGCGTCCACTCTCCAAGAGATCATGAGGGAGATCATTACTGTCGTCGGCGATCTTCCAAACATTTTTATCGGCCTGACCGTCACGCTGTTCGTCCTCTTCGCACTGTTGCGAGATGGAGAACAACTTGTCGCATGGCTTCAGTGGGTGTTGCCAATCGACGACGAGGTGTTGGCAGAGCTCCGGACCGGTTTGGATCAGCTCATGTGGGCCTCAATTGTCGGGAACGTCGCCGTCGCGGGCATTCAGGCAGTGATGCTCGGTAGTGGACTAGCGATTGCAGGTGTCCCTGCCGTCATTTTCCTCACTGTTGCGACGTTTGTCTTGACGTTGCTCCCGCTGGTCGGTGCGTTTGGGATCTGGATTCCAGCAGCGGCCTATTTGATTGCAATGGGAAGACCAGCCGCCAGCGCAGCGATGGTCGTTTACGGACTACTTGTCACGTTCTCTGATTCGTACCTTCGGCCTGCGCTGATCGGTCGCACTAGTGCGTTCAACTCCGCGATTGTCGTCGTCGGTATCTTTGGGGGCCTCATCGTTTTCGGGCCTATCGGGCTCTTTATCGGTCCTGTCGTCCTTGGCGGCGCAAAACTCACCCTCGATTCTTTCGCCCGAGTACATACCGGTGAGTCGCTTGCCAAGGACAACGTAGACAAGACTAGTTCAGACGAATCAGGGAACTAAGAGATGTTTTGCCGATAAGGACGTAGGAGGTCTCGATAATCGATTTGGGCGATTGTCCGAAGGCCGAGATTTGAGCAGGCACTGCGGCGAAAGTTCTTAGCTTCTGCATACACGACGTATACATATGAGCACGTCCATCCGCGTCTCGGACGAGACGAAAGCAAAACTCGATCGCCTCAAGCGTGACGATGAGAGTTTCGACGAGTTGCTCAAGCGACTGGCAAGCGATGAAGAGCCGATCACTGTCGGTGCATGGGACTCCGACACTGCTGACCGGGCTCGCGACGCTATCGATCGATCCCGTGAGAGCTTTGAGCGATGACGTTTCTCGATTCATCGGTCATCATCGACATGCTCGAGGGCGTCGATGAAACCGTTGAGTTCGTCGAATCACAGGACGACCCGTATCTCACATCGGCGATCTGTGTCTACGAGGTTCTTGCCGGAACGCTCGGCAGCGGCGAGACCGACGTGCGTGCAGAACGGCAGCACTTTGGTGGCGTCCATTCCCTTGAGTTCAACGAGGATATCGCGCTTGAGGCAGCTCGGCTACAAGACGAACTTCTCGCCGAGAGCGAACGGATGGCCGTTCGAGATTTCATGATCGCGGCGACTGCTCGCTCGACCGGTGATCATCTCGTCGTTGCGGATTCTGATTTTCAGACGGATGCCCTCGAGTCGAAAATACGAGTGACGAATCTTCGCGATGACTGAATAGTCGGTTAACCCACACCACACTGAGTGTAGCTTCAACGGTGAACTTGTGAGTACATCATCCTACGATCAAACTGCCAGTTCCAACTCATTTTTCCGAAGCCCTGCAAGATATACAGCGCATATTCCCCGTAGAGTTGTCTTCACCGTTTCTGTGCAAGATTGCTTCATACAGCGTGGCTTGCCTGCGTATTACAAAGTTTGAACTGGGATTATTGTTATTACACAAAACATGTCCGATATACGTACCAAGCTCCAGTCTCGCCTCCTTTCGACGGATTTTGAGGCGTGGAACAACCCGCGACGAGCGAAGTTGCTCCTACCGGTTTTTGTTGTCGTCGGGGGCGGACTGGGGATTCTTATCCAGTCATATGGGGCACTGAATCAAATCCCACTGCCCGTCCTCTGGACGGTCTTTGCGATTTTCGGAGTTACTGTTCTGGCCATCGTTGATTGACTCGGGCAGTTAGTGACGGGTCGGTTCGATAGTGTGATTCACAGAGAGTTCTCTTGCTGGATGTATTCTCTGAGTCGGTCACGCTATTCCTGACAGAAGTCGAGTAGTTCGGGCGATCCCTGCTGAACTCACAGCGCGAATGTCGCACGTCATCTGACTCGATCTACGAAAGGTAGCGATCGGTAAGTACAGTGCAAGCAGTTACCGAAGCGGCTATCGATCTATCCGAACCATGCCAAGAGCAGCCTGCTGAATATAGAGAGTGTATTCAGCACGCCACTGCGATTCGTTTCACGCTGTTGACTGCGAAACAGCTGTTCAGTAGAGAGGTGCGAACTTAGTAGGTTGATTTCCGAGTGAGTGGGTCTATCTCTGAACCAGAGAACTCTCGGGGTAGCCTGCTCGCCGCCGCGCAACCTGTCGCTCATCCTCTGTCAAGCGGAACTGTTCCAACTCGTCCTCAAGCGAGCCAAGTGCCCTGCGACGTTCGTGATGTGCTTCGAGAAAGTTCGCAATATTCTTCGCCGCCATATCTTTGAGTTCACCACTCAGGAGTGACCCCTTTCGATACTCGCGTGCAAGCCGTTCTACCTGCTCATCACTTTCTTCAAAGAAGTAGTACAAAAACTGATACGAGACATCTACCTCAGGGTTCCCTCCCTGCTCTCGATGTTCTTCGAGACTCGTCTGTCCACCAGAATAAGCATGGGCGCGGATTTTGTCGAAGACCGTCTTCCGGTCGTCTGAGAGGAGGATACTCGGTGCATCGTCGGACGAACTCATCTTCCCCGGTCCTTCGAGGCTCGGGAGAAATTTCGAGAGCAAGGCACCGGGCTTGGCCACATCGTACCGTTCCTTTGCCGCGATGTCCCGACAGACTCGAACGTGGGGGTCTTGGTCAACCGCAATCGGGACGAGCGTCGGATGGCGGCCCTCCACAAGTTGTGGTAGGAGGAGGTGTGTGGCTTGGACAGCAGGGTAGAACGAGAGACCGATATTCTCGGGTTCCCCGTATGTTGCGTCCACGGTCGCTTGCGTTACTTCCTTGGCAAATGCAGTCGCTAGAGGGTACACCACGTCAGCGTCCGCCGTGTCTACGACGATTCGGGTTCGTTCGGGGTCAAACCCGACTGCGAGAAGGTCAAAGAGATTTTCGCGGGTATAGCCGCTGATTTCCTCCAACGACTTGTCCTTGAGAAAGTATTTCTCGTCGTCGGAGAACGGAATGTAGACGAGAGTCCCTGTCTGGTCTTGCAGATACTTGGCGAAGTAGAATGGGAAGATGTGACCGATATGCATCGGCCCCGAGGGGCCACGTCCCGTCACGATGGAGTGTAGTTTGTCTTCGCTGGCGGCATCGAGGAATGGGTCTACGTCGCGCTCTGCATAGAACACGCCACGGCGCACGAGCGGATGGCCCGGTTCGGGGAACTTAGCCCTCTGCTCGGCAGTGAGGGCATCAGCCCCGAACTTGTCTAGGAGTCGGTCGTAGTTGATGTTGCCTTCGACGGCGTATGGCGTTACGGTGAAGTCGTCTTCTGCTGGCATGTGTGTTTGATAGTTGTAGTCACTTTGGAGGCAATGCGATTGAGAAAGCGAGTGAGCATCGCAGTCGAATCCGCCGGGTTAAGCCCGCCTGACCCTAAACCGCGCCACTGTCTACTTCCCAAGACGCGTGCCAACGCCAGCAATTGGCGTGGGAAGTAGATACCATACCGACATCAACAAGATTGTACTGTTTATAGGTTTTGTTTCCCTCCTTATCTTGCAATACTACTTCTTCAACTGTCTATACCAGCAAACTTCGGTGGACGATACGCACGTTGTTCTGAGCGATTCGATTCTCTCACAGCAGGTGCCGAGCCCGTGACCGATTCGCGCTCTGTATTCATCACGACTCTTCGAACAGATACGCTGGTTGGTAGGAATCCCAGCGGTCAATAAGCACGTGTAGTGTGCGGATGGTTCACTGCCTGCGGCGTGAAACAAACGGAGATGGCGTGCTGCACTCATCCTCTATATCTTGTACGCCATTACTATCAGTTCACAGTTCAAATCTGCCACTGCACGGATGCTGATACTCACAAGTCAAAGGTTGAAACACCACTGAGAGCGGTTTTCTGTCCAAGAGTTCACTCGAGTTCCACGTCACGCTCCGTCTTCCACGCCGGAAAGGCGTACGACGAGGAACTACTCCCACGACTCGAAAACCACGATGTCGAGGTTCGACTTCCATTAGAGGGGCTAAAAGGTTCCCCTATCGATATGAGATTTGCCAATAGAGAGACTCAAAGGCCTGTTTCCAGAGGTTTTAGATTGATAAGATAGAACCTGTAACGACTTGTTTTCGAGGAGTCTCACACCCCTATCGATTTGTTCCAGTGACACACATGGACATTTATACCATTGAATATTATGATGAGATTATTCTCTGACGCACCTCTATCGATTTGTTCAATACCGCTTCTATCCCGTAATTCTCGAATAACGTGTGCTCGGAACTTACGATCATCTCGAGGTTCTGAGATGGGGCATAGATTTGGATCAAAACAAATCGATAGAGGTGTCTGTGTAGAATATATCAATTATATCATCATACAGTTCCAAGTAGCACGATATACAGACTTATTGCTGAATACTAGAGTCTGTACATCGTGTCAATCAAGCGGTCGAAACCAATCGATCGGCTATACGAGGAGGTAGCCGAATACGATCTCGTCATCGTCCCCGACGCCCCGTTAGCAAGTGCACTCAATCGACGTCTCGAGCACCCCCACTTCGGCCCGTTCGCGATTACGCCACGCCGACTCGCTGCCAGACGCCGAGAAACAGCAGAAGACCGGCTGGCCTTCCTCGAGGTCATCAGTCAAACCGATCTCAACTGGAAGCAGGCGTCCTATGCGATCGGGAACGTGCTGCAGTGCTGGGAGTATCAGGGCAGTCCCGATGCAATTCTCGAGTACGATGCGTTCGATACACCGGAAACACGGACTGTCGTCGACTGCATCGAATCACTCGAAACAACGTCGCGAACGCTCACTGAGTATCAGATCGACTGCGAGGAATACGAATCAGTGGCCGTCATCGGTGAACAGCAACTGACGAATCTCGAGCGATCGATCCTCCCCACGGAATACGACGCTATCAATCGCTTCTGTGACGACTCATTCGAGTTACCGCCTGTCCGAATCTTTGACTCACCGGCAGCAATCGTCGATGCTGTCCTCGATACGGTTACCACAGAGAACGCCGAGGATATTGCAGTCGTTCTCGATGCGAGTAGTGAGTATTCGCCACTCATCGAGGCAGCGTTCGAAGCCACAGAGATCCCATACTACGGCGGTCCATCGTTCACCGACGATCAGGATCACCGAGCCGTCATCCAGCTTCTCCGCAGTGCGATTGCGGGATCCGATACTCGTATCGGAACCGTGAAACCGCTCCTAACACGTCTCGGAACGACCATCGACGTCGACCACAACGAAAAGCGTCTCTTCGAGGTCGATGACCCCGAGCTCGAGTGGCTTCATGATTTCCGCAATCGAGCAGCAGAGCTCACGATCGGCGACGCACTAGACACCTACGAGAAACACGCTGCGTGTACGCTCGAGACGTTCCGAGCGGAACTCGAACGGCTCGGACTCCTCAACGAACCGATCACCGCAGATACTATCGACCGACTCACATTCTACCTCGAGACCTACGATGTCCCGATCGACCGGGAAAACGACGGCGTCCTCCTTGCCGATGCGAAATCAGCATCGTTTGTCGATCGACCAGTTGTCTTCTACCTCGGGCTCGACGAGCGTTGGACTCACAAGTCACCGCAGCGACCATGGGTCGATCGTGACGAAGAGTTCGACCGCAACCTCGACCAGTTCCAGTCGCTGCTTCAGAGCGGTGTTGATCAGTACTATCTCGTTCAAGATACCGCTGGTGGGGCGCCTGTAACGCCATGTCTATACTTCGAAGACCTTCTTGACGTCGAGTTCGAACGCTTCAGCGATTTAGAGTCGATTCGGTATTCGCGAACGTTCCGATCGACAGAAGAAGGATTCGAGAAGGAGCCGATCAGTGTCGAAACCGAGCCAGAGACAACACTCAGCCAGTCGAGTCTGAATTCGTACGCTAACTGCCCTCGAGACTACTTTTTCGGACGGCTCGTCGACAACCCCGACAAGGATTATTTCCTCGAGGGGACCCTCTTCCACGACTTTGCAGAGTTCGTCGTCAACCATCCCGAGTTCGTCGATGACGCTGTCACCGAGGAGGTCGTCGATGTCATGATCGAGGAGACACGGCCATTCCACCGTGATGTCGATCTCGCCACCCGACGAACGAAGTATCGCGTTGGCCTCGAGACGATCGTCGACTACCTCGAGGAGAATACGCCGTCGGATACCGACTTCCTCACACCGACAAGTAGCAGTGAGAATTTCTTTGCGACATACTTTGACCGACCAGTTGATTCCCCAGCGACCGAACGGTGGTTCGAGGACGACGACCGTGGGATCAAAGGGAAGATCGACCTCGTACAGTCGCCGACACAGCTGGTCGACTTCAAAAGTGGCAGCAAGAAATCATCGTCGCAGGTAATCAAACGCGCAGCAATTGATCCACCGAGCGATCAGCCGAACTTCCAGGCGTTACTCTATCTCACCTACTATCGGAGCCAGCGGCCAGACGAACAGCTCGAGTTCACCTTCTTCCACTTCCTCGAGACGCTCGACGATGTCGTCACAGGCGAGGGGACTCTCGATGACTGCCTGACGACGATCACGTACCATCCAATCCCGTTCGACGAATTCGTACAGTCACGAGCCGTCTTCGAAGCGCTCCGCGAAGAGGCACCGAACGACTGCAACAAGACGTTCTCGAAGACGAGCTACGAGGAGTATCGGGCAGCGTTCGACGCTCACCAACCACCCAGAACACGAGATGCAGATGAGATGGCCGATTCTCCGTTCGGGAACGAACTTCTCGAGCGGATGATCGAGGCTGTCGGCGACTACAAGTACGTCACAAACGGCTGCATGCAGGCATTCAGACACCTGTGTGGCTATCGCAAAGAGGGCTACTTCGTCGAGGATCTCGATGAATTCGAGCGGTTCATCGATGATCAACTCGAGGAACTGAACCGATATCGCCGCGGCGACTCTCGGTTCCCCGTCGCCGGACGAGCAGGTGAGCCGAACTACCGATATGTGGACAACCGCGATATGATTTTGACGACAGAGCGTGCGACCGATGAACCGGCCGACGAGACGGAGGTGATCCGATGACGGCACCGAATCCAAAACAGCGCGAACTCATCGAGAGCACGGAGGGTTTGTATCTCGTTGATGCTGGCGCTGGGACCGGCAAGACGTTCACAGTCACCCACCGCTACGCGAATATCGTCTCCCAAGACGACGTGGAACCGGATGATGTCCTGTTGATCACGTTCACTCGCAACGCAGCGACGGAGATGAAAGACCGCATCGTCGCCAACTGCGACTACGATATGCGGGCGCTGAAGGACGCACCGATCCAAACCTTCCACAGTCTCTGTAACGATATCCTCGAGCAACACGGCTTCCATGCGCCCACGCATTTAGGGATCGATGATGCAATCACTAGCTCAACGCAGATCCTCGAGAACGAGACGATCGAGCGTGAGTACTTCGGGGAGTTCATCAACCAGTTCACCGACGAACATTCCGAATACGACGATCTGTTCAGGTGCGTCTCAAATCCAACCGAGTTGCTGGGGCTCATTAACAATCTCGCGGCCAAAGGCGTCTTCCCGACTGCCGACAGCTGGTATCGCGACAGTAAGAGACACCTCGAGGGCGACTTCGACGCGTTCAAAGACATATTCGATGAGGTGAATCAGCCTCGAAACGGGGGCAGCAAACAGTCGAAACTGCGCTCAAAGCTCGGCCGATACGGCAGAAACAAGTGCTATCTCCCTGATGCACCCGATCGATCGGAGCTGCGAGGGCCACGTGGCACGAAGGCGGTCTCCGACGAGGTCGCTGAACGCGTCTTCGACGAGGACCGCGAGCACCTCATCGAATTCATCCACGATATCTACCTCGAGTATATAGAGTTCGCACTCCGGCGAAACTACCTGAACTTCTCGTTCCTCCAGCTCTTCGCGTTCGTCCTTCTCTGTGAGGACGACGAACTCCGCGAGTCACTGGAGTTTGAGTACGTGATGATCGATGAGTTCCAGGACTCGAGTGAGATTCAGTTCAAACTCTCGCTGCTACTTGCCGGGACGGACAATATCTGCGTCGTTGGCGACTGGAAGCAGAGTATCTACTCCTTCCAGTATGCCGCGATCGAGAACATCACGGAATTCGACTCACGTCTCGAGCGATTCACGACCGACCTGAACGATGACGCCGAACGCGTTTCGTTCCCGGTCGAGCCGATAACCAGAATCGAACTCGAGCAAAACTACCGGTCGACTCAGGAGATCCTCGATTTCTCGGAGCGCGCTCTCGTAACCCCAGCGAGTAGCCGTGAGTCCATCGATCGAGAGTCGATACTCGAGCAGGTCGTCTCACTAGCATCGAATACCGAACACGAACACTCACAGATCGAAGCCTTCCAGCACGACGATGAACACGAAGCGATCCTGACGAAGATTCAGGAAATCGTCGGGAACAATGCCTATGCAGTCGAAGAAGATGGCGAACTTCGAACCCCGGAGTATGATGATATCGCAGTATTGACTCGAACACGAGATTTCGGTCGCGATCTGCTTTCCGTCGCCGAAGAATACGAGCTACCGATGGCGTACGAGGGCGGTATCGAACTCTTCCGGACAAATCAGGCCAAACTCCTGCTCGCCTGGTTGCGTATTCTCGAGACTGATGCAGACAGAGGCTGGGCGGTCGTCCTCGAGCATGCTGGCTACACACTCGACGAGATCGACCACATCCTCGAGCACGAGGCCTACCCAGAAAATATGGCGGCGTTCTGCACAGAGCTCGCAGCACTCGAGACCACGAACGCCATTGTGCGACGGATATTCGATCGCTACGGGTACGACGGGGCAACAGCAGACGTTATCCTCACGACGATTCAGTTGGTTCACAGCGCGACGACGATGACCCTCGGTGATCTGATCCGATTCATCGAACGCGGGATCGAGTCCGGACACACCGAGGAGGTACACGCTGCAGCAGGGACCAACGCAATCACGGTCCAGACCATCCACTCGGCCAAGGGACTCGAGCATCCGATCGTGATTCTTGGGAACATGAACAGCGGGAAGTTTCCCCCTGCTGGCGGACAGGATGGGACGATCACGTACTCTGAACTCATAGGGGTTCGCCAGCGCAAGTGCTATGCTGAGGCCCATGGCGACCCCCACGTCTATGATAATTGGCGGACTGACGTCCTGAGACGGTGTCAGCCAACGGAGGCCGACGAGGAGCGCCGATTGCTCTACGTCGCAATGACGCGAGCAAAAGATCACCTGCTGTTTTCGGCTGGTGACGACCCGAATACGTTCTTCGAGGAGTTGTCTGTCGACATCGACCCACTCGAGCCAGCAGTTGACACCGATCGTGTCGGAGACACCGTCCAATCCCAATTGACCGTGTCGATCCCACAGCCGAACGGTCCAGAGGGATACTCGCCTCACTCGCTAATGGACGATACGGTCTACAGCGGTGTCGCTGATGGGAGAGGACGAGAGTTTGGGTCGTCAGTCCACGAGTTCGCCGAACAGTATGCTCTTGGAGAAGACGTTGATCCTCGAAACGCCGACGAACGGAATATCAAGGAGCTTCTCGATTCGCTCGAGGGGGCTCTCAGGGTTGAAGAACAGGCGTATCTGCCGCTCGAGGTTGCTGGTGAGCAGGTGACAATCTCCGGGGTTGTGGATCTGGTTCATGTGACATCCGACCGGGTAGGGATAATCGATTACAAAACCGATCAGGAGCGCCACGCAGAGTCGGAATATCGAACGCAGCTCAGCGTGTACTATCACGCACTCGATGACTGGTTCGAAACTCGAGACGTGAGTGCCTCGATCTATTATTCGGCGACGAATGATCGAGTCGAGATTGAGCCGGTTTCAAAGGAAGATCTAGCGGAACTTCTTGAAATCCGAAAGTAGTAGCAAGGACGTTTTCCTCGAAACAATCCGAGAACGCGAACTCACGCTCGATCCGGTCGGGACAACGGTTTGGCGCCACTGTGCTGACGGTTACACCGTCTCTGAACTACATACTCTGGAAGAAACGGCCGTGGAAGCCGAAGGGTTCCGCGTGTGGAAGAATGGCCCGCGCTTGGACATCTAGCGTCGCTGCGTCAAAGATCATGAGTTCCGTCCGCTCACGTTGGGGGTTCAGCGCCGTCACAAGCACAACTCCCTCATCTTCGCTGTCGGCATCAGGATGCTGGACGGGAATTGGTTCCTCGATGTAAACCGACCGCTTCCACCACTCTCTGGCGATGCCTGTCTCGCAATCCACTTTGACAAGTCCGTTTGCCCCTGTGCGGTCGGTCACCTGCCCGTACGCGTAGCGGTGGCGTCGGCCGATGACTGAGCGGGCGACGCGTGGCATCTCCATCGCGCCATCGTAGAGTCGCGTCCGGCTGATCGTATTCGAGTCGGGGTTGATACGGTACCGCATCAGGTGGGCATCGGGCACATCTGGGAATCCATCGCCGAGTTCGGACAGTGACATGGTGTCGACGATATCGCCGTTCGGGAACTCCACGAGGTCAAGAACGATCGTCCCACCGTCGACGTAGGCATTGACATGGTGGAACGTAAAGGCCGACTCGAATGTCGGATCGGCAACAATGTCGCCGGTATTCCGGTCGACCACGAGCACGCGTGTGTCACGTTCTGGCTGCCAGTCAAGCATGTCGATCGCACCCTCAGCAAACGGATTCAGTGCCCGAAACACCGACAGGACGAGCGGCGACTCTACGATGATGACGTGGTTGGCGGTGACGCTACAGTCGTGGATATACGCCGGCCCATTCGCGTCGATGGAGGCGATAATCTCTCGTGTTCGACTCCCTGTCGGGAGACGGTAAAGGTGATACTGTGGTGTCCGACCGAACTGCGTGGCGAAGCCGACCAGTTCGTTCTGGTGAGGGTCGTTGACGAAATGCGCGGTCGTAATGTGTTCGGGCAGGTCGTCGTGGAATCGAAAGTGCCCGCGTGTCTCGAGCGTCTCAGGATCAAAGGCGACTCGGCGCGGGGTCTCGGTGAGTGCGACATATTCGCCGTCGATACGGGCGACGTGAACGTTCGCGTTGTCGGTCGGATCGGGGACTCCTAGAGAAGTTACAGTCTCGAGGATACGACGCCAGCCACGCGTGTCAGTGCCGAACTGGCCGGTCAGCCGACCGTCCATTGCCTCCGCGTAGGCGTCGGTGCGGAGAAACCGGTTCGAGTAGCGGAGCGAACCGTCGTTGAAGGCATAGCGGCGGAGCATCGCTAGACCGTCGAACCAGTGGTTGACGCGGCGATCACCGACCTCGAAGCGGGCAGGGCCGTTGCGAATCAGCGTCCCAGAGAGCCAGTCGGGGATGGAGCCTTCGACCGTCGGGTGGTGGTCGTGGACTTCGGTGGTCAGCGAGTGAAAGCCGGTGCCGGATACTGTCACGGCAACGCATTCGGGTGAAACAGCAATCAATCCTTCGTGCACGTCGATCCGATCACGTGATTCGATCTGTCTCACGAAACCAGGACGGTTCCATATCGACCGTTGGATTTCGAGAGTGAACCGTCGATTAAGTATTCTCCCTAGCTGTTCTTTTCTCCGCTGAAAAAACGGCTGCGTTCACTCGTTACAGAGAATCGAAGAGAAATCCTCCGTGGCATTCGCCTCGATATACTTCAAAATCGACAGATAAGCTAATGGTGATAAAGCGGCCCGTCAGTTTTTCTGCGCCTGAGAGGGTGAGGCGCATACTCGTGTGCCTCGAGGCCACGAATGAGTACAGATCGACCACCCGAGAGCGACCCGCATCGAGATCGATCGACAAACGAGTACGCGAGCGACCGCAACCGCAACTATCCAGGAGATGTTGCCCGACTGAACGGACACGAACTCGTCGCGATCGATGAATGGCTGCCGGGCACAGAGCCAACACCGTACGAAATTGACCTCACCGATGGCTACGAGTATCGGACACGCTACTGGCGTTGCAGGAAGTGCGGCCAAAAGCGCAACCATCGCGACGAGTTCACCACCCCCTGCGAGAACTCCCAACCGCCGACTGCCCTCAAGGCAGGTGGCTACTCAGTTGACGATCCACGAACTCGCTGTGCACTGAACGAAGAGTTGGACGTCCGCTTTGGGACAATGGGCCCGATCTACGAGGTCGAGAGTGAGAGCGGTGCTACCTACGACGTCGATATCGAGGCAACAACGTATACCTGTCCTGATTTCGAGCAGCGTCAGCTAGACAACGGCTGCAAGCATCTTCGCCGTGTCGACCTCGAGATCCGCACGGGACTTGTCCCTACGCCGGATGGCACGTTCAGCCGCTGACTGTCGATCGACCTCGTCACTCGAGACGGTTTGTATCCCCCGGAAGGGTGCGAGGGCTCGAAAGGAGTCCACCGCAGCAACCCATGAGACAAAGAGAGACAGCAATCGCGCTGACGAGCATTGAAACGACTCAGTTCCTGAATCGAGGGATCGCCAGATGACCGACCGAGATGAGTGCCGAATGCCGACGTGTTCAGAACCTACTCGCGATCGGGCAGGATATTCTGGTCGGTTCTGTTCGGACAGCTGTGAGGTCCGCTACGAGCACCTCCAAGCAGACGCCCGAGATGCCGTAGTGGATGAAGCCGAGGATCGGTACTGATGTTCGAGCAGATCGATCACCGTGGCAAGCGTTTCACGATCGGTGGCGAGGACGTTGTCGACGACGTCGCTCGTGAACGGTGTCGGCGAGCCGAACTGCTCGAACGACAGGCTCAGCGAGAGCTCCGTGAACTCGAGCGTGCAAAAGTGGTTGCCGGTCCCGCTGGGAAACACCCCGACGTTGAGGTACTCGAGCGATAAAAGCGGACAAGAGTTACAGAACATCGAGGAGAAAGCCCACGACTTCAGTCGTGGGATGAATCCGACAACCCACTACACAGTCCACCGTTCGATGGCATAGCAGGATATTCCACGCTGCATAATCCATCCCTTCAAGTAGGTTTGTCTACATAGGTTATGTATGGCGAAACAGGTCGTCACTCGCACCTACACTGCTTCCGTCAGGAACCAGAAACAGGTGTCCGACGATCTTGATTCGCTCGGATTCGCCGCCTCGAAACTCTGGAACGTCGGACGGTGGACAATCAGTCGCGTCTGGGATGAAATCGGCTACATCCCTGAACACGACGAACTCACCGCGTACCTGAAGTCGCACAAACGCTATGATGACCTGAATTCTCAGTCAAGTTCGTTCGAGACGGCGAAGCCGTCTCGTGATGCCAATGAGCTTCGCTCATTGAGCACAGCGAGTCCTTCAAGAATTCGCTGAGGCGTTCAACAGTTGGTACGGCAAACGACGCAACGGAGACACGCGAGCGAACCCGCCCGGCTACCGCAAATACGGCGACGAACACCCACGAAGCACAGTCACCTTCAAAGCCGCCGGCTTCAAGCTCGACACCCAGTACAACCGCGTTCGACTCTCAAAGGGGTCGAATCTGAAAGACTACTGGTCGGATTTCATCCTCTGCGAGTACCAGACCCGCCCCGACGTCGACCTCTCCAACGTGGAGAGCATCCAACAAGTCAGGGGCGTCTGGACGGGTAACGAGTGGGAACTCCACTTCGTCTGCAAAGCCGAGGTAGAAGTTGCTGAATCACCTGGTGAGAAGACCGTGGGCATTGACCTCGGCATCACCAACTTCGCCGCCCTCGCCTACGAGGACGGCCACGCCGAGTTGTATCCGCTCAACTGCCTGAAGCAAGACGACTACTACTTCAGCAAACGGATTGCTCAGTGTGACGACACGGACTCCGAGCAGGCCACGCGATTGAACCAGAAAAAATCGGCTCGCCGCACCCACTACTTCCACACGCTCTCCAAGCACATCGTTGAACGATGTGTGGACGAGGGGGTTGGAACCATCGTGATTGGCGACCTCTCTGGCATCCGCGAGGACGGGGAGAATGGTGAGTCGAAGAATTGGGGGAGACACGGCAATCTCGACCTGCACTCGTGGGCGTTCGACCGGTTCACCGATCTACTCGAATACAAGGCCGAGATGGAAGAAATCACTCTTAAGCAGGTCTCAGAGCGCAATACGTCAAAGTCGTGTTCGTGCTGTGGTCGGGAACGCAAGGCGAACCGTGTTGAGCGCGGGTTATACGTTTGTGATGAGTGCGCCACGGTGGCGAACGCGGACGTGAATGGTGCTGAGAACATCCGACAGAAAGTATCTCCGAGTCCCGCCACGGATGGTGGAGATAGGAGTAACGGCTGGTTGGCACAGCCATCGACGTACCTATTTGAGAAGGAAACTGGTGCGTTCGCGCCTCAAGAACAGGTCACGTCGTAAACCACAATATCCCAACGGCGGTCGGGAATCCCACGACTTCAGTCGTGTGGAGGATGTCAAATCCTACTCGACCAAACAAACACTCTTATCATCCCAAATGACGCGGTCGAACTCCTCGAGATACGAGATTCGCTCTCTGATCTCCGTGATTTCGAGGTGGAGGTCAGCCGCTAATTCGTCGACGGTCATCGGTTCATCAAGTATCTGAAGGATTTCGAGCCCGCGATAGTATCGGTTTGTCAGCTCCTGGACGCGGTCCTCGATCGGCGTGGTCACTCCGTACTGCTCCTCGAGGTCAACCAAGGCCTCATTCGTGAAGGTGGCAAACTGGTCGTCACCGAGGCAGTCGATCTGTGCCTCGAGTTCACCTCGGACGACGTCGTAGTTGAGGCCAGTCTGCACGAGCATATTCATGTCTTCAATGTCGTCGTCCCGCCCTGCGACCGACTTGAACAGGAAGATATCCTCGTTGCTGACTAGGCGGACGGTCAGTTGATCGGTCGCGAGGAACGACTCGCTGCGTTCCCGCATCCCCTCAGTCAGCACGAGCTTGTTCGCGACCTGCTGGTTGAAGATGTCGATCCGACACCTATCAGCGTTCTCGACGCAGCTGGTTGCGCCCAGCGCCCGGTAATCGGCGTCCAGTGATTGTATCTCCGCATACCCGAGATCCATCAGGACAGCCCACAGCTGGCCGTATGCGTCACCGTCGGCGACGACCAGGTCGATATCCTTCGTCGCCCCCTTGAGGTCACGCAACGACATCGCGCCACCACCGATCAGGTAGACTGTGAGCTTGTCAGATAGTCCATCTGCGATTCGTTTGAACTCGTTCTCGATGTACTCGCGTCCGAAAGTTGGTCTCATTGGGGTAAGTTCACCTCGTAGTCAGCAGCTAGCTCTTGGAACTCGTCCCACTCGGGGAGGCGATTGCTGTCGACTGCCCCCTTCGTCTCGATATATTGGAGTAGGGTGTCGATTTCGTCTTCGAGGCCGTATTTTTCGGCTTGCTCTCGGAGGTCACTCACGTCGACATCGGCGTGGCTGAGCAACAGGAGACAGTACGAGCGGTGGCGGGGCCCGTCATCGATCAGCAACGTGTGACAGCAGAGCTCCGCCGGCGAGACTTCCTCTAGGCCCTCAGAATAGAGGTAGTATCGGTGGCGGGTCAGCAGGAACTGGAGATCGAAGGTCGCAAACCGCGCAAGCCCGGTCTCATGGAAGTGTTCGGCGTCAATCTCCGTTGTCGTTTGTGCGAGAAATTCGTCATAGCCCTCCCAGAGAATCGTCCCGTTCGGCGCAACCGATTCGAGGCGCTGTCGATGGAGATGGTGCGCAAGTTCGCGAGCAAACTCGTGCAGTCGGTCGAAGTCACCGTTGAAGTGGTAGTGGCTGTCATCGATACCGACGAGGCCACGGTCTCGCAGCCGTTTGAGAATACGGTTGACGGTGTTGCGGTAGTTGCCGCTCCGTTCGGCGACGTCAGCAACGGTCTGTGGCTGGTCGAGGTAGTAAAGTACCTCGAGGGCTTTGCCCGTCAACAACTCGGGAAAGTCGATGTGAGAGTGCTGGCGGACGAAATCCTGGTATATTTCAACAGCCCGAGAATCCGAGGAGATGACTCGTTTCCGGCGGCCGTCTCGCTCCGTGTAGACCAACCCCTTCTCAGCGAGGTCTGCGACAGCACGAGAGAGGTAACTCTCGCTGTGGTCGAGCTTCGTCGCGAGCTCCGAGATCGTATCGCCACGTTCGACGGTAGCGAGGACCTCGAGTTCGATTCGTCGCAGCACGTTGTAACATAGTACGTAACCTATTTATAAATGAGTTTCGAGTAGTGTTACTCCAGAAGAGAGAGTTGAGAGAGAACGACAAGGAACATTCTTAACCAACGGCATTATACTGTTGACGTTCTTTGTTGGTTAACACAGATTGAGTTACCATGTCCTGTGAGCCACCGACACCCCCGCAAGAACTTCCCACCGGCATCCTCGAAACATTTGACGATTTCTCGCCCAAACTCCTTCGGCACGTCGCTAGGTACTCCAAAGAGCTCGCTGAATACCGTGAGCGAGAGGCACGACTAACAGAAAACGAAGAGAACGAGGTGGTCGAAGAGCGATCAGAGGATTTTCCGGATGATGTCCCATCGAAGGCAACGATCACGGTGAAGGAGATCAACGACAATCGCTACTACTACTGGCAGTGGAGAGAGGGTGAGAAGATTAAGTCGAAGTACAAAGGTCCAGTCGATTCGGAGAGTTAGTCCTCATTTGGGTCGGTGGAACTGGATAACAACGGTTTACTGAAAACAGTAGTGTGATGAGTGGCGATACAGGTGTCTCGACGATTGGCACTGATGCTCGAGCAAATCGATCACCGTCGCAAGCACTTCACGATCAGTGACAAGGACAGCGTTGATGACGTCGCTCGTGAACGGTGTCGGCGAGCCGAACTGCTCGAGCGACAGGCTCAGCGAGAGAACCGTGAACTCGAGCGTGCAAAGCGGTCGCTGGACCAGATGGTACAAATCTTAATGTTGTGGTGATCGACCGATGACACGGAACGCTATGGAGCGAGAGACACACCGTATTTCCGGAGGAAATACTCAAATATATTATTTTAAGCAGTAATGAAAATATCCTTAAACGATATCGACTTGGCAGCAGAAGAGAATCTTCGGGGGGTGTCATAGTGTATTAGCTGACATATAGTGCGCTAAGTGGTGTTTCAACCTTTGACTTGTGAGTATCAGCATCCGTGCAGTGGCAGATTTGAACTGTGAACTGACAGTAATAGCGTGCAAGACTTAGAGGATGAGTACAACACGATGGCTTCGTTTGTTTAACGGCGAAAGCGGTATACCATCTGCACACTACACATGCGAATCAACTGGTGAAAGAAAGTCAGAGATCTCAAATCCACTCTTCAGGTAATTCACCAGCATGACTGTCGATAAGCTCAAGGAGAGGTCTGATTTCCTCGAATCTGGGGCCTTTTGCCACTTCGTCTGTCTCCTGATCCCAGACGATGAAATCAGCTTCTGCTAACCGAGGAAGGTGATTATGAGTTACCATCATCTCTGATCCTTTCGCAGAATCGCCAGTGAGTTCTGGTAGTGGTTCACCACCATCTGCCCGTGGAGAACGGTCAAGTAATTCAACCAGTATCTGACGACGCTGGATGTCCGACAAGACGGTGAAGTACTCGTCCATAGGCTCCCCACAAGAGACAGGAAAAAAGTGACTGTCCCTAACGTGGTAAGAATTATCGAACATCACACAAGCAGATATGATGACCGGTCACTACCTTTCGTAGATCGAGTCAAATAACGTGCGACATTCGCGCTGTGTATCTTGCAGGGCTTCAGAAAAATGAATTGGAACTGGCAGTTTGATCGTAGGATGATGTACTCACAAGTTCACGGTTGAAGCTACACTAAGCACTCGTTTTCAAGGGACTAGTGAAAGCAGGTAAGTAGGCTATGTGGTTCACGAGAGTTCTTGATCCGACCACCCCGTGTGCGAAGTGAATTCACAGATTTTGAAGAAGGGACCCCGTGTGCGATATGAAATATTGTATATCACTGTCAGACATACCTATCTGGACAAACAATTTCTATGGTCCTCCCACACCCCGTGTGCGATATGAAATAGGAGACGGTATCAAATGGTCTTCCAGCTATTTTCCATCGAAGAAATCACTTATCTGGGCGTTAACGACGGACCTGATTAGATCCTCGTCGTTCTCGATTTCCTCAAGTCGGATGTCTGATTGAAGAGTTTCAGCAACAACTTCGGGGTCATCGACAAACGTGTATTCTTTATGAACACCGCTTCCGTAGCCTCGTCCTCGTTTATCAGACGTGACAAAATTGTAGGTCTCTGCTTCGCTCATGTACCGAAGATAAGAATCGCGCGATTTCTCATCAGTATCCAAGATATCCGTAATATACTGATACACACGGTACGCGACAGTGCTAGGGATAGCGTTTAGATTCCGAGAGGAATAGACAGGAACGATAGCGGTCGCATAGAGTGAGAGCTTCTTTTGCGTCGAAAGCCCTTGCATTTGTGTTAGGGTGCGGTCACGCTCAGCTTCTTTTTGAGCGCCTCGAACGTGTTCTTCGCGAACCCTGTCTTCGCCTTGGCGATCCGCAATCTCACCAGCCTTCCGGAAAAGGTCGATCGCTTTCCGTGCATCACCGTGATCCTGAGCAGCATACGCTGAACTGAGTGGGATAATTCCATCCTCGAGGACATCATCTCGGTAAGCGTCGCGACGACGTCCGAGGATCGCTTGTAGTTGATTCGCATCGTAATCTGAGAACACGATATCTTGTGGATTAAACGAGCTCTCCGCCCGTCCATCGAGGTTCTCCATGAACCGTGGATCGTTCGTGAGTGCAGCCACTGAGACATCTCCCTCGATTCGACCTAACTGAGATGCACGAGAGAGTTGATAGAGTAACTTGGAGTAGGCTGGCTCATCATTCGGATCACGTTGGCGGCCAACAAGGAGATCAACCTCATCAAGGATGATAATAACAGAGTCGAAGTTCTCACTCAAGATTTCGTAAAATCGGTTCAGTTTCTGGTCAGTCGAGACGCCGCTCTCCGGAACTCCAGGATCAATACCGACTCCGATTGCCGCATTTTCGACGAGTCGATAGACAGCCCGATCGTGAGACTTGATAGTCTGGCAGTTAACTCTGATTACACCGAATCGGTCTCCCTGAGCGTTTGCCAACTCCTGAACTTGCTGACAGACTGCGTTAATGATGAGCGATTTGCCCGTTCCCGATGGACCGTAGAGAAGCATGTTCGGAGGGCGGTTACCTTGAAGCGCCGGTCGGAGATAGGTGATAATATCGTCCAGTTGCTGGTCACGGCCAACAATCCTGTCTTCGTCAATGACGGTATCTGGATCAAGGAGTCCTTTGTCTTTGAAAACAGAGTTCTGAACCCCCTCTTGAAGACGGCCTTTGATGGACTGTGAGAGAGACTGCTGCTCATCACCGTCAGACATGTTATCGACATGTAGTCCATTCCATATATAGATATGGAAACCGCGTGCGAGGTTAAATACGACGAATTCTTGGGTTATAAGCGGAGTATAGGCAGTCTTTACGAGAACCCATCGAACCGCGGGCGAAGTCAAATTGGCAAGTACCCCCCGTGTGCGAGATGAAATTGACAGAGAGAACTCAGAGGAGACATTGGCACAGATATACCATGTGCAAAGTGAGATCGCGATCGATGTTCTACTGCACAGGCCAGGAGAAACTGACTATGCATTATCTAGTATTTCTAAATGAAAAATAACATGAAATGAGAAGTTGTCACGGCAATCGATTAACCCACACACCCCGTGTGCGAGATGAATTTGCGAGACATGTAGGAGGCATAGGATAGAAGAGACAATAGACAGAGTGGAAGTAGAAGTCCTAACACAGCAGATATCCGAGGAAATAACGTCTAGAGAAGCGCGTACAAGCTAGAATAACTTAAATTAATCTTATATTTTGAATACCAACTCAAACAGAGTATAGTTCTAGTGCGGATTTGGTTTTTTGAGAAGGGTGATAAAACTTTTCTATTACATAGGCTATTTCTTATCTTTCGGTATTGAATCTTCTCTCCATGATATGCACGACTTTAGCCGCTCCCGCGTTTCTCAGTGATTTTCGCTCCCCCACTTTTGTATCAATTTCATCTCGCACACGGGGTGGGGGAGTTATAGGCTGAACAGGCGCAATATCACGGCGTGAACGCCGTGGATACGCGCCGTCACTTGTGGTAACAGACCACCGTTCAAACGCTCGCTCCGATGTTTCCTACGGTGATGTTTAAGTGACAGGTCGCCATACTGTACGATAGGAATCGGTCGGAATGGAGCGGATTCCGAACCGTCCTACGGAGGTCGTTCGAGAGAGCGTCGCTCTCTCGTGATGACGAAAATCTTGGATTTTCGAACCACGGCCAGCCCGCCCACGAAAGGAGGCAATATCCGAAAGTTCAGTCGGTGAACGCCACATCCTCGAAGGGTGTGCCGACGTGCCGACTGCTGAAAGCGACCCCAAGATACCCCTAAGTCCACTGACGCCTGCTGGCGTCCCTGTGGCAAAAACAACACCGGGACGCCAAACATGGTCGAAGATAGGGGTAACAGCCACTTGGCATGGCTAGCAGTCCACCAGTCCGATGCTGTGGGATTACCCGTGCCCGAAAGGGCTGGTAGTCCGGTGATTGGACTGCGAACCTGACACTCCCACCGCTCGGGATTCCTCCGTGTTCACGCGGAGGGGGATGTCAACTGTAACAAGTATCTGTTACAGAAATCTGCGACGGATATCTGTTACATAAGTCAGCATGTTGTCCTTACTCGAGTTGTCGAACTGCACCTCTGAGCGACAAGTCGCTGAAGGAGGGGGCGCTGTTGTCGTCGATCACCGATTCGACGCCGTCGAACGATTCAACCTGTGTTTTCACGTGATTGATAGAAACCATATCCACCGCTCGAGAACCGCTCTATGTAAATTCCGCCCATATTTTCAATACAAATATCCACTTACAGACAAACAGCGCAATATTTTCTTCCGCTGCCTCAATCGCTAGTCGTCAGACTCGGTAAGCCACTGCAACGCATCAACGAGGGCTTGATTTGCTGTCTCGACAGTAGTCCGCTGCGAGAGTGCGTGCGAGCCGTTCATCGGGCCTTCGAACACGCGCCAGACACCATCGTCTTGTGCGGCAACGAATCGACGCTTGTGGTCGTGGTCGTCGACAGCGATCATGTCGTCGTCAAAATCAAATTCGATACTGGCCACGAATTAGTATTCTATCACTTTAGTTTTGAATGTATCGATGACAATCCCTACTCAACATCCGACATGGAGGCTCAAGCGCATTCGAAGAACAGTTAGAATGATAGTTCGAATCGCTTCGTGCGGATCTACCGGAGGAGTTCCCCGAAGAGCGCTCTGAGAAACGGATTCAAGAGTTGCAGAACCTCGAGCAGTTCACTTTGCGCACTGTGTGTCTCAAATATTGAAAAACGGTACGTCCGACAGTTCGGGAACAAGGATCAACGCCAGACGCGACTGGAGTGACGAGAATTTGATCTGGAAATCTCGTGTGACCACGCGCAGAAGTTGATGGCTAGTAGTGTATCGGAGTACGGTGTGAATGCACGATTCGGTCCAGGAGATGTAGTATTCCGTGTACCAATATATCAGAGGAATCCCTCGAGTTCCTCAGTCAACTCCTCCGGCATCCCGAGCGGAACGCCGTGCCCGACATCCGAGAACCCAACCAGTTCCGAGTCCGGGATCTGATCGGTCATGAATTTGGCTGTCTCCGGTGCGTAGAGATTGCTCTCCTCGCCGTACGTGACGAGCGTCGGCACGTCGATCTCAGGTAACGTTTCCCGGTAATCGTTCGTCACCATGGCACCCAGAGATTGATCGCCGTGTTGGTCAGCGTCTTCTCGCTCTCTCGGATCACCCACTCGAGTTACTTATATGACAGCTTATCGAGAAGATCACGGAAGATGTCTCCGGCAACACGATCCCAGGAGGGTGTGAACAGCGCGAGCGTCTCGAGGTTCTTCTCGTGACTGAACTCGCCATAGCTGCGAGGTCCGCTACGAACACCTCCAAGCGGACGCTCGAGATGCTGCAGTGGATGAAGCCAAGATCAGTACTGATACTCGAGCAGATCGTTCACCGAAGAAAGCAGTTCACGATCGCTGCTGATGGCGCTTCGGATGATGCAGCCGTCAAACGTTGTTGGCGAGCAGAGGCACTCGAACGACAAGCTCAGTAGAATCTCTGTAAACTCGAGTCGTCTCCCCTACCCCAAGTGTCGAGTGTATTCATTTATATGCTCCCTCACGCGGATTGCGTCACCCCATGCGTCGAGTGTAAGCCCTCAAAAACACCAACCAGAGACTCTCTCAAAACCAAATAGCCTCACAAGAGATACAATCTGTTAAACACAGAGATCTAGGACCCCAGGTGTCGAGTGTAAACCCTCAAAATCACCAACCAGAGACTTTCTCAGAACCAGATAGCCTCACAAGAGAAACTATCTGTTAAGTTCAGGGACCTATGACCCCAGGTGTCGAGTGTAAACCCTCGAAATTACCAGCTAAAGGCTCTCTCAAGACCAGACAGTCTCACAAGAGAAACGATACCTCAAACTCAGAGACTTGGGAGCGCCAGATGTCGAATGTGAAAGAGATATTTCTCTAGCGTGAATCTATGATTTTCAAGGAGAGAATCCCGGCGTTTACGCCGGGCGTGAATCCGACGATTCATCCACACACCACCGTCGATGGCAGGCCGGATATTTAATGCCAATCCGCACCATTAAGTAGGATTGTCTACATAGCCTATGTATGGCGATTCAGGTCACTCGCACCTATGTTGCTACCATTCGCAACCAGCAACAGGTGCAGAGTGATTTGGACTCGCTTGGGTTTGGCCGCCTCAAAGCTCTGGAACATCGCACGCTGGACGTGTGACCGCATCTGGAGCGAAACAGGGACAATCCCCGAGGATGGCCCACTCAAGGCATACCTGAAGAATCACGAACGCTATGCCGACTCAATTCTCAGTCGAGTTCGTTCGAGACGGCTTCGCCGTCTCGTGATGCCAATGAGCTTCGCTCATTGAGCACAGCGAGTTATAGAAGAACTCGCTGAAGCGTTCAGTGGTTGGTATGCTAAACGCCGAAACGGGGACGACCGCGCAAACCCACCGAAGTATCGGAAGAACGGCGACGATCACCCACGATCGACAGTCACGTTCAAAGAAGACGGGTTCAAACACGACGCAAAGAATAATCGGATTCGCCTCTCTAAAGGTCGAAATCTGAAAGAACACTGGTCAGACTTCATCCTCTGTGAGATTGAAACCCGACCAGACGTGACGATCGAGAACGTTGGCCACGTGAAAGCAGTCTGGAACGGTTCTAAAGGCGAATGGGAACTTCACATCGTCTGCAAACACGAAATCGAGGCCGAGTCTCCCGGCGACGAAACTGCTGGCATTGACCTCGGTATCTCAAACTTCGCCGCCGTCTCGTATTCTACGGGCGACCACGAGTTGTATCCGGGGAACGCTCTCAAGACCGACGAACGGTACTTCGCTAAGGAGATTGCGAAGTGCAACTCGTCTCGCTCGAACAATGCCTTGAGACTCCGCAAGAAGCGTTCTGAGCGTCGGTCGCACTACCTACACGCCGTCACGAAACACATCGTTGCAGAGTGTGTTGAACGAGGTGTCGGGACAATTGCTGTCGGCAACCTCGAAGGCATCCGCGAAGACGACGAGACTGGTGAGGCTCGGAACTGGGGCGACCGTGGCAACGAAGGCTTGCACGGATGGGCGTTCGACCGGTTCACGAACTTACTCACATACAAGGCGAAAGCGGAAGGTATCACTGTGGTGATAGTGAGCGAGCGAGACACGTCGAAGACGTGTTCGCGTTGTGGGCAGAAACGAGACGCCAACCGTGTTGAGCGCGGCTTATACGTCTGTCGTGGGTGTGAGGCCGTGATGAACGCCGATTCGAATGGTGCGGAGAACATTCGGCGTCGGTTAGACCAAGCAGAAAAGGTAACTCTGAATCCTCGATCTACAGAGGATAGGAGTAGCGGGCGTGTGGCACGTCCAGTAGTCAACCTGTTCCGTCGTGGAGAACACGACCATAGTCGTGGACAGGGGACGTTCGCTGAACAAGCGAGCAGCTGCAAATCATAAATATCTCAACTGCGGTAGGGAAGCCTCGCCGTGAACGGCGAGGAGGATGTCACGATTTCACGTCGGAAAACCGCTGATCGGACTCGATAGCGGTCTGTACAACTTTTGGATCCTCAAGCAGGTAATAGAAGTTTGTCATCCCCTTGCCACGACCACGACCGACACGATCTGTGATCCCTAAAATATCGAGGAATGCCTGCTCATTCAGTCTGTCGGCCATCCGGCGCTGAGAGAGTGAATCTATGTCAAGCGTCTTTGTGAGCTGTTCGTACTGCTCGTAGATCTCGCGAGTAGAGAACTCCTCTTGCTTCTGTCCATCTGCAAGCAATGAAAGCGCATAGACAGCTGCTTTTGACTGAGTCGGCTGGTCTTGAAGCAACTTCGAGAATCGGTCGATATCCGCCTGTTCACGGGCATCTCTGACGTGCTCTTCAAGAACCAGATCACTACCATCGTCCTTAGCAAGCTCACCTGCGTTTCGAAGAATATCAAGTGCCTTTCGAGCATCCCCGTGTTCCTGTGCGGCGAACGCAGCTGCCAGTGGAATCACCTCATCACTAATAACGCCTTCGTGGAACGCATCCTCTCGATGACGCATAATTTCACGCAACTGATTTGCATCATATGGAGGGAAAATAAACTCACGTTCCTGCAGACTACTGAGGACTCGTTCATCGAGACTATCCTTGAAAGAAATCTTGTTACTGATAGCGACTATCCCGACTTTGCATGACTCGAGTTTACCAGCCTCCCCGGCTCGAGAAAGCTGCATTAGCACGTTGTTCTCCTGGAGCTTGTCTATTTCGTCGAGGATGATGATGACGACATCGTGCAGAGCGTCAAGAATATTCCAAAGCCGATCGTAGTACGCGTTTGTAGATAGCCCAGAAAGTGGCACAGAGATATCTGTTTTTTCTGGGTCGTTGAACGACCGTGCAAGCTTTATTACGACCTGCGTTTCTGTCGTCGTCTGTGTGCAGTCGATATACGCTCGAGCTAGGTGTGTCCCTTCCTTCTGAGCAAAGCGTTCGGCACTCTGAGTAACATGTTTGGCGACTAAGCTCTTTCCCGTCCCCGTTTTACCGTAAATTATTGTATTCCGCGGCTTACCTCCTCGAATTGCTGGGTGGACACCATTTGCAAGGTTCGAGATTTCATCGTCGCGACCAATGATCCGCTCCTCGTCCGGAATGTGTTCGATATCAAGAAGCTCCTTGTTCGTGAAAATCGGGTCTTCACTCTGCCAAATCGAATCAAGAGAGCTCTGTGACTCGTCGCTCATCTTGGTGATCGACCCCCGAGAGTCCACTTCATTGTTACACACGACGGTCGGTGATGGACATAAATCTATGTGTTCTTCCCACACCAAGTGTCGAGTGTATCTGTCCGAAGAAGGGAGATAGAAGTGTTCTAAATAAGAATAAAAACAACCGGTACTATTGAACGATAAGAGGCGCCCAAACCCCGGGTGTCGAGTGTATCGGTTGATACAATTTAATCAAAGCCCCACACCGGTCGTCAAGTGTATTAGTTAACATGTGTATGAGTTGCCAACGGTGACTCAAGATCCGAGGTCATGTATATCTCAACGAACTCGAGAACACACACACACACACCCCGGGTGTCGAGTGTAAACTAGCGAAATAGTGGGTAGCTAGTTCTCTCGCGTGTAGTTATGTACGGACTCTTGAAGAGAGGATTCCTACAGTGACCTCCTCCTCGCCGTAAACGGCGAGGCTTCCCACGGCACCGCACCGCTGGGTTAAACGTGGTTTGCGTAGGCGTTGTCGGATTCACGCCCGTCCTCAGAACGCTTCGCGTTCTGATGTGCGAACGAGAGCTCCGCTCTCGTCAACGCCGTGAACGGCGGGATTCTCTCCTCGCAGAAAGATAGGAGTGTTGAACAACAACTCTTCACAGTACTCTACTACTACTACTATCTAGAAACTATTTATATATTTTATTGTTACGGCAAAATTCGGAAGGTGGAATCATCATACATAGGCCGGGAAATTGTGACTGAAGATCAAAGTTGAACATGGCATTATATACTCAGTGGACGTGTAACTGAGACGTGATATTATGAGATTGTTCGTAGGTTTGCTTACACGGTTTCTTCGTTGTTACCTCTCCTTAGACAGAGAGCACGTCTAATTTCAGTATAACCTCCTTTTCTGAACACCTCTGAAACGGATTCTACCGTTCAATTCCGCTGGTTTACACTCGACACCCGGGGTGTGTGGGTATTGTCTTATTTTTGATGGATTACTATTGATCCATCGGTTCATCCCAAATTGGTCTCGTTGCTCGCTACAATACTCAAGTTCAGGATCGATATGAAATCGTCTGTGACCGAGCTGCGGTTGACCCTCTCGTACCTCATCGAATGCAAGACCTCCTTGGCGAACTCGCAATGTTAGGGATTGTAAGTCGGACGAAGCGGCATAAGGGAAAGCTGGCGGACGATATTCTGAATATGTACTGGATACGAATTCTGATTTGCTACTCGAGGCACTCGATGAGACAGTGGACATGGTGGGGTGTCCTTTCGGACTCTGCTAGCTTTTAATTACGCTAATTCACAAGAAGTTCGAATTTCTGACCTCTCGTAATCTGCTTTGTCTACTCTGAAGCCGTCTTATGTGCGTATCCTTCAATTTTCCACACATTCTGATCAGTATTGCTGGTCAGTAATACTGGGAAGCAATACTGTCTTGTCTGGCTAGTATTATATACATGGAGACCGTCTGCTTAGTGTGTATGATTCCGTATACGGTATGGTCCGAAGCTGGTGGCGTTGGGAAGACGACGCTTGCAGCCAACCTCATGCGTGCGCACGCCAATCAAGGAAAGAAGGTTCTCGGAATTGATATGGATCCTCAGGACGGCGGCTTAACCAATCACTTCGGTCTCGATGGTCGGAAAGCTGACAGCGAGGCCGACAATCTTGTACTCCATATGGTCGATCGACCACGAGGTGATTTCGACGACCTCATCCAGTCAGCTGAAGGCGTTGATCTTGTTCCAAGCCACAATAATCTCGGCAACCTTGCTGATCTCCTCGCGACGGCTAAGGAACTCGAGGACCAGACGAGTCTCGATGGTGAATTCGAGAAGGAAAAACAGCTCCGGCGGGTCCTCGTCGATGCTGGTGTCCCATCGGAATACGACGTTCTCATCATCGACCCACCAGCGTCTGAGGGGCAACATCTGTACAACGCAGTTTACGCAACGTCGAACCTCCTCGTCCCGTTCGAACCATCTCCAAAAGGTGAGCGGAGCATTCAGGGTCTCCGTGACGTGGTCAACGGCCTCGAGACTGAACTCGGAGATATCGACGTCGGTGTTCTCGGTGCTGTGCCGAACAAGGTCAAGGGGACGAACGTGAACCAGAAATATCTCAAGGCACTCGAGGAGGAGTCACTGCCGATCGCCCCCGTATCGATCGGTGAGCGCGGATCGATGCTTGGTGACGCGTGGGACAACCAGGTGTCGATCTACGAACTCGCGGAGAACGATGCCTACCGTGATCTTCGTGATTACGAAGAACCGACACTCGAAAAGTTCGACGAACTGGCCGAATTCATCGCCGATCAATTTGCGACGACGGAGGTCACAGCATGAAATCTGGTGGCCAAAATCCATTTGCTGACGAGACTGATCAGAGTGAACAGGCAGAAGAACAAGATGAACTAACTAGTAATACTGAACAGTCAGACCGTCC